>NZ_QBTZ01000001.1:3232857-3569285 GCF_003058055.1 Acidovorax sp. 107 | reverse complement strand
TTGAAGATGCTGCAGGTGGTGAACGATGTATTCACTTGCAGTCGGAGCGTGCGCTTCTGCGGCCATCGGACAACTCTTCTCTCTATCAATCGGTTTTTCGGACACCGGGCCGCACCAAAAGCGCCACCCAGTACGTTTTCATTGCGACCACCATGCCAATCAGCAAGGCAATCCAGCTCAAGCCCGGCACCAGCCGAGGTGCCGCCGCCAGCAGCGCCACCGTCAACATGATCTTGGCGATTTCCCACCCAAAGAACCCCACCATGGCGGCCCGCGGATTGGATGACGCCCTGTGGCGCAACACACCGCGGGCGAACAGTGCAGCCGGAGCCACCACTGCCAGGGCGCCATAGGCTGCAGACCAGCCCACCACCGCCCTACCCGTCAGAACCCAGGCCACCAGGGCCACCAGCATTCCGACCAGCGCCTGACCTGCCACCACCTTCCACACCGAAAGGGGCGGATGGCGACTGCGCCACTGCTGCGCCTCTTGGGCCGTCAGGGGCTTGAAGTCAGATTCTTCAGCCTCAGTTTCAGTCTCTGGCGGGATTGTTTTCATTGATGAATGACGCCCGCGTTACAGACCGCAACTTTTACAAAGCCTCTAATTATAAGTAAAAACCCATGGCTCTAGACAAAAACCCGCAAACGCGCCCGGAGCCATCGAGCGCGCATGCACTGTTGTGGTGACCAGCCAACGGCTGAAGCGCCTCACAAAGCACGAACAACGCACCGATCTGGCGCGCGATGAACACCCTGCCCAAAACCCCTCCGCGCCCCCCAGGCGCACAATGACAGCGCCCTGTCAGCTATTGAATCCGCAGCATCCCACCCACCGAACTCCACCATGACATCCTCCAGTCCGCCACCCGCCAATGGCCTTGACACACACACCACCGATCCGCGCAAAGACTCGCTGATCGAATACCCCTCCAAGTTCCCGATCAAAGTCATGGGCGCCAAGGTGGACGGGTTCGTGCATGCCATCACCGAACTGGCCCACCAGTTCGACCCCACTTTCGACGCCGCCACCATTGAACTGCGCGACAGCCGCGCGGGCAATTACCTCGGAGTAACCATCACCATCACGGCGACCAGCCGCGAGCAGTTGGATAACCTGTACCGCGCGCTGTCCTCGCACCCCCTGGTGAAAGTGGTGCTGTAACCGCCCCCTGCAGATTGCGCCATGACGATTGACATCCGCCTGCTGGGCCGCGTGGACTACGCCGGCACCGTGCAAGCCATGCAGGACTTCACAGCCACCCGCACGCCCTCGGACGCGGATGCGCTGTGGATTTGCGAGCACACCCCGCTGTACACGCAGGGCATTGCAGGCAAAAGCGATCACCTGCTCCACCCAGGCGACATACCCGTGATCGCCACCAACCGAGGGGGGCAGGTCACTTTCCACGGCCCGGGCCAGGTCGTTGCCTACCCGCTGATCGACCTGCAGCGTGCGGGCTATTTCGTCAAGGAATACGTCTACCGCGTTGAAGAGGCCGTGATCCGTACGCTGGCGCACTTCGGTATCACCGGCCACCGGGTCGCTGGCGCACCCGGTATTTATGTGCGCCTGGATGACCCACAAAGCCACGCCATGCTGCCCCAGCGCCCCCAAAAACGCATGGGCCCTGAGGTGCCAGCGCCTGATTTCGAAGGCCTGGGCAAGATCGCAGCGCTCGGCATCAAGGTCAGCCGGCACTGCACTTACCACGGCGTGGCGCTGAACGTGGACATGGACCTGGAGCCCTACGGCCGCATCAACCCTTGCGGTTACGCAGGATTGAAAACGGTGGACCTTTCTACAATCGGGGTCCACACCACCTGGGAAGAAGCCGCGCAGGTGCTGGGCCAGCAGCTCAGCATCCGGTTGGCTCCCTGAACTCTGCCTACTGCCATGAGCACCCCTGAAGTCGTCCGCGAAGCGCAATCCACCGAAGCCTACAACCCGCTGGCCAAGCAAAAGGCTGCGGCCAAGTTGTCGCGCATTCCGATCAAGGTGGAGCAAGGCGAAGTGCTCAAGAAGCCCGAGTGGATCCGCGTGAAGGCGGGCAGCCCCACCACGCGCTTCTACGAGATCAAGGACATCCTGCGCGAGCACAAGCTGCACACCGTGTGCGAAGAAGCGTCATGCCCCAACATTGGCGAGTGCTTTGGCAAGGGCACGGCCACCTTCATGATCATGGGCGACAAATGCACCCGCCGCTGCCCATTCTGTGACGTGGGCCACGGCCGCCCCGACCCGCTCGACAAGGACGAGCCGCTGAACCTCGCCAAGACGATTGCCGCGCTCAAGCTCAAGTACGTGGTGATCACCAGCGTGGACCGCGACGACCTGCGCGACGGCGGCAGCGGCCACTTTGTGGAATGCATCCAGAACATCCGCGAGCTGTCGCCCCAAACGCAAATTGAAATTCTGGTGCCGGACTTCCGCGGCCGCGATGACCGCGCGCTCGAAATTTTGAAGGCGGCGCCTCCGGACGTGATGAACCACAACCTGGAGACCGCACCCCGCCTGTACAAGGAAGCGCGTCCCGGTTCGGACTACCAGTTCAGCCTGAATCTGCTGAAAAAGTTCAAGGCGCTGCACCCCAACGTGCCGACCAAGAGCGGCATCATGGTCGGCCTGGGCGAGACGGACGAAGAGATCCTGCAGGTGATGCGCGACATGCGCGAGCACAACATCGACATGCTGACCATCGGCCAGTACCTGGCACCCAGCAACAGCCACCTGCCCGTGCGCCGCTACGTACACCCTGACACCTTCAAGATGTTCGAGGAAGAAGCCTACAAGATGGGCTTCAGCCACGCTGCCGTGGGTGCCATGGTGCGCAGCAGCTACCACGCCGACCAGCAGGCGCACGCGGCCGGCGTGTAAGCCCGCTCTCCGCCACGACGCGACCATCGCCATGGACAACACCGGCTCGCTCTCGCTGCGCCGGTACGGCCCCTCCCCCGGCAGCCACAGCCACGACCACTTCCAGGTGCTGCTGGGCCTGGCTGGTGCTCTGGAGCTGGAGATCGACGGGCGCGGCATGCGTGTCCCCACCGGTGGCGGCTGCGTTATTGCGCCGGGTGCGCACCACGACTTCGAGGCCACTGGCGGCAGCCTTTGCCTGGTGCTGGACAGCGGCGACATGGGCTGGAGGCACTGCACCGGCCCCGCACTGCAGACCACCCCACCCCCCCCTGCGCTCACCCTGGCCCGGTATCTTGCCAGCGCCCTGCAACAGGGTCGCCCTCTGGCCCTGGCCCACGGGCCCGCGCTGCTGCTGGAGGCCTGGTTGCAGCCCCTTCCCCACTCCACCCCAGGGTCGGCCCCGGCGGATGCCGGCGCACGCCGCCGCACCATCGACTGGGCAGCGCTGCGCCAATGGGCCGCCTTGCAGTGGCACCGGCCGCTGTCGGTGGCGGACATTGCGCAGCAGGTCCACCTGAGTCCGAGCCAGTTCGCCGCCCGCTGCCGCGACGAGCAGGGCCAGGGCGCCATGGCCTGGCTGCGCAGTCAACGACTGGAACACGCCCAGTTGCTGCGCTCGGGCGGCATGCCCGTGGCAGAGGTGGCCCGGCGCACAGGCTACCGTTCGCCGTCGGCCCTGACGGCCGCCCTTCGCCGCGGCTGACCGGTCACACCCTGACCTGTTCCAAGACCGCAGGATGGCGACGACCGACCATCGTTGCGCGATGCCTGGCACGTTTACAGTGCGCCCATGCAAGCCAACCTCTATGCCCTGGGCGCCATTGCGCTATGGGCTTCTCTCGCTTCACTGGGGGTGTCCCTCACCCACATTCCGCCCTTCCTGCTCACGGGGATCGCGCTCATCATCGGCAGCGTGCCGGCCTGGCCGTTTGTGCTGCGTGACCCGTCGCAGTGGCGCATCCCGCTGCGCACGCTGGCCTTGGGCGTGTACGGCCTGTTTGCGTACCACTTCCTGCTGTTCATCGCGCTGCGCCATGCGCCTCCGGTCGAGGCCAACCTGGTCAACTACCTGTGGCCGCTGTTCATCGTGGTGCTCTCACCTGTGGTGCTGCCCGGCGTGGCCCTGCGCCTGCCGCATGTGCTGGCGGCACTGCTGGGTTTTGGGGGTGCGGCCATCGCCATTGCAGGCGGGCGCGAGCTGAGCGGGGCGCTGGCCTGGGGTTATCTGCCCGCGCTGGCGGCGGCCTTCATCTGGGCCACCTACTCGCTCCTGACCAAGCGCGTGGCGGCCTTCCCGACCACGGCCATTGGCCTGTTCGGACTGGTGTCGGGCGTGCTGTCGCTGCTGTGCCATGCGCTCCTGGAGCCCGCCGTCGCGCTGCAGCCGCGCGACTGGGGGCTGCTGGCCGTGCTGGGCCTGGGGCCTCTGGGGGCGTCGTTTTTCATGTGGGACAAGGCGCTCAAGCTGGGGGACGCGCGGCACATCGGCATCCTGAGCTACATCACGCCGCTGGCGTCCACCGCGCTGTTGATTCTGGTGAGCGGACGCACCTTCACCTGGAGCATTGCGCTGGCCACGGTGATGATCATCAGCGCGGCCGTGATGGGGATGCGGGCGCGCTGACGCACAAAACTCGACCAAATCGCCCGATAGCGCCCGATTAATATGCCTTAGCAGCTATCAATTTTGAAGTAATCAACGACCTTCATGCCGTCAGCAGCACGGCAGGCTCGTCGCCTTCCAGCACCTGCTGCGCCCAGGGCGCGAGCTTGCGCGTGTCGGCGCGCAGCACTTCCTGCTTGACGGCCAGGATCTGCGCGGGGTGCATGGAGAAACTGCGCAGGCCCAGGCCCAGCAGCAGCCGCGTCATGCTGACGTCGCCCGCCGTCTCACCGCACACGCACACGCTCTTGCCCTGGCGCTCGCCCTCGGCGATCACATCGCTTACCAGGCGCAGCACGGCGGGGTGCAGCGGGTCGTACAGGTGGGCCACAGCCTCGTCGGCACGATCAATGGCCAGGGTGTACTGGATCAGGTCGTTGGTGCCGATCGAGAGGAAGTCGAAATACTTGAGGAAGGTGCGCACCATGAGCGCGGCGGCGGGCACCTCGATCATCGCGCCCAGCTGCACCGGGCCGTAGGGCTCGCCACGCGTATCCAGCTCGCCCCGGGCCAGATCGACCTGCGCGAGGGTCTGCTGGATCTCGTGCGTGTGGGCCAGCATGGGGAACAGCAGGTTGACCTTGCCATGCGCCGCCGCACGCAGCACGGCGCGCAGCTGGGTGCGGAACATGGCGGGGTCGGCCAGGCTCCAGCGGATGGCGCGCAGACCCAGCGCGGGGTTCAGGTAACCGTCCTTGTGGCTCTTGTGGTCGAGCGGCTTGTCCGCTCCCACATCGATGGTGCGAATGGTGACGGGCAGGCCCTGCATGCCATCGATGGCCTCGCAGTAGGCGCGGTACTGCGCGTCTTCACCCGGCAGGTTGCCCGTTTTGCCCATGAACAAGAATTCGCTGCGGAACAGCCCCACGCCCACCGCCCCGGCGCGCACGGCCGCGGCGGCATCACCCGGTTGCTCGATGTTGGCCAGCAGCTCGATCTTGTGGCCGTCGATGGTGATGGCGGGTGTGTGGCGCAGGCGCGCCAGGCGCTCGCGCTCCAGCTCGACCTGGCGCTGGCGAAATCCGTATTCGGCCAGGATGATGGGCGACGGATCGACGATGACCACGCCCGCATCGCCGTCGATGATGACCCAGTCGTCCTGCCGCACCAACTGGCTGGCGGCGCGCGCGCCCACCACGGCGGGGATGTCCATGCTGCGCGCAACGATGGCGGTGTGGCTGGTCTTGCCGCCCACATCGGTCACAAAGCCCGCGAACACGCTTTGCTTGAACTGCAGCATGTCGGCGGGTGAGAGGTCGTGCGCCACGAGCACCAGCGGCACATCCACCGTGTCGTCCAGCAGCAGGTCCTGCTGCGTCTTGCGGCGCGGGCTGCTTGCCGGGGGCGCCACGGGGCTGGCCACGCCCTTCATGTAGCGCAGGATGCGCTCCACCACCTGCTCCAGGTCGGCCTTGCGCTCGCGCAGGTACTCGTCCTCCATCTCGTCGAACTGGCGCGCGATGACTTCGAGCTGGGTGGTGAGCGCCCACTCGGCGTTGTAAAGGCGCTCGGTGATCCAGTGCTTGACGCCGCCGGTGAGGGCCTCATCCTGCAGCAGCATCAGGTGCACATCCAGCAGCGCGGTCAGCTCGTGCGGCGCGTCGGCGGGCATGTCGGTCTGCAGGCGTTGCAGCTCCTCGACCACGGCATTGCGGCCCTGGCGCACGCGCTCGATCTCGCCCTCGACCTGCTCTGGCTCCACAAAATAGTGCGCCACGTCCACGCGGCTCGACGCCACCAGCACGGCCCGGCCAATGGCGATGCCGCGTGCAACTGCGAGGCCGTGGACGGAGAAGGTCATGGTGGTGTCATCAAGGGTTCAAGGGGGCTGGCGGGGCTGGCGGGGTTGGCAGGCTCACTCACCCTCGCCAAATTTGTCGGCAATCAGCGCCAGCAGAGCGTCCATGGCCTCCTGCTCGCGGTCGCCGCTCGTTTCCAGCTCCACCTCAGAGCCCAGGCCGGCGGCCAGCATCATCACGCCCATGATGCTCTTGGCGTTGATGCGGCGCTCGCCCTTGCTCATGAAAACGTCACACGGAAAGCTGCCGGCCAGCTTGGTGAGCTTGGCCGATGCGCGGGCGTGCAGGCCCAGTTTATTGCTGATGGTCGTACGGGTCTTGATCATGTCGGTTACGGCGGTTCTGGTTCTGCGGTGCGGAAATGGCCACCTGCATAACCCCTTGGGTGCCCCCCACGACGGCGCGGGTCACCACGGAGTCGAGCGGCTCGGCCCGGTAGCTCACGGCGCGAAGCAGCATGGGCAGGTTGACGCCCGTCACCAGGCGCGAGCGCACGCCATCCACCAGGCGCTGCGCCACATTGCAGGGCGTGGCGCCAAACACATCGGTCAGCACCAGAGTAGTGTCGGTGCCCAGCTGGTCCAGCATGATGCGCGCCTGGGCCAGCGATTCTTCGGGGGGCTGGTTGGGCTGCACATCGAGCGCAGCCACGCTGCTGCCGCAGTCGGCAAAGACATGCAATGCGCATTCACGCAGCGCGTGGGCCAGCGGGGCGTGGGCAATGATGAGGATGCTGGTGGGGGTCATGGTCACGACTTACGCCACACCGGGCAGCAACGAAGGGCCGGCGAGGAAGGCACTGCCGGTGGTTGCATCGATGTTTGCGCAGGTCTTCATGGTGTGGGGATGGGCAGCACATTATGGCGCCGCCCCCGCAGCAGGAACCACGCGTAGGCGCTCGCGTTGCATGCCAGGTACACCGCCATGGCTGCCTGGAACGCCGGCACGGTGGCCAGCCCGGCGGCATCGAAGGCGTCCACCGCGAGGCCAATGCCCCACTGCACCACAAACACGCCTGCAAAAATCACGAGGTTGTAGGCCGACAGCGCGCGCCCCGCCAGCGCCTGCGGAAACGCCATGGCCACGGCAGGCTGCGACAGCGACACGAAGGTGCACGACACGCAGAACAACGCCCAGGCGCCGCCCCCGGCCTGGGGCCCCGCCAGGATGATGCCCAGCAACACCACGAGGCACAGCGGCAGGCCCATGGCCATCAACCGATCGGCACCAAACCCCTTGCGCAGCAGCCACGGGTTGACCATGCCCCAGGTCCAGAAGGTGCACAACATGGAGATGTTGATCCAGAACAGGCCCGTGGCCGACTCCAGGGCGGTGTAGCCCGCCACGCGCTGCATCCACGGCCCCGCCCACAGGGTCTGCATGGCCACCATGCCGCCATAGCAAAAGAAACCCAGCGGGGCGAGGCGCTGAAAATACGGGTCTCGCCACACCACGCCATAGCCCTGGGGCGCTTCGGCCGTTCCGGCCTGTGCCGTGGGCGATGCCGCGCCTGCGGCCGCCCAACGCGGCACCCAGACAGCGATGACCCCCATGGCCACCGCAATCAGTACCGCCAGCCCCCAGAACAGCGGGCGCCAGCCCACCAGCGGCAGCGCCCACTGCACAGGCAGCGTGGACGCCACCATGCCCAATGAGCCCGTCATCAGCATCCACGAGTTCGCCCGCATCTGGGCCAAGGGCTCCAGCCAACGGCGGTAGCCCGTGAGGGGCGCCATCAGACACGCGCTGACACCTGCGCCACACAACACCCGTCCCGCGAGCAGGCCCGAAAACCCCGTGGCCGCCGAAAACACCAGGCTGCCTATCACGGCCACGCCCAGAAACCCCAGAGCAACCCTCTTGGGGCCATGGCGGTCCAGCCAGGTGCCCAAAGGCAGCTGTGTGGCCGCAAAGCCCAGAAAGTACCCACCCGCGAGCAGCCCCAGGTCACGCGCATGCAGCGAGAACTCCTGGGCCAGCGTCGGGGCCAGGGTGGCGGTAACCGCGCGCACCAGCGCCGACAGAAAGTACGCAAACGCAAACGCCAGAAAGGCAACGACGGCGGCCCGCCGGGGCAACACGCTGCCGCTCATGGCAGCGCCAGGCCGGCAAAGAACTGGTCGGCCACATCAGGCCGTGGCTTGGCGGTGTAGACCACGGCGTGGTACAGCCGCACCTGCGGCCCTGCAGCACGCGCAAACCACACGGCCTGCGCCGTGACCGCGCTGCCATCGGGGCGCTGGCCCTGGGCCACCGTGCGCACCGATTGCGGCAAGGGCAAGGTGCCGCGTGGCGCGTAGGGAACATCTTTGGCCCCCGCCTGCGCCCCTGCGCCCAGACGCGCCAGCATGGCCGTGCGCCAGTGGGTGAGCGCCGCGCCCGCCTGGGCGGGGTCGGCCAACGCAGCGTGGGACACCGCAAAGGTCGCACCATCGGCGTCGCAGCCCACCATGGACAGCTCCACCGGTGCACCGGCTAGCTCCACGGTGCGGGTGGCCTGGTCGGGTTTGCACGGCAGGGTGACGGTCAGGTCTGCCTCGGGCAGCGGCACGGTGCGCCAGTTCAGCGCGGGGCTGCAACCCGCGATCAGAAGGGCTGCAGCCCCGGTCAATGTCCATTTCATCAGGGCATTATCGACAGGGCGGCTGTTGTCGGCAGTCCAGCGCGTTTTACGGCGAACTTTTCAGGATGAATCGAATCCAGCACGGGTGTCGTAGGCGTTTCGGTGCGGTGGATGGGCCAGTCCGGCACAATGCGGGGTGGGGCGCAACAGGCCCTCCGGGTCTTTTTTGGATGGATGGTGAAGTCATGGCGATCAAACATTGGGCAGCAGGTGTGGCGGTGGCAGCGTTTGCCGCTGTGGGCGCCTATGTGTACCTGGACACGGGCCGCACCGAAGCGCCTGCATCAACCTTCGTGCTGCTGGATGGCTCCAGCAAATCCACCGCCGACCTGAAAGGCAAGGTCACCCTGGTCAATTTCTGGGCCACCAGCTGCACCACCTGTGTGGCCGAAATGCCTGAAATCATCGCCACCTACAACAAGTACAACAACAAAGGCTTTGACACCCTGGCCGTGGCCATGAGCTACGACCCGCCCAGCTACGTGGTGAACTTTGCCGAGACGCGCAAGCTGCCCTTCCAGGTAGCCATCGACAACACCGGCAACGTGGCCAAGGCCTGGGGCGATGTGCGCCTGACGCCGTCCACCTTCATCGTGAACAAACGGGGCGAGATCGTGAAGACCTATGTGGGTGCGCCCAACTTCCCGGAACTGCACCAGTTGATCGAGAAGCTGTTGGCGGAGACCTGACGGGCCGCGCAGATCCTCTGCCCCAAAACCCGCCGCGAACATACAAGAGGCCAATTTCGAGAGAAATTGGCCTCTTGTGCTAGTGGAATCTGTTCTTATTGCTACGTAAAGCATAGCAACTACAACCTCCCCTGCTCCCTGATTCACTTTGTGCGGGCGTTGTCGCGGCGGGCCTTGCAGGCGCCTGCGGTAACAGGAAAAAGCGGGTTGGGGTTGCCTAAGGAATCCATCCAGGGGCCGCAAGTTTGACGGACTCTGCTTGCGGCTCTTCGGCAAAAGTCCGGAGCCTGGGCTGCTTGGCCATGGGGGTCACCGCATTGATGCTTTTCGGCCTCTCTTTGGCCTCAAAAGGCAGACGGCCGTTGGCCATGGAGCGCATCCCGCTGGGCACATGCCGAGGTTCGTGTTGCCGGCGACACCGGTGCGCTGAGCGAAGTCGCTACACTGGCGGCTCCGTCGTTTGCATGCCCCGCGCTTTGGACAAGCCCTCTATCTCCCTGAGAACCCCCGCCTCGGCCGCCGAGTGGGACACGGTCAGAGACATTTTTCGCGAGTACGCCAGCACGCTGGGCGTGGATCTGTGTTTTCAGGACTTTGAGTCCGAACTGGCACAGTTGCCTGGCGACTACGCTGAACCCCGTGGCGCCCTGCTGGTCGCAGAAGTCGAAGGCGCGCTGGCCGGCTGTTGCGCCCTGCGCCCGCTGGACAACGCCGATTACCCTAATGCCAGCGAAATGAAGCGGCTGTACGTGCGCAAGGCGTTTCGGGGCTTTGGCCTGGGCCGCGAGCTGGCCGAAGCCATGCTGGACCGGGCGCGGCAGGCGGGGTACGCCTGCGTGTTGCTCGACACCCTGGATGACATGGAGTCGGCCCGCGCGCTGTACACCGATCTGGGCTTCGAAGAAATCCCGCCCTACTACCACAACCCCATACCCGGGGCACATTACCTCAAGGTCGATATTTTTTGACCACTTGAGGCGCTAGCGCAGGATGCACATGCGCTAGCAGCTATTAATTCAATAGCGATCAGCAGCGCATCACGCAGCCTTGGCCTGGGCCAGCAGGGTGTCCGCGTCGCTCACTTCAAACTTGCCAGGCGCTTCGACATTGAGCGTCACCACCTTGCCATCGCGCACCAGCATGGAATAGCGGTTGCTGCGCAGGCCCATGCCCTTGGAGGTCAGGTCCAGGGTGAGGCCCGTGGCTTGTGCGAAGGCGGCGCTGCCGTCGCCCAGCATGCGCACCTTGCCATCGGTCTTCTGGTCGCGGGCCCAGGCACCCATCACGAACGCATCGTTCACGCTCACGCACCAGATCTCATCCACACCAGCCGCCTTGAACTCGGCAGCCTTCTCCACATAGCCAGGCACGTGCTTGGCCGAGCAGGTGGGCGTGAAGGCACCAGGCAAGGCAAACAGGGCAATCGTCTTGCCCGCCGTGGCCTTGTCCACCGCCACGGGATTCGGGCCGATGCTGCAGCCTTCGCCCTCGACTTCGGAATATTCCATCAGCGTGGCTGCGGGCAGGGTATCACCGACTTTGATCATTGTTTTCTCCTAGGGATGTTGGGATGGGCTGTTGGAAACCCGAGAACGCCATGCCTCGGGACGCTCCTTCTGGACACTGTGCCGTGCACCGTGCGCATAAAAAAAAGGAGGCCCACAAAGCAAAACGACCCACATTGTGGGTCGTTTTGAAGGGCCTTGCTGCCCAGGGGTTTGCGCCCCCGGAACAGGCATGGACAGCTGCTTACAGCAGGCCGGCCTTTTGCACCAAGCGGGTAGCCACCCAATTCTTGGTCTTGGAGAGCGGACGGCTTTCGGTGATTTCGATCACGTCGCCCAGCTTGTATTCGCCATTTTCGTCATGGGCGTGGTACTTGCTCGACTTCGCAACGATCTTGCCGTAGAGCTCGTGCTTCACACGACGCTCGACCAGCACGGTCACAGTCTTTTGACGCTTGTCGCTGACCACCTTGCCAATCAAGGTGCGCTTGAGGGATTTTTTAGGTTCCGTCATATGGGCTCCTTACTTGGCGGCTTGCTTTTCAGCAAGGATGGTCTTGGCACGTGCGATATCACGGCGGGTGGTGCGCAGCGTGTTGGTGTTACCCAGTTGCTGCGTAGCCTTTTGCATGCGCAGGCCGAAATGGGCCTTTTGCAGCGCCTTGATTTCGGATTCGATGCCGGCAACGTCTTTTTGGCGCAGTTCAGTAGCTTTGGTCATTTTCATGGTCTCCTGAATTACGCGCCGAGGTGACGGCTGACGAACGTGGTGCGCAGCGGCAGCTTGGCAGCAGCCAGGCGGAACGCTTCGCGGGCCAGTTCTTCGGGCACACCAACGATTTCGAACACGATCTTGCCGGGCTGGATTTCGGCCACGTAGTACTCGGGGTTGCCCTTACCGTTACCCATACGCACTTCTGCGGGCTTGGTAGAGATTGGCTTGTCCGGGAACACGCGGATCCAGATACGGCCGCCACGCTTGACGTGACGGGAAATCGCACGGCGTGCAGCTTCGATCTGGCGGGCCGTCAGACGGCCACGATCGGTGCACTTCAGACCGAAATCACCGAAGGCAACGGAGGCACCCCGCGTTGCGACGCCAGTGTTACGGCCCTTTTGCTCCTTGCGGTATTTACGGCGAGCAGGTTGCAGCATCTTTATTCTCCTTTACCGTCCGCTGCTGTAGCGGGCGCGGCGACCTTGCGTACGCGCTTAACGGCATTGTTATCAGCGCCACCAGCTTCCGCTGGCTTGTCGCTGCCGTCGGCCGGAGCGGTGTTGCCACCGACAGGACGACGTGGGCCACGGCCTGCGCCTGGACGATCGCCACCTGGGCGGCCATCACGACGTGGACCGCGTGGGCGGCGCTCTTCGTCTGGACGAGGGGTTTCCACCGCTGGCAGGTCGTTACGACCCAGCGTGTCGCCCTTGTAGACCCAGACCTTGACGCCGATCACACCGTAGGTGGTCTTGGCTTCAGAGGTACCGTAGTCGATGTCCGCACGCAGCGTGTGAAGTGGCACGCGGCCTTCACGGTACCACTCGCAACGAGCGATTTCGATACCGTTCAGACGGCCGGACGACATGATCTTGATGCCCTGGGCACCCAGACGCATGGCGTTCTGCATGGCGCGCTTCATGGCGCGGCGGAACATGATCCGCTTTTCGAGCTGTTGCGTGATGCTGTCGGCGATCAGCTTGGCATCGATTTCAGGCTTGCGCACTTCTTCGATGTTCACTGCGACGGGCACGCCCAGACGCGACGCGAGTTCCTTCTTCAGGTTCTCGATGTCTTCGCCCTTCTTGCCGATCACCACACCAGGACGTGCCGAGTAAATGGTGATGCGGGCGTTCTTGGCAGGACGCTCGATCAGGATACGCGACACAGCCGCGTTCTTGAGCTTGGCCTTCAGGTACTCACGCACCTTGATGTCTTCGGCCAGCATGCCCGCGAAATCACGGTTGCTGGCGTACCAACGGCTGGACCAGTTGCGGCTGACCGCAAGGCGGAAGCCGGTAGGATGGATTTTCTGTCCCATAGTCTTCCCGAGCCTTTAGTTGCCAACCGTCACGTACACATGGCACGTGGGCTTGCTGATGCGGTTGCCGCGGCCTTTGGCGCGCGCGGTGAAGCGCTTGAGCGTGGTGCCTTGTTCGACGTAGATGGTCTTGACCTTCAGTTCGTCGATGTCAGCGCCATCGTTGTGTTCGGCGTTGGCGATGGCCGACTCCAGAACCTTCTTGACGATTCCCGCAGCTTTTTTCTGCGTGAAGTTCAGGATGTTCAGAGCCTGGTCCACCTTCTTGCCGCGGATCAGATCGGCGACCAGACGGCCCTTGTCGACCGACAGACGGACGCCCCGGAGGACTGCACGTGTTTCAGACATGGTCGTTCCTTACTTCTTCGCTTTTTTGTCAGCGGGGTGACCCTTGAAGGTGCGCGTCAGGGCGAATTCGCCCAGCTTGTGGCCCACCATCTGGTCGGTGACATAGACAGGTACGTGCTGCTTGCCGTTGTGCACGGCAATGGTCAGACCGATGAACTCGGGCAGAACCATGGAGCGACGCGACCAGGTCTTGACTGGTTTCTTGTCCTTGGTGGCGACGGCCTTTTCGACCTTGGCCAGCAAGTGATGGTCAACAAATGGACCCTTTTTAAGAGAGCGAGTCATCTGTTACCCCTTACTTCTTGCGACGCGACACGATCATGATCTGTGTGCGCTTGTTGTTACGGGTGCGATAACCCTTGGTCAGATTGCCCCAAGGATCGACTGCATGGCGGCCTTCGCCGGTGCGGCCTTCGCCACCACCGTGAGGGTGATCCACCGGGTTCATGGCCACGCCGCGAACCGTGGGACGAATACCCATCCAGCGCTTCACACCGGCCTTGCCCAGTTGGCGCAGGCTGTGTTCTTCGTTGGCCACTTCACCAATGGTGGCGCGGCATTCGATGTGGATCTTGCGCACTTCGCCGGAGCGCATGCGCACCTGGGCGTACACGCCTTCACGGGCCAGCAGCGTTGCCGAAGCACCAGCCGAGCGGGCGATCTGAGCACCGGCACCGGGCTTGAGCTCGATGCAGTGGATGGTCGAACCCACGGGGATGTTGCGGATAGGCAGCGTGTTGCCAGCGCGGATCGGGGCTTCCGAACCGGACAGCAGGGTTGCGCCCACTTCCAGGTTGCGGGGAGCGATGATGTAGCGACGCTCGCCGTCGGCGTAGCACACCAGAGCGATGTGGGCCGTACGGTTGGGGTCGTACTCGATGCGCTCAACCTTGGCCGGAATGCCGTCCTTGTTGCGCTTGAAGTCCACCACACGGTAGTGGTGCTTGTGACCACCGCCCTTGTGACGGGTGGTGATGTGACCATTGTTGTTACGACCGGCCTTCTGGAATTGTGGCTCCAGCAGGGGGGCGTACGCTTCACCCTTGTACAGGTGGTCACGCGTGACCTTCACCACGGCACGTTGGCCGGGCGAGGTAGGTTTCATCTTAACGACAGCCATGATTACGCGGCCTCCCCGGAGAGGTTCAGCTCTTGACCTGGCTGCAGCGTGACGTATGCCTTGCGAACATTGTCGCGGCGGCCGACAGTCTTGCCGAAACGCTTGGTCTTGCCTTTGGTGTTCACCACAGAAACGCCCTTGACTTCCACCTTGAACATCAATTCCACAGCGGCCTTGATTTCGGGCTTGGTAGCGTTCTGCAGCACCTTGAACGTCACTGCATTGGACTTCTCGGCAACCATGGTGGCCTTTTCGGACACGATGGGAGCGACCAGCACTTGCATCAGACGACCTTCGTCAAACTTGAGTGTGCTCATGCGAACATCTCCTTGAGTTTGTCGATTGCACCCTTGGTGACGAGCACTTTCTTGAAACGCACCAGCGACACGGGATCGGCATAACGGGGCTCAACGACGAGCACGTTCACCAGATTGCGCGAAGCCAGGTACAGGTTTTCGTCCACTTCGTCGGCAATCACCATCACCGATTGCAGGTTCATCGCCTTGAACTTGTCGGCCAGGACCTTGGTCTTGGGGGAGTCAAGCTTCAGCGAGTCGACCACAGCCAGACGACCTTCGCGGGCCAGCTGCGACAAGATGGCAGACATACCGGCGCGGTACATCTTCTTGTTGATCTTCTGCGTGAAATTTTCGTCAGGCATGTTCGGGAAAATCCGACCGCCCCCGCGCCACAGTGGCGAGGAAGTCATACCTGCACGTGCGTTACCCGTACCCTTTTGCTTGAAAGGCTTCTTGGTCGAGTGACGGACTTGCTCGCGGTCCTTCTGGGCGCGAGTGCCTTGGCGTGCGTTGGCCTGGTAGGCCACCACGATCTGGTGGACCAGATCTTCGTTGTATTCACGACCGAACACGGTTTCGGGAACATCCAGCTTGGATGCGCCTTGGCCTTGGTCATTCAGGAGTTCGAGCTGCATTAGTTCGCTCCTTTGGAGGCTTTGGCCTTGATCGCTGGACGCACCGTCACGAACCCACCCTTGGAGCCCGGAATAGCGCCCTTGATCAAGAGCAGTTGACGCGCTTCGTCGATGCGGATGACATCGAGGTTTTGCGTGGTCTTGGTGACATCGCCGAGGTGGCCCGTCATGCGCTTGCCGGGGAACACGCGACCTGGGTCTTGTGCCATACCGATCGAGCCAGGCACGTTGTGCGAACGGCTGTTACCGTGCGACGCGCGCTGCGAGCTCATGTTGTGGCGCTTGATGGTGCCGGCGTAGCCCTTACCGATCGAAGTACCTTGCACGTCGACCTTTTGGCCCACGGCAAACACATCCGCCACGGGCACAGCGGCACCAGCGGCATACTTGCCGGCGGTTTCAGCGGTCACGCGGAATTCTTGGATGATTTCACCGGCTTCCACACCTGCCTTGGCAAGGTGGCCGGCTTCTGGCTTGGTCACGCGCGATGCTTTGCGCGAACCGAACGTGACCTGCAGGGCCACGTAGCCATCATTCTCTTGGGTTTTGATCTGGGTAACGCGGTTGTTGGACACATCCACCACCGTGACAGGCACTGCGTCCCCATCATCGGTGAACAGACGCATCATGCCCACTTTGCGACCCAGCAACCCGAGGGAGTTGCTCAGACTCATTGGTTTTCTCCAAAACTCTCACCGCCACAACTTCAATTGGCTGCAGCGTTTCCGCAAACTCTCGCTTGCGTGCATGAAAGAAGGTTAATAAAACTTCACCGATACGCGCCGTTTGACAGGCGAAAATCGAGCGAAGCCCTAAAGTATAACGCGAACTGCTTTTTCAAGCAAGTTCGCGTTATTTTCAGGCACTGCAAGACGGGCAAGCCCGCCTCACAGCAGCCGTTGCTGCATCACTGCAGCTTGATTTCGACGTCCACGCCGGCTGGCAGGTCGAGCTTCATCAGGGCGTCCACGGTCTTGTCCGTAGGGTCCACGATGTCCATCAGACGCTGGTGCGTGCGGATTTCGAGCTGGTCGCGGCTGGTCTTGTTGACGTGCGGCGAACGCAGGATGTCAAAACGCTTCATGCGCGTAGGCAGGGGCACGGGGCCCTTGACGATGGCGCCGGTGCGCTTGGCGGTGTCAACGATCTCAGCAGCGGACTGGTCGATCAGCTTGTAGTCAAACGCCTTCAGACGGATGCGGATTTTTTGCTTGGACATGGCAAGTTCCTTGTTCTGCTTGTGAATTAAGCAATGATCTTGGCCACGACGCCAGCGCCCACGGTACGGCCGCCTTCGCGGATAGCGAAGCGCAGACCTTCTTCCATGGCGATGGGGTTGATCAGCTTCACAGTGATCGACACGTTGTCACCAGGCATGACCATTTCCTTGTCGGCTGGCAGCTCGATGGCGCCAGTCACGTCGGTCGTGCGGAAGTAGAACTGGGGACGGTAGTTGTTGAAGAAAGGAGTGTGGCGGCCGCCTTCGTCCTTGCTCAGCACATACACCTCAGCCGTGAAGTGGGTGTGGGGCTTGATCGAGCCGGGCTTGCACAGCACTTGGCCGCGTTCCACGTCTTCACGCTTGGTGCCGCGCAGCAGCAGGCCGACGTTGTCGCCAGCTTGGCCTTGATCCAGCAGCTTGCGGAACATTTCCACGCCGGTGCAGATGGTCTTTTGCGTGTCGCGGATACCCACGATTTCGATTTCTTCGCCGACCTTGATGATGCCGCGTTCCACGCGACCGGTCACCACGGTACCACGGCCGGAGATGGAGAACACGTCTTCCACGGGCATCAGGAAGGCACCGTCCACAGCGCGCTCTGGCGTGGGGATGTAGGTGTCCAGGGCTTCGGCCAGCTTCATGATGGCTTCTTCACCCAGCTTGCCCTTGTCGCCTTCCAGGGCGAGCTTGGCAGAACCACGGATGATGGGGGTGTCGTCGCCTGGGAAGTCGTACTTGTCCAGGAGTTCGCGCACTTCCATTTCGACGAGTTCCAGCAGTTCTTCGTCGTCCACCATGTCGCACTTGTTCAGGAACACGATGATGTAAGGCACGCCCACTTGACGGGCCAGCAGGATGTGTTCGCGGGTCTGGGGCATGGGGCCGTCAGCGGCCGAGCACACCAGGATAGCGCCGTCCATCTGGGCAGCGCCGGTGATCATGTTCTTCACATAGTCGGCGTGGCCGGGGCAGTCCACGTGGGCGTAGTGGCGGTTGGCCGTTTCGTATTCCACGTGAGCGGTGTTGATCGTGATACCGCGGGCCTTTTCTTCGGGCGCAGCGTCGATCTGGTCGTAGGCCTTGGCTTCGCCGCCGAACTTGGCGGACAGCACCGTGGCAATCGCTGCCGTCAGCGTCGTCTTGCCATGGTCCACGTGGCCGATCGTGCCCACGTTGACGTGGGGCTTGGTGCGTTCAAACTTACCTTTTGCCATTTCAATTCTCCAAAGAGCAATCCCTGTGTAGTGGTTTTACGTCTGCATCTGGTTGCTGATTCACTCCGCACAGGGGACAGAGTGGCACCGGATCGCAGACAAAACAAAGCCCGGACCAGAAAGGCCCGGGCGAAGTGCTTACTTATTTGGCGCGTGCTGCCATGATGGCTTCAGACACGTTGCGAGGTGCTTCGCTGTAGTGCTTGAATTCCATCGAGTACGTAGCGCGGCCTTGCGTTGCGGAACGCAGGGTCGTGGAGTAGCCGAACATTTCCGACAGCGGCACTTCAGCGCGGATGGCCTTGCCACCGCCTGGGATGTCATCCATGCCCTGCACCATGCCGCGACGGCTGGACAGGTCGCCCATCACGTTACCGGCGTAGTCTTCAGGCGTTTCCACTTCCACGGCCATCATGGGTTCCAGAATGACCGGACCGGCCTTCTTGCAGCCTTCCTTGAAGCCGAAGATGGCAGCCATCTTGAACGCCAGTTCGTTCGAGTCCACATCGTGGTACGAACCGAAGTGCAGCGTGACTTTGACGTCGACCACGGGGTAGCCGGCCAGCACGCCTTGCGTGACGGCTTCGTTGATACCCTTTTCCACGGCCGGGATGAATTCGCGAGGAACCACACCGCCCTTGATCGCGTCGACGAACTCGATGCCCTTGCCGGCTTCGTTGGGTTCGATCTTGAGCACGACGTGACCGTACTGGCCCTTACCACCGGACTGGCGCACGAACTTGCCTTCGGCTTCTTCCACCGTCTTGCGGATGGTTTCGCGGTAAGCCACTTGGGGCTTGCCCACATTGGCTTCCACGCCGAATTCGCGCTTCATGCGGTCCACGATGATTTCGAGGTGGAGCTCGCCCATGCCGGAGATGATGGTCTGGCCGGATTCTTCGTCGGTCTTCACGCGGAAGGATGGATCTTCGGCAGCCAGACGCTGCAGTGCGATACCCATCTTTTCCTGGTCAGCCTTGGTCTTGGGTTCCACAGCTTGCGAAATCACAGGCTCAGGGAAAATCATGCGCTCGAGAATGATCTGCGAGTTCACGTCGCACAGGGTTTCGCCCGTGGTCACTTCCTTCAGGCCCACGCAGGCAGCGATGTCGCCGGCGCGAATTTCTTCGACTTCCTGGCGCTCGTTGGCATGCATCTGCACGATACGGCCGATACGCTCTTTCTTGCCCTTGATGGGGTTGTAGACGGTATCGCCCTTGGTCAGCACGCCGGAGTACACGCGCACGAAGGTCAACTGGCCCACGAACGGGTCGGTCATCAGCTTGAATGCGAGCGCAGAGAACTTCTCGCCGTCATCCGCCTTGCGGGTGACTGGATTCTCGTCGTCGTCGGTACCGGTCACGTCAGGAATATCCGTCGGCGCAGGCAGGTAGTCGATCACAGCATCCAGCATGCGCTGCACGCCCTTGTTCTTGAACGCGGTACCGCACAGCATCGGATGGATTTCTGTAGCGATCGTGCGCGTACGCAGGCCGAGCTTGATTTCGGTTTCGGAAAGGTCGCCCTCTTCCAGGTACTTGTTCATCAGCTCTTCAGAGGCTTCGGCCGCAGCCTCCACCATCTTCTCGCGCCATTCCTTGGCAGATTCCACCAAGTTGGCCGGGATGTCTTCGTAGCTGAACTTCATGCCCTGGGAAGCTTCGTCCCAGATGATGGCCTTCATCTTCAGCAGGTCCACCACGCCAGTGAACGTGTCTTCTGCGCCGATCGGAATCACGACGGGCACAGGGTTGGCCTTCAGGCGCAGCTTCATCTGGTCGTAGACCTTGAAGAAGTTGGCACCAGTGCGGTCCATCTTGTTCACAAAGGCCAGACGAGGCACCTTGTACTTGTTGGCCTGGCGCCAGACGGTTTCCGACTGAGGCTGCACGCCACCCACGGCGCAGTACACCATGCAGGCGCCGTCGAGCACGCGCATAGAACGCTCCACTTCAATCGTGAAGTCCACGTGGCCGGGGGTGTCGATGATGTTGAAGCGGTGCTCGGGATAGGTATTGTCCATACCCTTCCAGAAACAGGTCGTGGCAGCCGAGGTGATCGTGATGCCGCGCTCTTGCTCTTGCTCCATCCAGTCCATGGTGGCAGCACCATCGTGCACTTCACCAATCTTGTGGCTCACGCCCGTGTAGAACAGGATACGTTCGGTGGTCGTGGTCTTGCCAGCGTCAATGTGGGCCGAGATACCGATATTGCGGTAGCGCTCGATGGGGGTATTGCGAGCCATGGTGGATCCTTGATGGGTCGTATTGGAGAGGGTGTCGGGCAGCCATACTGGCAAGAAAGCCCGTCAATTTTGTGACTGCCTGAAATCGACACAAGGCTGCAGGCAAAACGCCAGCAGCCTTGGGCCTATATCAGGGCAAATCCGCGTTTTAGAAGCGGAAGTGGCTGAATGCCTTGTTAGCTTCGGCCATGCGGTGCACTTCGTCACGCTTCTTCATGGCGCCGCCACGGCCTTCGGTGGCTTCCAGCAGTTCGTTGGCCAGGCGTTGGGCCATCGACTTTTCACCACGCTTGCGGGCGGCTTCCTTGATCCAACGCATGGACAGGGCCAGACGACGGACAGGACGCACTTCCACGGGCACCTGGTAGTTGGCACCGCCGACGCGGCGGGACTTCACTTCCACCATGGGCTTCACGTTGTTGATGGCAACGGTGAAGGCTTCCAGAGGGTCCTTATCGGGGTGCTTCTTCTCGATCAGTTCCAGGGCACCGTAAATGATGCGTTCTGCAACAGCCTTTTTGCCGCCTTCCATGATCACGTTCATGAATTTGGACAGCTCTACATTGCCGAACTTGGGATCCGGCAGGATTTCACGTTTGGGGACTTCGCGACGACGTGGCATTTTTTACCTCTATCTTTGCTTCAGTTGGCATCTTTTCAGACACCGCGAGAGCCAATCTCTGGACTCCCACTTACTCGACCCGCGCAGAACACCTGCGTTTGGGGTCACTACGCTGCAACTCCGCGCCACGCGGAAAAACAGCACCGAAAATTTTTCAGACCAGAAGGCCAGGGCTTACTTGGCCTTTGGCTTCTTCGCACCGTACTTGGAGCGGGCTTGCTTGCGGTCTTTCACGCCTTGCAAGTCCAGCGAACCACGCACGATGTGGTAACGCACACCAGGCAAGTCCTTGACACGACCGCCGCGAACCAGCACCACGCTGTGTTCTTGCAGGTTGTGGCCTTCACCGCCGATGTAGGAGATCACCTCAAAACCGTTGGTCAGGCGCACCTTGGCGACCTTACGCAGAGCGGAGTTAGGCTTCTTAGGCGTCGTGGTGTACACACGGGTGCACACGCCACGGCGCTGTGGAGAGTTTTCCATCGCAGGGCTCTTGGACTTGGTCTTTTCGACCTCGCGCCCCTGACGGACCAGTTGATTAATGGTTGGCATGAAATACGTCCCTAAACGTGAATTTGCTTCGTGAAAGCGAAAACGTGAATCCCTTCGGAAATTCCGAAAAGCCTTCTAATGTAGCAGGATGCCCCCCGAAAGGCAAGCCTGCTGCGGCTTGTGGCGACCAAGGGCACTTGCTGCGGCCGCGATGACTAGCAGGCGCTGGCCGCCAAAAGGAGGCCAAAACCAGACCCGGCACCTGCCAGACCTGCGCAGCCAGCTATGGTTTCAGAAGTAGCCCCTTCACTTCTGCAACCCAGCGTTACTTGATCCAGAGGCGGATGGCGTCCCAAGCGCGGCCCAGGATGCCGGCCTGCTCCACCGCCTCCAGCGCCACCAGGGGCACTTCGCCGATGGACTGGTCGCCCAGCATGACCTTGAGGGTGCCGATGGCCTGGCCCTTGGTGTAGGGCGCGACCAGCGGATCGGGGCGGGCGATCTGGGTGGTGATCTTTCCGGCGCTGCCTGCGGGCACGGCGACCACGATGGCTTCTTCGCGGCCAATCTTCAGCACGCTGTCCTTGCCCTTCCAGACGGCAGGGGTCGCCACGGGCTTGCCCGCGTCAAACAGCTTGACCGCCTCGAACGCGGTGTAGCCCCAGTTCAGCAGCTTCTGACTTTCGTTCGCGCGCGCGTTTTCGCTCGCGGCACCCAGCACGATGGACAGCAGGCGGCGCTGGCCCACACCGGGGAATTCACGCTTGGACGTGGCCACCAGGCAGTAGCCTGCAGCGGCGGTGTGGCCGGTCTTGAGGCCGTCCACCGTGGGGTCACGGAACAACAGCGAATTGCGGTTGCTGCCATTCGATGCCGGGGTGCCAGGGTAGCTGTACTGCTTAGTGGAGTAATAGTGCATGTACTCCGGGAAGTCCTTCATCAGCCGCATGGCCAGCACGGAGAGGTCGCGGGCCGTGGTGGTGTGGCCGGGCTCGGTCAGGCCTTCGGGGTTCTTGTAGCTCGTGCCCTTCATGCCCAGCGCCTGCGCCTGGTCGTTCATGAGCTTGACGAAGTTCTCGGCCGTGCCACCCACGCCTTCGGCCAGGGCCATGGTGGCGTCGTTGCCAGACTGCACGATCATGCCCTTGATGAGGTCTTCGACCGGCACCTGCATCTTGGGGTCGATGAACATGCGCGAGCCGGGCATCTTCCAGGCGCGCACGCTCACGGGCAGCTTCTGGTCCAGCGCGATCTTCTTGGAGCGCAGCGCGTCAAACACCAGATAGCCCGTCATGAGCTTGGTGAGCGAGGCCTGCTCCACTGGCGCGTCGATGTCCTTGGCGGCCAGCACCTGGTTGGCGGTGACGTCCACCAGCAGATAGGTGCGCGCGGCGATTTCAGGCGGCTGGGGTGCCTGGGCAAAGGCGCCAAAGGCAGCCGGGGCCACCGCAGCAAAGACGGCCAGGGATCGCAACGCAGACAGGATTCGTTTCATGGGGCAGGAGGGGGCTGAAAAGGCTCGAAAAAGGGGTGGGGGAAAAGGCGGAAGAGGGAGGACAGCGGACGGCCGCAGCCAGTCCGGGCGGCGCCCCTCAGGCGCCCGATTGCAGGTGGCGGACCACCAGATTCTTCAGAAGCGGCAATTGTCCGTGAAAGAAATGCCCCCCCGCGGGGACGACTGTGACAGGCAGTATCTGGGGCCGGGCCCAGTCCATCACGGCCGACAGCGGCACGGTGTCGTCCTGCTCGCCGTGCACGACCAGCGTGCGCAGGTGGGCGTCGGGCGGCACCGGGGCCACCGTGAAGCGGCTGGCGGCCGTGCCGACCAGCACGGCCTTTTCCACGCGCTGCGTGGGCCAGAGGGCCTCCAGGGCATGGCTGGTGACAAACGCCCCGAAGGAAAACCCCGCCAGCGCCAGGGGTTGCCCCTCGGCGGCGGGCGCCACCTGCGCCACCACCGCCAGCAGGTCTTGCAACTCGCCCCGGCCTTCGTCGTGCACGCCAGCCGTGGCGCCCACGCCGCGAAAGTTGAAGCGCACCGCCGTCCAGCCACACTGCACAAACGCACGCGCCAGGGTCTGCACCACCTTGTTGTCCATGGTGCCGCCAAACAGCGGGTGGGGGTGGGCAATGATGGCGACGCCACGGGGCGCCGCGCCATCGGCCAGGGCGGCGCTGTCGCGCACGGCCTCGATGGCGCCTGCGGGGCCGGACAGGGTCAGGCGTTCGGTCTGGGCATTCACGGATTTGCTACTCAATCAATAGCAGCAGGGGCATGATCCACTAGCGCCTGCTGCCAAAATCGTTCCAAGACAGGGATGGAGCCTCGCTCAGCGGCCAAGTTCCGCTGGCGTGACCAGGCGTTCCACCACCTGGCCGTTCTTGAGGTGCGATTCGACGATTTCGTCGATGTCCGCCGCGTCCACATAGGTGTACCAGGTGCCTTCGGGGTAGACCACGGCCACAGGGCCGCCCGCGCAGCGGTCCAGGCAACCGGCCTTGTTCACACGGACCTTGCCGGCACCCGCCAGCCCGGCGGCCTTGACCTGGGCTTTGCAGCGGTCAAAACCCGCCTGCGCGTTGTGGTGGGCGCAACTGTCTTCCCCGTTGGTGCGCTCATTGAGGCAGAAGAAGATGTGGCGCTGGTAGTAACCGGGCGCTGCGGCCGGTGCGGAAGGGGTGTCGCTCATCCCTGCATTTTAAGGACCCCCGCCTGCCAGAGCGGGCGGAGCGCAGCCCCAAACCCCTGCGCGGACACACAGAACGCAAGGGGCCATCGCCCTGCGACTCAGGCGGCACTCTCTCTGCGCGACACCCGAAACACCACATACAGCAGCGCCAGGTAGGGCCACAGCCAGCCCAGCCACTGGCCCAGGCCGTAAAAGCGGATGAAGCGGCCCTGCTCCCAGATCTGCAGGGTCTGGGCAAAGTAGGCGCTGGTGGGCGCCTGGTTCAGCAGTGCCAGGTGCCAGGTCAGCGCCAGCAGCAACACGGCGGCGCAAGCCCGGCGCGGAAGGGCCAGCATCAGCAGCGCCAGCGCCAGCGCCGCCCACACGCCCACGCGCACGGGCAGGTCCATCCACTCCCAGGCGTGCACGGGGCCCCAGCTCAGCGCGGCGGACAGAGCGGTCAGGACAACCCCCACCCCGACCACCGCCAGCGCAAACAGCGCGCGCCGCCCCATCTGGCGGATCACACAGTAGCCCAGCAGACAGGGGATGAGCAGCCCCAGGGTGACGCACAGCAGTTCGCCACTGGGCGACAAGGGATCGAGCTCAGTCTCGCGCAGGGGCAGCCAGTCCAGAAACGGGGTGTCGGCCAGCAGGTCAATGAGCGCGGCTTCCAGCCGTTCCAGCACCTGGCCCAGGCCAAACGGCACGGCGGCCGGAAACAGCAGCGCCAGCGGCCACAGCGCCAGCAGCACCATGGCCCCCGAAGCGTCGGACACAAACCAGCGCGCCCTGAAGTTGCTCCAGCGGTCCAGCGCCCCCAGCCGCTCCAGCAGTGCGGCACTGAGCGCACCGGCCAGCGTGCCCAGCGCGTTGAGCGCCAGGTCCAGGTTGGAGGGCACACGCCGGGGCAGGTAGATCTGCAAAAACTCCATGCACAGCGACAGCAGCGTGCCCACCAGCGTGGCCAGCGCCACCGCCCACAGCACACGCCGCCAGCCCGATCGCAACAGGCCCAGCACCAACAAGAAGCCCAGGGGCGCGTAACCCACGATGTTGGTCACCACGTCAAACCCCGTCCAGTAAGGCGGGGGGATCCGTGCAAACAAAAAGACCAGGGGGTCGATGCCCTGTTCGCGCCACCCGTCAAACGGGAACAGGCTGGCAAAAACGATAAGCGCCGTGTACGTCAGCGCGAGCGGCCAGGCAGAGGTTTTGTGCATGCGCCCTCTGCGTCTCCGTCAGAAGGGCTTGACCACCACCAGCACCACGGCCACCAGCAGCAGCAGCACCGGCGCTTCGTTGAACCAGCGGAACCACACATGGCTGCGGCGGCTGGTGCCGTCGGCCAGCTTGCGCAGCAGCACGCTGCACGCGTGGTGGTAGCCGATGACCAGCACCACCACGGCCAGCTTGGCATGCATCCAGCCATTGCCCGGGCCCCGGCCAATGCCGTAGCCCAGCCACAGCCACAGCCCCAGCGCAATGGCGGGCACGGCCAGCAGGGTGGTAAAGCGCATCAGCTTGCGCGCCATGAGCAGCAGGCGGTCGCGCTCGGCGGCCGAGCCGGGCGCCACCATCGCCAGATTGACGAAGATGCGCGGCAAATAGAACAGGCCCGCAAACCAGCTGGCCACGAAAACGATGTGAAAGGCTTTGACCCAGAGCATGGGGGCAGTTTACGGGCCTACGCCGCTCTGACGGGTCAACCCCAAAAAAAAGCCCGGCAGATCCGCCGGGCCGGGAAAGCCTGTGCCGCATCGCTGCAGCCCAGGTCCCGCTCAGGGAGGAAAAGCGGGGGGCGGCAAGCCGCCCGGCCCCAATCTAGCACTGGGCCTGGGCGGTTACAAGCGGCTTTTCCACAGCGCGCCGGAGCGCCAACCCCCGCCGCCTGCCAGTGCCACCGGGGGTTCGGCTTGACCGGTTCAGCGGGCTGCGCCGCCCTCGCGCGTCAATGCACGGCGCCGCAGGGAGGGCTTCATAATCTGGTGATGCACCTCCAAAGCCCTGCCCCCTTCCCCCAGAACCGCCCCCGCCGCCTGCGCCGCGATGCCTTCACCCGCCGCCTGGTGCGCGAGAACGTGGTCACCGCCGACGACCTGATCTACCCCGTGTTCGTGCACGAGGGCACCAACCGCAGCGAGTCCGTGACCTCCATGCCCGGCGTGGACCGCCTGAGCTTGGACCTGCTGCTACCCGTGGCCGAGGACTGCGTGAAGCTGGGCATCCCGGTGCTGGCGCTGTTCCCGGCAATTGACCCGTCGCTCAAAACGCCGGACGGCAAGGAAGCCCTGAACCCCGACGGCCTGATCCCGCGCGTGGTGCGGGCGCTGAAGAAGGAATTCCCCGACCTGGGCGTGATGACCGACGTGGCGCTGGACCCCTACACCAGCCACGGCCAGGACGGCGTGCTGGACGAGACCGGCTACATCATCAATGACGAAACGGTGGAGATCCTCACCGGCCAGGCGCTCACGCATGCCGAGGCGGGCGTGGACATCGTCGCGCCCAGCGACATGATGGACGGCCGCATCGGCGCCATCCGCGAGGCGCTGGAAGTGCAGGGCCACATCCACACCCGCATCATGGCCTACAGCGCCAAGTACGCCAGTGCCTTCTACGGCCCCTTCCGCGACGCGGTGGGCACGCGCGGTGCCCTGGGCAAGGCCGACAAGAACGTGTACCAGATGGACCCCGGCAACAGCGACGAGGCCCTGCGCGAAGTGGCCATCGACATCGCCGAAGGCGCCGACATGGTGATGGTGAAACCCGGCATGCCCTACCTCGATATCGTGCGCCGCGTGAAGGACGAGTTCAAGGTGCCCACCTTCGCCTACCAGGTGAGCGGCGAGTACGCCATGATCAAGGCCGCGGCCGCCAACGGCTGGCTGGACCACGACGCCGTGATGATGGAAAGCCTGCTGGCCTTCAAGCGCGCCGGCGCCGACGGCGTGCTGACCTACTTTGCGCGCGACGTGGCACGCAAGCTGCAAAAATAATAGCTGTCAGCGCATATTCCACTAGCGCTACCGGCGCTTTTGACTGAAAACGGTGTCCATGCGCATCTTTCACATCCACAGCAGCGGCGTGCAGGAGCTCACCGCCCTGCCTGCCCAGATGCCGGCGCAGGGCTTTCTCTGGGTGGCCTGCGCCCGCCCGGCCTTCCAGGCGCGGCTGGCCGAGATCCAGGGCCGCCTGCAGGCGCTGATCGGGCTGCAGCTGGTGGACCTGCATGTGTCCGACCTGCTCAACGCGCAGTTGCCCTCGCACTACGACTACACCTCGCAGTACGACCTGCTGGTGTTCCGCCGCCTGGCCACGGTGCACAGCGACGCTGCAGCGCCTGGACAGCCTGCGCCTGCAGCCCCCGCTGCACCGGCCGCGGCGGCCGAGCCCGACAACCCCAACGCCCCCGCCAAACGCAGCGGCCCGCCCGTGCTGCGGCGCATCGACACCAGCCCCGTGGGGTTTGCGGTGTTCGACCAACTGCTGCTGACCGTGCACCCCACCGACTGCGCAGTGCGCGATGCCTACGCCACACGGTTGCTGGCGGCCACCCCGGCCAATGGCAATGGCAATAGCAATGGCACCAACGCCACCGCCAGCCATGCTGCCCACGGCAACGCCCACGCGGGCCCCGGCATGGGCGAAGGCCGCAGCAGCCCCATCTCGGGCTCGCGCCTGCCCACCAGCCCGGCCGACCTGATGCTGCGCGTGGTCAACCAGATGGTGGACGGCTACCTGGACCTGCGCCGCGAGCTCACCCGCCAGCTGGACCACTGGCAGACCGAGCTGCTCAAGCCCCGCGCGCGGTACGTGAACTGGACCTCGCTGCTCGAAGCGCGCCTGTCGCTGCACATGCTCGACGAGATCTGCGAAGACCAGCGCACCGCCGTGCAAGACTGGATCGACGCGCTGGAAACCTGGGCCTTGCCCGACACCCCCACCGGCCTGCGGGAGCTGGACCTGCTCAAGGTGCGCAGCCGCGACGTGCTGGAGCACATCGAGCGCGTGGTGCACCACGTGAGGCGCCTGGAGCAGAGCACCGAAACCGCCGTGCAGATGCACTTCTCGGTGCAGAGCAACCGCACCAACGACATCATGCGCACCCTCACGGCACTCACGGCCGTGTTTTTGCCGCTGAACCTGATCGCGGGCATTTTCGGGATGAACTTCGAGTTCATTCCGCTGGTGCACAAGGCCGATGGCTTCTGGTGGGCCATGGGGTCGATGGTGTTCATCGCGGTGGCCCTGGTGCTGCTGTTCTGGCGCAAGCGGTATCTGGCCAGGACGCGGTGACAACCCCCTGAGGCGCTGCGCGCCTTCCCCCTTCTCTCGACTCGCTAGCGATTCGGGAAGGGGGACACCGCCAGTGCGGCGGGGCGGCCCTTGCACGGCGGTCGCTGGTAGGGGCAGCGCCGGTTTCAACGGCTGCCAGCTAGAAGGCAGCCAGGGCACAAGCCTCAATGCCCCAGCGATGGCCCACTCACGGCCTGGCCACCCCAAACAGCCCCGCCGCGTTGTCCCACGCCACCTTGCGGGCCACATCGGCGGGCAGGCGGCCCAGCCACTGGCGGTAGCCCTGCATCAGGCTTTCGTAGTGTTGCCAGCGCTGGTTGACCCAGGTGTCCGAGCCGATCACGAAGCGCGTGGGGTACTTGAGCAGCAGCGCGCGCCAGGCGGGGCACAGCTGGTTGTCGTCGCACACCAGGCCGGGGCGGTACGAGAGTTCGCCCACCAGGCCCGGGTAGCGCGCCATCAGGGCGTCCACCCGCTCCACCGGCGTGCCGCCGATGCCGGTGTGGGCCCAGATCAGCCGGGCCTTCTGGCCCTTGGACGGGGTGTTGGCCATCAGCAGGTCGATGGCGGTGTCGTCCACATGGGCCAGCACCACCAGGTCCCGCTGCTCGGCCAGGGCCATGAGCTTTTTGGCCACCGGGCCGTTGGCATTGGCGCTGTCGTACAGGTGGAATTCGCCCAGGCCCCGGTACGGGCCGGCCGGTGTGCCCCGGCCCAGTTCGGTCTGCACCATGTCGTAGATGGTGTCGTCGGCAAACCAGCCGGTGTAGTCGGCGCGGTTGCGGTACAGCCGCACAAACGGCACCACCGTCACGCCGGCCTCGCGGGTCTGCGGCAGGCCGGCCAGGGTGAGCGACCCGGCATTGGGCCGCGAGTTGGCCACGATGGCGCGCACACCGCTGGCCTTCATGCGCGCCAGCACATCGGCGGGTGGGTGCGGGCCCGCTCTGCCATCCCAGGCTTCCTCGTTGTAGTGCAGGTGGGCGTCGAACAGGGGGCCGGTGTAGTCGGCCGCGTGGGCGGCAGCGCACAACGCTATCAAACCCATAGCTGCCAGCGCATGACGGACTAGCGCTTGGGGCCGAAAACGCCTGAAATCCGCCATGCTCACCCCTGTTGGTCGTTCGCTATCGTGTCGCGGTCACTGGGGCGGTCTCAGCCCAGGTGCTTGGCAAAAAAGGCCAGGGTGCGCTCGCGGGCCGTGTTGGCGGCGGCCTCGTCGTAGCTGCCGCGCTGGTCGCAATTGAAGCCGTGGTCGGCGGCGTACACATGCACTTCGACCTCCGGGTGGGCCTTGCCGAAGGCCTGCACGCTGTCGAGCGGGATCCAGTGGTCGCGCTCGCCAAAGTGGGCCAGCACCGGCACCTTGGGGGTGCGGGCCACTTCTTCCGGCGTGGTCACGCCGCCGCCGTAGTACGGCACAGCGGCCGACAGGCCCTGCAGCTGGCAGGCCGAGCGCCAGGTCAGCAGGCCGCCCCAGCAGTAGCCCACGATGCCCACCTTGCCGCCGCTTTGCTGCGCGGCGTAGTCGATGGCGGCCTGGATGTCGGGCATCACGCCCGGCGCGGGCAGGGCCTCGACGGCAGCCTTCAGGCCCATGCCAGCCTGCATGTCGTCACCGGTGTAGCCCAGCTCCACGCCCTGCTTGACGCGGTGGAAGGTGGACGGCGCCACGGCCAGGTAGCCGCTGGCGGCGTAGCGGTCAGCCACCGAACGGATGTGCGAGTTCACGCCAAAAATCTCTTGCAGCACCACCACGGCGCCACGGGGGGGGCCTTCGGGCTTGGCGACCCAGGCGGGGGCCACAAAACCGTCACTCGATGTCAGATCAACAAACTGTCCCATGCTGAATGCTCCTTTGCTTTGGTAAATATGGTGCGCGAATGGGCCGCGATGTCGGCCAGGACGCTGCGCGGCGGGCCGCAGAACCTGTTCCAATGCGCCATTCTTGCAGGAGACCCCACCCCATGGAGAAGATCGCACTAATCACCGGCGCCAGCCGGGGCATTGGCGCCGCCACCGCACGGCTGGCCGCAAAACATGGCTGGGCCGTGGCCGTCAACTACCTCACCAACGAGGCCGCCGCGCAGGGCGTGGTCGATGCCATCCGTGCAGACGGCGGCACCGCCATCGCGGTGCAGGGTGACGTGGCGAGCGAAGCCGAGATCCTGGCCATGTTCCAGGCGGTGGACACCCAGCTGGGCCGCATCAGCGCCCTGGTCAACAACGCCGGGGTGGTGGACGTGACCGCCCGGGTGGACGCAATGAGCACCGAGCGCCTGCGCCGCATGTTCGATACCAACGTGATCGGCAGCATCGTCTGCGCTCGCGAGGCCGTGCGGCGCATGAGCACGCGCCATGGCGGCAGCGGCGGGGCCATCGTCAACGTGTCCAGCGCCGCCTCGCGCCTGGGCTCGGCCCACCAGTATGTGGACTACGCGGCGGCCAAGGGCGCCATCGACACCTTCACCATCGGCCTGGCGCGCGAGGTGGCCGCCGAGGGCATCCGCGTGAACGCCGTGCGCCCGGGCCTGATCGAGACCGACATCCACGCCAGCGGCGGCCTGCCCGACCGCGTGCGCGACCTCTCGCACCAAGTGCCCATGTTGCGCGGTGGCACGGCCGACGAAGTGGCCGAGGCCATCGTCTGGCTGATGTCGCCCGCAGCGAGCTACACCACCGCCACCTTGATGGATGTGTCGGGCGGGCGTTAGGGGCACGGAAGGCTTGGCGCCACCCATGGCGGGCACGCTGCAGCGCAGCATGCCCAACCCCCAAACGGTGCAGAAAACACCGCATACTCGCGCACAGCCCGGGCTGCGCCACCCTCATCGGCCGTTGGCCTGAGCACCCCGAAGAACCACCCTGCCCACCTGCCCCTGGGAGCGCCCTGATGGACCTCAAACCCCTGATCACCCTGCTGGCCATCGTGAACCCGCTGGCCATCGTGCCGTTCTTCATCCACTACACCCAGGGCTTCTCGTACCCGCAGCGACGCCGCACCATCCAGGTGGCCAGCTTCAGCGTGTTCTGCGTGATTGCCGCCTGCGCATTGCTGGGCCTGCAGATCCTCGACTTCTTCAACATCTCGCTGCAGAGCTTTCAGGTGGGCGGCGGCATGCTGCTGCTCATCAGCGCGATGAACATGCTCAACGCCCAGCCCGCCGAGGCCAAGCCCAGCACCAACGAGTTTGAAGAAGGGGCAGAGAAAGCCGCCGCCGGCAGCAGCATCGCCGTGGTGCCGCTCACCATCCCGCTGCTCACGGGCCCCGCCAGCATGTCCACCGTGGTGATCTACGCCGACCGCGCGCAGGGCGTGTGGCAGACGCTGGCGCTGGTGGGCTACGGCGTGGTCATCGCGCTGGCCACGGCCGTGTGTTTTGCGCTGGCCGACCCGATTGCGCGCGTGCTGGGCAAGACCGGCATCAATGTGATGACCCGGCTCATGGGCCTGATCCTGGCCGCACTGGCCGTGGAGGTGATGGCGGACGGGCTGGGCAAGATTTTCCCGGTGTTGATCGCCCGCTGACTCCCCCCCATGTCCGCCCGCCTGCTGCTGCTCGAAGACGACCCCGCCATCGCCCGCACCGTGGCCTATGCGCTGGAGCGCGACGGTCTGACCGTCACGCACAGCCTGCTGGTGCATGACGCGCGCCAGCAGCTGCAGCGCACGCGTTTTGACCTGCTGGTGCTGGACGTGGGCCTGCCCGACGGCAGCGGCCTGGATCTGCTGCGCGATGTGCGCAATGCACCGCCTACCGCCGCCCTGCCCGTGCTGATGCTCAGCGCCCACGGGGAGGAGATCGACCGTGTGCTGGGCCTGGAGCTGGGCGCGGATGATTACCTGACCAAACCCTTCAGCCCCCGCGAGCTGGCCGCCCGCGTGAAGGCGCTGCTGCGCCGCGCAGGCCACGGGAACGGAAATGGCAACGGCCACCCGACAGCGCCCGCCGCCAATGCCGCCGCACTGTTCCACGACGACGAAGCCGGCCAACGCATCAGCCTGCGCGGCCAGGCACTGCCGCTGACCCGGCGCGAATACCGCCTCCTATCCCACCTGCTGCGCGGCGCAGGCCGCATCCATTCGCGCGACGCGCTGCTGGCCGCCGCCTGGGGCGACGACAGCGACAGCACCGACCGCACGGTGGACACCCACATCAAGACCCTGCGCGCCAAGCTGCGCGAAGTGGACCCGGCGCGCGAGTACATCAGCACGCACCGGGGCATGGGGTATTGCCTGGACATCTGAAGCCCAATTGGCCGCCGGCGCATATCTATCAAGCGCTGGCAGCTATTGTTTTTGAAGTAACGCACCATGCGCCTCGGCATCCGCCTGCTGTTCGCCTTCTTCCTCATCAACGGCATCGCCGCGTTCTTTGTGCTGCGCGTGTTCATGGCCGAGATCAAGCCCAGCGTGCGCGAGGTGATGGAGGACATGATGGTGGACACGGCCAACATCCTGGCCGAGCTGGCCAGCGAAGACCTAGCCGCCGGGCGGCTGGCGGCGGAGGCCGACAATAGCAGCACCAGCCCGTTTGCCCAGCATGTGCGGCGCTATGCCACGCGGCCCATCGATGCGGCCATCTGGGGCTTTTCCAAGCAGTCGCTCGACTACCGCATCTATGTGACCGACACCACGGGGCGCGTGCTGTTCGACTCCGAAAACCGTGCCATTGGTGCCGATTATTCGCAGTGGCGCGACGTGGCGCGCACGCTGCGCGGCGAGTACGGCGCGCGCTCGACCCGCGATGTGGAAGACGACGACACCAGCGGCGTGATGCATGTGGCCGCGCCCATCTACGTGAACAGCCAGATTGCGGGCGTGCTGACCGTGGCCAAGCCCACGCGCACGGTGCAGCGCTTCATCGACCGGGCCGAGCGCAAGGTGTTCATGGGCGGGCTGTTGCTGCTGGCGCTATCGGCCGCCGTGGGCGTGGCGGTGACGCTGTGGATGGTGTGGAACGTGCGCCGCCTGCGCGACTACGCCCTGAGTGTGCAGGGCCCCGCCGACGGCGAACGCCACGACCCGAACCTGCCGCCCCCCACCGCCCTGGCCGTGCCCGAGGTGCCCGGCGAGCTGGGCGACCTGGCCCGCGCCATGGACCGCATGCGCGCGCGGCTGGAGGGGCGCGACTACATCGAGGGCTATGTGCGCGCGCTCACGCACGAACTCAAAAGCCCTGTGGCCGCCATCCGCGGCGCGGGCGAGCTGCTGCAGGACGAGCTGCCCGCCGCCGACCGCGCCGAGTTTGCAACCCAGGTGGTGCAGCAGAGCGAGCGCCTGCAGCGCATCATCGACCGGCTGCTGGAGCTGTCCAAGCTGGAGCAGCGCCAGCACGCCGAAGGCCGCGCGCCCGTGGCGCTGCAAGACTGCGCCGAGGCCGCCATTGCCCAGACCCGCGCCCGCGCCGGGCAGCGCGGCATCGCCCTGGCGCTGAGCGGCCACGGCACCAGCGGCCCGTGGGAGGCTGAGCTGGTGACGCTGGCGCTGACCAACCTGCTGGACAACGCCATCGACTTTGCGCCCGCAGGCAGCACGGTGCGGGTGGACCTGGACGGCGCCACGGTGGCCGTGCAGGACAGCGGCCCCGGCGTGCCCGACTACGCGCTGCCGCGCCTGGGCGAACGCTTTTTCACCACCGCACGACCGGGCGGCGAGCGCAGCGGATCGGGCCTGGGACTGGCCATCGTCCAGCGCGTGATGGCGCTGCATGGCGGGCAGATGGTGGCGCGCAACACGGCGCCGGGCCTGCGGGTGGAGCTGGTGTACCGCACCGCCTGAGCCGCCAAAGACACGGCCAGCACTCCACTTCACACTGGCCTCACAAACTTCATAGCGCCCTCACAGCGCGCCACAACACTGCCTCCACAACAGTCACTTGTGGAGGATCTTTTGTTCAAACACCCCTTGTTCACCAAGCTGGCGGCGCTGACCGCCATCACCGTGTTGCTGCTCTTTGGCCTGGGCCTGATCGAAGACGTGGTGCGCGACCGGCTGCGCTACCGCAGCATCACCGCGCAAAGCGTGGCCGAGAGCCTGGCCGGGTCGCAGACGCTGATGGGCCCCATGATCCACAGCGCCTGCGTGGAGAGCTGGGATGAAGAAGTCGGCAAGGGTGACGAGCGCCGCATGGTCGAAAAGCGCCGCGAGTTCATCCTGACCGCCATGCCCGAGCAGCTCAAGCTCACCACCGGCGCCGCGATGGAAGAACGCGCACGCGGCCTGCACAAGGTGAACACCTACAACCTCAAGGCCAACGTGACGGCGCAATGGGGGTCGCTGGCCAACCTGCTGCCGCAGAGCAGCATGAAAAATTCGCGCATGCACTGCGGCGCACCCATCGTGATGATGGCCGTGGGCGATGCGCGCGGCATCCGCACCGCGCAGTTCACCATGGGCAGCCAGGCGCTGGCGCTCAAGCCTGGCACCTTCCACCCCACCTACAGCCGGGGCCTGCATGCGATGCTGCCCGAATCCGTGCGCGGCAAGGCCGATGGCCTCACGGCCACCTTGGACCTGGAACTGGTGGGCACCGAGCGCCTGGCCATCGTGCCGCTGGGCGGCAACACCGAAGTGCTGATGACCAGCAGCTGGCCCCACCCGTCGTTTGCCGGGCGCTTTCTGCCGTCGGAGCGCGAGGTCAAGAAGACCGGCTTCTCGGCCCAGTGGCGCCTGTCGTCACTGGCCACCACGGCGCAGGCCGACATTGCCAGCGGCAAACGCATCTGCCTGGGCGCGGACGAGGGCAGCGACTATGCGCACACCGGGGCCACGCCGGGCGACTGCGCCGACAGCTTCAGCGTGGCCTTCATCGACCCGGTGAATCCCTATTCCCTGTCAGACCGCGCCACCAAGTACGGCGTGCTGTTCATCGCCCTCACCTTCGTGGCCGTGGGCCTGTTCGAGCTGATGAAGAAGCTGCGCGTGCACCCGGTGCAGTACCTGCTGGTGGGCAGCGCGCTGTGCAGCTTCTTCCTGCTGCTGGTGAGCCTGTCGGAGCACCTGCCGTTTGGCATCTCGTACGCGGTGGCCGCCAGCGCGTGTGTGCTGCTGCTGGCCTATTACGCCAGCCACATGCTGGGCGGGCTCACGCGCGGGGTGCCGCTGGGGGCGGGCATTGCGCTGCTGTATGGCCTGCTGTATGTGCTGCTGCAGCTGGAGCAGACGGCGCTGGTGGTGGGGGCGATTGCACTCTTCCTGGTGCTGGCGGCGGTGATGGTGCTGACGCGCAAGGTGAACTGGTACGGGCTGTCGCAAGGCGGCACGCCCCCGCGCCCCACCATGCCACCGGTACAGCGCCCCACAGCGCCCCGCACGGAGGCCGCATGAACGCCACCGCCGCCCACACCACGCGCTGGGCCCAGTACCTGGCGCAGGCCCAGGCCCTGACGCCGCCCGCCAGCACCGGCCCCGCAAGGGGCACCGCGCTGACCGCCGCCGAAGCGGACCGCGTGCAGCGCCACCGCGACCAGTTGATGGCGGCCCTGCGGTCGCAGGACCGGCTGGCCTTGCATTGCGCCAAGCAACAGGTGCTGGACGCGGCCTTTTGCCCGCACGGTGCAGCAGCGGACCATACCCCCGAAGACCCTGCCGGTGCTGCAGATGCCGCCGCAGATTCACCCGCCCTGCGCCGAGCCCTGCGTGACTTGGCATGGCGCACGGCCGGCCTGTTGATGCCGCGCCACCATAGGGTCTGAATGCCCACCTAGTGGGATGTGGACAGACCCTGCGGACCAAATTTCAATCGAAATGGGCGATAGCGCCAGTGCAATATGCACCATCAGCTATCAAAAAAAAGAGCGATCACCCAGCCGCCCTGCGACTGCGCCCCTCGCGCTGGACCGCGCGCGCCAGGTCGCTGCACGGTGGGGCACACAACGGCAGCCTCCCTTGCAGGCGCCGACGCTGAGTGACAAGCGCTGGGGATAGACGACCCGATGGGGCGCCGGTCAGGCGGGTACGGCGGACGCTGCGTCAGGCTGCGCGGCGGGTATGTCGGCGCCTTGGGCATCCGTGTCCGAACAGGTGGCCCCGCCGCAGCCGTGGATCAGCTCCTGCGGCAATGCGCCGGGGGCATGCACCACGCCCGTCGCCGGGTCAAACCCCACACGGCGCAGGTGCAGGGCCAGCGAGGCGTCCATGGCCTGTGCATGCTGCGGGAACCACAGCGCCAGCTCGCTGGCCATCACGCGCAGCACCTGGAGGTCGCCCTGCTCGGCGCGTGCCGTGCCTTCGCGCATCACCTTCAGCACCACACTGTGCTGCATGCTGTGGCAGTTGCCCGATGCGAAACGGGTGGAGGCCATCCAGTCGTCCTCCTGGCCAAAATGCTGCTCAGTGTGGTCCACCAGCGCGCGCCAACGGGGTAGCAGATTGGCGTCATCGGCCTGGTCCACGGCGGCCAGCAGATCGACGAACTCCCGGTGGGTGTCATCCATCAGGGGCAGGTCGAGGTTCAGCGCGTCAGACCATTCGAGTTGGGCCATGGGAATCCTTGTGCAGGCAGATCAAACGAAGGTGCGAGCTTAGGAGCCCCGGGCGGTCCGGGTGTTGACGCAGGTCATGGCGCGGCGCCGTATGCGGCGGCTGCGACAACCGGCGCCCAAAGCCTCGCCACCTCGCCAGACACAGCAGAACCCTGCACCGCTATGCGGGCAGGGTCCATGCAGCTTTGCCGTGGGATCGCAGTTCAGGCGCCCCGCGCCCGCCTTCGATCAGCTGTGGCCGTACATGCGCTTGGCGTCGTCCACGCACTTGGACTTCAGGTCGCCGCTCATGGCGTCGCAGCGCTCCTTGGCGGCCTTGTAGTTGGCCTCGTTCTTCTCTGCCGTCGCGTCCTTGCGGGCTTCGGCCACGTTAGCGGCCTTTTCCGCCGCGTTATCGGCGGGCTTGGCCTGGGCGGCCGCCACCTTGGCGTTCTCCTTGGCCTTCACATGTTCGGCCTTGGCGTCCTTCACGCACACATCCTTGGCGTTGCCGGTCAGGTCATCGCACTTTTCCTTGGCGACGGCGTAGGCGGCGTCAGCGCGGGCTTCGGCCACCTTCTGGCTGGCCTTGGGGCTGGGCTTGTACTGGGCTTCGAGCTCGGCCTTGGCCACGTCCTCGGCCCCCTTGGCTTCCTTCATGCAGATGTCCTTGGCATTGGCCTTGAGGGCATCGCATTTTTCTTTGTTCATCTTGTAGTCCGCCGAGATGCTCTCCTTGGCGGCCTTGTGCTCTGCAGGGGTCATGGCAAAAGCGGTGGTGGCCATCAGACCGGTGGCGCAGACGGCGATCAGGGTGCGTTTGAATGTCATGGGTTTCTCCTCGGTATGGAATGAATGCAATCGAATGAAATCTGCTGGCGGCGGCTGCCAGGGGGCTCCTGGCGAGGCCGGGGCACTAGCCCCGTTGCCATGGCACCGTCAGTCGTTGAAGCGGAAATCAGGATGGCGGCTTTGCCATTCCTTGAGCTGCTTTTCGGCGACGTCGCGGGCGATGCCCTGGCGCTCTTGCAGCTTGCCCAGGAACTGTTCGCGCTTGCCGTCGATGACATCGAAGTCGTCGTTCGTGAGCTTGCCCCACTGCTCGGTCATCTTGCCCTTGAACTGCTTCCAGTTGCCCTTGATGGTGTCTTCATTCATGGTGTGGTTCCTCATAAACACTTCGCTTCAGCCATCCACTCGGAGTGCGTGGAACACTTGCGTGATGCGATGGAATTCACTGTAAAAATGATCCGGAGCAGACGCCGTAGTCCATGCCACGCAGCACACGTCAGCACAGGCCTACGGGCTTGCCGGACACCGCCGATGTGGCGGCGCCTTCACTCGGGTACTCGCCCGGAACAGACCCCGCAAGGGGTACAAAGTGTTGCAATCGCCCATCATTGGCGGCCCTGCTCGCAGCCCGCGCACCAGTGCCTGTTTCGCCTGGTAACACTTGTGTTTCCCAGCGCACGCGGCGTGTGATTTAGTCACGGTTGTGCCTGCCCGACTGCGCACGTTTCACCACGACCATCCCATGACCCATCCATACCCGGAGACTCTGACCACCGCGGTGGCAGAGGCACCCGAGGGCCAGCCCCTCTCCCCAGAACATGCGACGACGGGCGGCCTGGCCCATGCGCCCCTGCTGACCGCACTCTTGGCGTCCAGCGCCCTGGCCGCCTGCGGTGGGGGCGGTGGCGACAGCGCGCCGGGTGCGGGAACCCCCGGCACACCCGCGCCCTCCACCCCCTCGCTCGGCGACTACGCCCATCCCTCTGCCACGACGGACAACGAGGCCGCCCGCTTTCTGCTGCAGGCCCAGTTCTCGGCATCGACGGCCGAGATCGCGGCCCTGCGCGCCACCACCTATGCCGGCTGGCTGGACAGTCAGTTCAGCGCAGGCCCCAGCCAGGGCGGCTGGGACTGGTTGAACCAGCGCGGCTACGCGGACGTCAGCAACGACACGGCTTACTACGACAACTCCTACCCTGCCGACTACATGATCTGGTATCAGCTCATGAAGTCGCCCGATGGCCTGCGCAAGCGGGTGGCGCTCGCGCTGTCTGAGATCTGTGTGGTGTCCACCAATGGCGTGGACATCAATTGGCGCTGCCATGCCATGGCGTGGTACTGGGACCAACTGGTGAACAACGCGTTTGGCAACTACCGCTCGGTGCTGGAGAACGTGACGCTCAACGCTGCCATGGGCTACTACCTCAACACCCGGGGCAACCAGAAGGAAAACGCCGCCACGGGCCGCCAGCCGGACGAGAACTACGCCCGCGAGGTGATGCAGCTCATGTCCATCGGGCTGGTGGAGCTGAACTCCGACGGAACTCCCAAAAAGGACGGCGCCGGCAAGCCCGTAGACAGCTACACCATGAACGACGTGACCAACCTGGCGCGCGTGTTCACCGGCTACGACTACGACCAGTCGCAGAACGTCCCGATCACCGTGCCCGGCACGACGCGCGTGGTGCCTAACACCACCTACACGCGCCTCCCCATGGCGCTCAATGCGTCACGCCACTCCACGCTGGCCGCGACGTTTCTGGGCACCACCATCCCCGCCAACACACCGGGCGCTGCGGCGCTCAAGACCGCGCTGGACACGCTTTTCAATCACCCCAATGTGGGTCCCTTCATCGGCAAGCAGCTCATCCAGCGGCTGGTCACCAGCAACCCTTCGCCCGGCTATGTGGCGCGCGTGGCGGCCGCCTTCAACAACAACGGCGCGGGAGTGCGCGGCGACCTGCGCGCTGTGGTCAAGGCCATCTTGCTGGACGACGAGGCACGTTCACCCGCAGGGCTCACCCAGCCGGCCTTTGGCAAGCTGCGTGAGCCCATGCTGCGCCTGGTGCAATGGGGCCGCACCTTTGGCATCAACTCGGCGCAGGGCAGCTGGAAGATTGGCGACCTGAGCGATCTGGGCTCGCGGCTGGGCCAGAGCCCGCTGCGCTCCCCTTCCGTGTTCAATTTCTTCCGGCCTGGCTATGTGCCGCCGTCCACGGCATTGGCCACTTCAGGCGCTGTGGCCCCCGAGTTCCAGCTGGTCAACGAAAGCAGCGTGGGGGGCTACCTCAACTACATGCAGGGCGTGATCCGCAACGGCATCTACGTGAATGCCCCCGAGCTGCCCAACAATGCCAGCACCTCCAACAACGGGTACGACATCAAGGCCAGCTACACGAACGAGCTGGCCATCGCGGCCGACGCTGATGCGCTGGTGGCCCGCATCAACCTGCTGATGTGCGCAGGCCAGCTGTCAGCCGCCACCGTCAAGCTCATTGCGGATGCACTGAAGGCGACGCCCGTCACCACCGCCAGCACCGACGCAGTCAAGCTCGACCGCGTGGCGGCCGCCGTCTTCCTGGTCATGGCTTCGGCCGAATACCTCGTTCAAAAGTAAGCCCTGCCATGCACCTGCTTCAACCCGAACTCCACACCCGCCGCACGTTCCTGCGCCGCTCCACCCAGCTGGGGCTTGCGGGCACAGCCCTGCCCTTTGCCCTCAACCTGGCCGCCATGGGCGAGGCGGCCGCCTTCACCGCCACCGACTACAAGGCACTGGTCTGCGTGTTTCTGTATGGCGGCAACGACTATGCCAACACCGTCATCACCTACGACGACGACAGCTACAACCGCTACAGCACCATCCGGGGCGGCGGCGCAGGCCAGTCGGCAGGCGGCATTGCACTGGCCAAGGCAGCACTGGCCCCCACGCTGCTGACCCCCACCACGCCCCTGCCGGGCGGCCGCCAGTACGCGCTGCACCCGGCCATGACAGGGCTGGCCGGCCTGTTCAACAACGGCAAGGCCGCCGTGCAGCTCAACGTCGGCCCGCTGGTGGTGCCGCTGACCCGCGCGCAGTACAACAGTGCCGACCGCGCCACCTACCCCGTGCCTCCCAAGCTGTTCTCGCACAACGACCAGCAGTCGGTGTGGCAGTCGTCCTCGCCCGAGGGCTCCACCGTGGGCTGGGGCGGCAACATCGGCGACCTGGCGCTGTCGTCCAACGGCAACTCGCTGTTCACCTGCATCTCTGTCACGGGCAATGCGGTGTTCCTGTCGGGCGACTCGGCCCTGCAGTACCAGGTCAGCACCAATGGGGCCGTGGCCATCAATGGTGTGAAGAACCGGGTGTACGGGTCATCGGCTGTGCAAAGCGCGCTCGCGTCGCTCATCCAGCAGCCGCGCACGCAGACGCTGGAGAACGAATACAACCGCGTGACCACCCGGGCCGTGACGGCAGAAAGCCAGATCACCAACGGGCTCGCGGGCGTGACGTTGTCCACGACCTTTCCCAACAACAACTCGCTGGCCAACCAGCTCAAGATGGTGGCGCGCCTGATTGGTGCGCGCAGCACCCTGGGCAGCAAGCGACAGGTGTTCATGGTGTCGCTGGGCGGCTTTGACCTGCACGACAACCTCATTGCGCAGCAGCCCGGCTTGCTGCAACGGGTGAGCGAAGCCATGACCGCGTTCTACAACGCCACGGTGGAGCTGGGCGTGGCCGACAAGGTCACGGCGTTCACCGCCTCCGACTTTGGCCGCACGCTCAGCTCCAACGGCGACGGCTCGGACCACGGCTGGGGCAGCCACCACCTCATGGTGGGCGGCGCGGTCAAAGGGAAGGCGTTCTACGGCAGCGCGCCGCCGGTCAGCATCACCAACACAGCCGCCCCCGAAGACCAGTGGCATGTGGGCCAGGGTCGCCTGCTGCCGTCCACCTCGGTGGACCAGTACGCGGCCACCCTGGCCAAGTGGTTCGGCGTGGCCGACAACGAAATGGCGGGTGTGCTGCCCAACATCACGCACTTTGGCGCAGCGGCGGGTCGGCCGGACTACCCGGTGGACCTGGGGTTCCTGTAACGCATTGAGCCCCCGCAGCCTGGGGCCGCAGGTCAGGCCCAGGTCACGAGGCCGGGCCACCACGCGGCTCCCCAATAATGGCGGCATGACGACTCCCTCTGCTCCCCCGCTTCGCCCGCGCGTGGTCATCATCGGTTGCGGGTTCGGCGGCCTCGAAGCGGCCCGCGCCCTGCGGGGCGCGGCGGTGGATGTGACCCTGGTGGACAAGACCAACCACCACCTCTTCCAGCCCCTGCTCTACCAGGTGGCCACGGCCGGCCTGTCGGCCCCGGCCATTGCGGCGCCCATCCGGCACCTGTTCCGGCAGCAGCGCAACGTGACCACCTTGCTGGGCGAGGTCACGCGCATCGACGTGGGCCAGCGCACCGTGCACCTGGCAGACGGCGCCGCGCTGCCGTATGACCATCTCATCGTGGCCGCCGGTGCCACGCACAGCTACTTTGGCCGCGACGACTGGGCGGCCTATGCGCCCGGCCTCAAGACGCTGGACGATGCGTTCGAGATCCGCCGCCGCGTGTTGCTGGCCTTCGAGGCGGCCGAGAAGGAACCCGACCCCGCACGCCGTGCGGACTGGCTCAACTTTGTCGTCGTGGGCGCGGGCCCCACGGGCGTGGAAATGGCCGGCACGCTGGCAGAGATTGCGCGCCACACGCTGCCCGGCGAGTTCCGCCACATCGACCCTGCGAGCGCGAAGATCATCCTGCTCGAAGGCGGTGCGCGCGTGCTGCAGGCCATGCCCGAAGCCCTGAGCCAGCGCGCCAAGGAGCAACTGGACAAGCTGGGTGTGGACGTGCGCCTGGGCGTGCGCGTCACCGCCATCGACAGCGGTGGATTGAAGGTCGAATCACCCGCAAGCGCTAGTACATTCAGCGCAAATAGCTATCAAATAAATAGCAAATGTATTGTGTGGGCTGCGGGCGTAGCCGCATCACCCCTGGGCCGCCACCTGGCAGACGCCACCGGCGCCACCACCGACCGCGCGGGCCGCGTGGTGGTGGAGCCCGACCTGACGCTGCCCGGCCACCCCGAGATCAGCGTGATCGGCGACCTGGCAGCCGCCAAGAGCCATGCCCCCGGCCACGAGCCCACGCCCGTGCCCGGCGTGTCGCCCGGCGCCAAGCAGATGGGCCGCGCCACCGCAGCCAACATCCTGCGCCGGCTGGCGGGCCAGCCCACGCAGCCGTTTCGCTATCGCGACTACGGCAACCTGGCCACCATCGGCCGCAACTCTGCCGTGGTGGACCTCACCTCGCCCGCTGGGCCAGTGCGGTTCTCAGGCTACTTTGCGTGGCTGTTCTGGCTGTTTGCGCACGTGTACTTTCTGATTGGCTTTCGCAACCGGCTGGTGGTGCTGCTGGACTGGGCCTGGGCGTACTGGAGCTTTGCGCGCTACGCGCGGGTGGTGACAGGCATTGAACGCCCGGAGGCCGCACCTCCATCCCCCACACAGCCGGGCTCCTGACGGCCAGCCGCACTGCGTGGCGCCACGGCCAAGGCCGGCGCGCGCTGGCACGGGAGGTCCACAAAGACCTAGTGCGTTACTGCCCCACCTGCTCCACCCACGCCGCCAGCTCCCCGGCCACCTGGCTTGATGCCGCAGCCAGCGCGGCCACGCCGCCCGCCGCATCGGCCGACTTGGCAGGCTGCTGCACGATGAACACACGCTGGCCGCGCAGGGATTCGCCCGACGGGGTCAGCTCAACCACCGTGGCGCGCAGGCGCACCACGCCCGCGCTGTCGCTGGGGCTGGTGAACAGGTGGCTGAACTCCTCCAGCTCGGTGCGCAGCACCAGGGGCAGCTTGTTGCCCTGGGCGGGTTCGCGGGCCTGTGCGGCGCCGTCGTCGGCCTTGAGCACGGCGCGGCGCAGGCCCAGTTGTTCGCGCAGGCGCTGCTGCAGCAGCTGCGCGGGCGGCTGGCTCCAGCGGGCCTGGCTGTAGGGGCGCAGCTGCTGGGCGTCGGCATAGGCCAGGCGGTACAGCACGGCGTTGCCGCCCTCGGGCAGGCCGGGCGCATCCATGTCGGCCAGCGCCAACGGCGCGAGGGGTGCGCGCCGGTCGGTGGGCACGGTGGCCAGCGGACCGGGCCCAAAGTCATACAGCACAGGGCGGGTGGGGGCGGCCGGCAGGGCCGAACAGCCCGTGAGCACCAGCACCGCCGCCAACCCACAGCCCCACAGGGCGGTAGTGCCGGATTTATATGCCTTTGTTGCTATATTTTTGATAGTAATCATATTCACTCCTCACAGGGCCCACGCTGCCCATGCGGCGCGGTCGGAGACACCGCTCATCGGCCACCACCAAAACCGGGCTCACCCGGCCCGGGGGGGATGCGCCCCGAGCCATAGATGAACAGCTGCGGGTTATCGCTGATGCCCCCGGCCGCGCGGCCCATCTGGCGGGCGGCGCGGGCCGTGTCGTCGGCGGCGCGGTTCACCCGGGGCAAGGTGGCGGTGCTGAACTGGTCCGCCGCGCGCGCCAGGGACTGGGTGCCGACGGTGATCTGGTCGATGGCTCCGCCCTCGGCGTTGAGCCGCTGGTTGGTCTTGCCCAGGTCCACCGCCAGGGCGGACACGCTGGCACCCGCCTGCTGCAGCGACTGCAGCGTCTGGCGCGCATCGCTGGCCAGGGGCGGCAGCGCGGCCAGGGCCGGGTCCAGGCGCTGGGCCACGGTGGCATCGAGCCGCTGGGTCAGGGTGTTGACACTGCCTGCGGCCTGGCCGATGTTGGACAGCGCCTCGGTGAGCTTTTGCTGGTTGCCGTCGCCCAGCAGCTGGTTGATGCGGCGCGTGGCCTCTTCGACCTGGCCCAGGATGGCGGGCGCCTGCTCGGCCAGCTTGCCAAACGGCGAGGGCTTGAGCGGCAGGCGTGGCAGGCCGCTGGGGCCGGGGGGCAGCTCGGGGTAGGGCTTCTCGGCGTCGTCCAGCTGCACATGGGCCAGGCCGGTGACGCCCTGGTAGCCCAGCACGGCAAAGGTGGTGGGGCTGATGGGCGCCTGTTCGTTGACGGCGATACGGATCAGCACGTTGCCGCTCACCTGGGGGTCGAACCCGATGCGCGTGACCTTGCCCACGGCCACGCCTTTGTAGCGCACGGTGGCCTGGGGCTGCAGGCCGCTCACGCCGTCGCGGGTGGAGAGTTCGTACTGCTCGTAGTTGGCGTTGTCGCGCGTGAGCCAGATGGCCAGGCCTGCCAGCATGGCGGCGACCACCAGCACAAAGATGCCTGCGGCGAGGGCGTGGGATTTGTTTTCCATCAGGGATGTTCCTTGTGGGGCGCAGGCGCCGTGGCGACCTGCGCCGGAGCCTGCTGCACAGAAGGCACGGGCGCCATGGCCCGCTGGCCACGCTCGCCCATGAAGAAGTGCTCGATGAACGGGTGCGAAAAGTGCGCCACCTCGTGCGGTGGGCCGGTGACGATGACCTTCTTGTCGGCCAGCACGGCCACGCGGGTGCTGAGTGCGAACAGCGTATCCAGGTCGTGCGTGACCATCACCACCGTCAGCCCCAGCGCCGCGCGCAGCTCGCGCAGCAATGCGCAGAAGTCGTCGGAGCTGCTCGGGTCCAGGCCCGCCGTGGGTTCATCGAGCAGCAGCAGCGGCGGGTCCATGATGAGCGCACGGGCCAGCGCCACGCGCTTGACCATGCCCCCCGAAAGGTCGGCCGGCATGCGCGTGGCGTGCTCGGGCTGCAGGCCCACCATCTGCAGCTTGACCAGCGCAGCGTCGCGCACCAGCTCGGGCGGCAGCGTGCCTTGCTCGCGCAGCGCAAAGGCTACGTTGTCGAGCACGTTGAAGGCCGAGAACAGCGCGCCGTGCTGGAACAGCATGCCCACGCGGCTGGCCGCGCCCTCGCGCCCCATTTCGGACGCCGGACGGCCCAGCACCGTGACCTGCCCACGCGTGGGCCGTGCCAGGCCCAGGATCTGGCGCAGCAGCACCGTCTTGCCCGTGCCCGAGCCCCCCACCAGCGACAGCATCTCGCCGCGCTGCACGGTGAAGTTCAGGTCCTGGTGCACGGTGAAGGTTTCATCGCCCTTGCCAAACTGCGTCCAGAGGCCCTGCACGTCCACGATGGGCGGCTCGCCCGGCGCGACGGCGATGTGTTCGGGCTTGGCGATGCGCTCAGTCATATGCCAATGTTCTTGAAGGCGACCGCAAACAGCGCGTCCACGATGATCACCATGGTGATGGACGACACCACCGACGCCGTCGTGCCTTCGCCCAGGCTCTGGGTGTTGGGCTTGACGCGCAGGCCCCAGTGGCAGCCGATGAGCGCAATGAATGCACCAAACACCACCGACTTGGCCATCGCCAGGCCTAGGTTGCCGACCTTCACCGCGGCGGGCAGTGCCTGCACAAAGTAGGACGGCGAGATGTCCATGGAGACGTCGGCCGCCAGCATGCCGCCTGCCAGCGCGGCCAGCGTGGTCCATACGCTGATGAGCGGCATGGCCAGCGCCAATGCCAGCGTGCGCGGCATCACCAGGCGGAACCCGTGCGGGATGCCCATGACGCGCATGGCGTCCAGCTCTTCGGTCACGCGCATCACACCGATCTGCGCGGTGATGGACGAGCCCGAGCGGCCCGCCACCAGAATGGCCGCCAGCATGGGCCCCAGCTCGCGGATCAGCGAGATGCCCAGGATGTTGACGATGAACGACTCGGCACCAAACTGCCGCAGCTGCAGGCTCATCAGGTAGGCCAGCACCACCCCGATGAGGAAGCCCACCAGCGCCGTGATGGGCAGCGCCGTGGCGCCCATGCGGTACAGGTGGCCGGACACATCGCGCCACGGCCCCTTGCGCGGTGCGCGCGCCAGGCGGCCCAGGTCCAGCACCAGCTGGCCCACCATCTCCAGCAGGTGGCGGGCATGGTCCACGCCATGCAGCACCAGCACGCCCAGGTGGTCGATCTGTTCGCCCAGCCGCCAGGGCTCGGGCGGCGGTGCCACGCAGGTGAACTGCGCCACGCGCGTGAGCATGGTGCGCTGGCTGTCGGTGCAGGCCAGCTGGGCGGGCCAGGCGTGCTGCCAGTGGTTCCACAGCAGCTGCGCGCCCACATGGTCCAGCCACTGCAGCTCCCGCAGGTCCCAGCCCAGGGTGGGGGCAGGCGGTGCGTCGCGCAGCTGGTCCGACACGGCCTGCCACTGCTTCGCGCTGCCCAACTCGGCCGCGCCCCAGCGCCCACGCAGCTGCGCGCACGGCCCTTGGGGCGTATCGGCGCGAACGATGTGGGGGGCGTGGTCGGTCATGGGTCAGGCCGCCAGGGCAGCCGCAGGGGGTGGGTCGTCAAGAAGCAGCAAGGAAGAGCGTGCATGGTAGCGGAGCGAATCCTGCACGCGCTGTCGGACACCAGCCTGTCAAGCAAAGACAGGCGGCGAAGCGTGTAATTATTATCAAATCGACGCCAAGCGCAATATCTATAAGCACCAGTAGCTACCAAAAATGTAGCAATAGGCACACACCCTATCGACAGGGCCTGCCCCATCCGCACAATGGCCCACCGTTACCACCCTTGATCGGCACCGCCCCTTTTCCATGAGCGACACCACGTTTGACACCATCATCATCGGCGGGGGCACGGCCGGAGCCCTGCTTGCCAACCGCCTGAGCGCCGACGGCCGCCACCGCGTGCTGCTGATCGAAGCGGGCCGCAAGGACGACTACCACTGGATCCACATCCCCGTGGGCTACCTGTACTGCATCGGCAACCCGCGCACCGACTGGCTCTACAACACCGAACCCGACGCGGGCCTGAACGGCCGCACCCTGCGCTACCCGCGCGGCAAGACGCTGGGCGGCTGCAGCAGCATCAACGGCATGATCTACATGCGCGGCCAGGCGCGCGACTACGACCAGTGGGCCGAGCTGACCGGCGACGCCAGCTGGCGCTGGGACAACGCCCTGCCCTACTTCCGCCGCCACGAAGACCATTGGCGCCTGGACCAGCCCGGGGCCGTGAACGAAAATTTCAAACGCCTGCACGGCAACAAGGCCACCGGCAGCACGGGCGAGTGGCGGGTGGAAAAACAGCGCCTGCGCTGGGATGTGCTCGACGCCTTTGCCCACGCTGCGCAGCAGGCGGGCATCCCGGCCACCGACGACTTCAACAGCGGCAGCAACGAAGGCGTGGGTTACTTCGAGGTCAACCAGAAAGGCGGCTGGCGCTGGAACACGGCCAAAGCCTTCTTGCGCCCAACCTGCTACGGCCGGCCCAACTTCGAGATGTGGACCAGCGCGCAGGCGTCCAAGCTCCTCATCGAGACCCAGCCCGACGGCACCCAGCGCTGCACGGGCGTGCAGGTGTGGGACGGCACCGAGATGGTCGCGGCCCGCGCGGCGGGCGAAGTGATCCTGAGCGCGGGCGCCGTCAACTCGCCCCAGCTGCTGCAGCTGTCGGGCATCGGCCCCGCCGCACTGCTGCGCCAGCACGGCGTGGAAGTGAAGGTGGACCTGCCGGGCGTGGGCGCCAATCTGCAGGACCACCTGCAGATCCGCGCGGTGTTCAAGGTGCAGGGCGTGCAGACGCTCAACACCATGGCCAACTCGCTGGTCGGCAAGGCCAAGATCGGGCTTGAATATGCGCTCAAGCGCAGCGGGCCCATGAGCATGGCGCCTTCGCAGCTGGGTGCGTTCACCCGCAGCAGCCCCGACCAGCCGTACCCCAACATCGAGTACCACGTGCAGCCCTTGTCGCTCGATGCGTTTGGCGAGCCGCTGCACGGGTTCCCGGCGTTCACCGCCAGCGTGTGCAACCTCAACCCCACCAGCCGGGGCACGGTGAGCATCAAGAACGCCGACTTCAAGGCCGCGCCCGCCATCGCGCCCAACTACCTCAGCACGCCCGAAGACCGCCAGGTGGCGGCCGACAGCCTGCGCGTCACGCGCCGCATCGTGGCCCAGCCCGCGCTGGCCAAGTACCAGCCTCAGGAGTGGAAGCCCGGCGTGCAGTTTGAAAGCGACGAAGACCTGGCGCGCCTGGCGGGCGACATTGCCACCACCATCTTCCACCCCGTGGGCACCACGAAGATGGGCCGCGACGGCGACCCGATGGCCGTGCTGGATGCGCAACTGCGCGTGCGCGACGGACGTGGCGGCGTGGTGGCCGGGCTGCGCGTGGTGGATGCGGGCGCCATGCCCACTATCACCAGCGGCAACACCAACTCGCCCACGCTGATGATGGCGGAGAAGGCCGCGGAGTGGATCATCCAGTCACGGCAGGCGGCGTGAGTAGCATCGCGCCGATGTACTCCTCCACCTTCATCTTTGCGACCAAGCAGTTCGACGACGCCTTTCACCGGCTGGACGAAGCCATCGCCACCGCCGCCCGCGCTATCGACGGCTACCTGGGCGAGGAGTCGTGGACGGACACGGGCAACGGCCTGGTCTCCAACGTGTACTACTGGCAGTCGCTGGAGGCGCTACAGACGCTGATGCAGCACCCCGCGCACCTGAAGGCCAAGGCCGCGCAGGCGCAGTGGCTCAATGGCTACCAGGTGGTGATTGCGCAGGTGCTGCGCACCTACGGGGACAACCGGCTGGCTGGACTGCTGCCCACGGCCGGGCTGTTCGCGCAGGGCACAGCACCCCACTGATCCTTGAGCCCCCGGCGCAGAAACCGCTTGGCAGGTCAGCGGATGCCGCCCACATAGCGCGGCACTTCGGGGGCAGGCTCGGGGGGCGGTGCGGGGCGCGCACGCACTGCCTGCGCCGCAGCATCCAGCAGCGGTCGGCGCTGGGCGGAAGGGGGCGCTGCGTGCAGGGCCTGCTCCAGGCGGTCGGCCCATTCGGCCAGGTCGGGCGCGTTGTCTTCGGTGGCGCGCTGGCGCGCAAACCGCACGATCTCCTGCGCGTAGTCCGCGTTGGCAGCCATCCATTCGGTATCGGTCACGCGCCCTGTCTTGCGCCGCAACAGCACATGCAGGTGGGCGGCAATCGCCAGCTTGTCGGAATCGGACATGTTCGGCTCCTTACTGCATTGGGGTCATCCATCGGACTGCATTCGCTGGCCCGCACATCACAGGACGCGGCGGCGCATTCAGCCGCCCAGGCGCTCGCGGTGCTGGGCAATGTCCAGCCCGGTCTGCTCGCTTTGCTCGTCCACCCGCAGGCCCATCGCAAAGTTGACGACCCACAGCAGCGCGGCCGTCATCACCAGGCTGTAGGCCGCCACGGCGCCCACGCCGATGGCCTGGGTGAGCAGGCTACCGGCCACCCCGCCCACGGCCCTGCTGGCCAGCACGCCCGTCAGCAGCGAACCCACGATGCCGCCAACGCCGTGCACGCCAAATACGTCGAGCGAGTCGTCCACCCGCAGCAGCCGCTTGAGCCCCGTGGCGCCCCAGTAGCAGGCCAGCCCGGCCACCAGACCAATCACGACGGCCGAACGCAGCGTGACAAAACCGGCGGCAGGCGTGATGGCCACCAGCCCCGCCACCAGGCCAGAGCACAGCCCCAGCAGCGACGGGCGCCCGCGCACCACCCACTCACCCAGCATCCACGACAGCGCCCCGGCTGCAGCGGCCAGGTGCGTCACTGCCATGGCCAGCCCGGCGCGCCCATCGGCCGCCACCGCCGAGCCCGCGTTGAAGCCAAACCAGCCCACCCACAGCATGCCCGCGCCCGCCATGGTGAGCCCCAGGTTGTAGGGTTCAAACGGCTCGCGCCCATACCCCGCGCGGCGGCCCAGAAACCAGGCACACACCAGCCCCGCCACGCCCGCATTCACGTGCACGACCGAGCCGCCCGCAAAGTCCAGCGCGCCCATCTGCGCCAGCCAGCCCCCGGGCTCCCACACCCAGTGCGCCACGGGCGCGTACACCACCAGCGTCCACAGCCCAATGAAGACCAGCATGGCCGAGAACCGCATGCGCTCGACGAACGCGCCCACCAGCAGAGCGGCCGTGATGATGGCGAACGTGAGCTGGAACATCGCATATACCGACTCTGGGATCAGCGGCGCAATGTGGCTCACGGCCAGCTTGCCCGCCTCCAGCTGAAAGTCGAGCCCCGCAAAGCCAGCGCGGTCCCAGCCCCCCAGCCAGGCGCTGCCTGGTGTGAAAGCCAGTGAGTACCCCGCCGCAAACCACAACAGGCTGACCAGCGCCGCAATCGCGACCACGCACGCCATGGTGTTGAGCACGTTCTTCCTGCGCACCATGCCTGCGTAGAACAGCGCAATGCCCGGCAGCGTCATCAGCAGCACCAGGGCAGTGGAGGTCATCATCCAGCCGGTGTGGGCCGCATTCACCGTGTCCTGCGCCACCAGGGCGGGGCGGGTGACGGGCGCCGCGATGGCAGGAACCTCTGGCACGCCCTGGGCGAGCGCACAAGTGCAAAGCCCCAGACACAACGACACGACCGCAACGACCCGGTGGTTGACTGCACGCATGCACGCTCCCTTTCGCAATTTGTTACAAGCGCATTGCACGAGCCATGCCAGCAAAGTCCCACCGAATCGGGGCACAGGACGCACCGGCCGTCCCTCCGGCGCCCAACAACGGGGGGCGGGAAACCCCCAATGCACCAGCAAAGTGCAGCCGTTACAGTTGCGGCACTCGAAAGCGCGCTTCGGTGTGCCAAGCGAGGGGCCCGAGGAGACAACCTTTCTACCAAGAACCACATTCAAAACACCCAACGAGGTGTGAACCCTTTCAGGCGCTGGCGATCCCAGCGCCTTTTTCTTGCCTGCTAGGGATGGCCTGCATAACTCCCTGCGGTCGGTGATAGCGCGGCCTCGTGCGATCCGCTGCGTTGCTTTTCTTGCCAATAGCCGGGCTATTGGCAAGAAAAAGGCGCCTTGCGGCCCATCCCGATCCGCACTACCACCGACTCGCGAGGGTTATGCAGGCCATCCCTAGATCCTGAGCAGTCCTGAATCGATAGCAGGCCCGGTGCGACAATCCTGCGATGGAATGGATTTTGATGACCCTGGCCTCGCTGCTCGCGGGCTTTGTGGATGCGATCGTGGGAGGCGGTGGACTGGTAATGGTGCCCGCGCTGTTTGCGGCTTTTCCGGGCGCGCCCCCAGCCACGCTGCTGGGCACCAACAAGGCGGCCTCGGTGTGGGGCACGGCCATGGCCACTTGGCAATACAGCCGCAAGGTGCAGATCCGCTGGTCGGCCATGCTGCCGGCCGCGGCCGCCGGTTTTGCCGGCTCGTTCGTGGGCGCCTGGGCCGTCACCGTGGTGTCGGCCGACTTCTTGCGCAAGCTGCTGCCCCTGGTGCTGCTGGGCGTGCTGCTCTACACACTGGCCAAGAAGGAGCTGGGGCGGCACCACACGCCCCGGTTTGCGGGCCGGGCCGAGGTGATCGCCGCCTGCCTGATTGGCGTGCTCATCGGCTTTTATGACGGGTTCTTTGGCCCGGGTACGGGCAGCTTCTTCGTCTTCTTGTTCGTGCGGCTGCTGGGCTACGACTTTCTGAATGCCTCGGCCTCGGCCAAGCTGCTCAACTGCGCCACCAACATTGCCGCGATTGCGCTGTTCGCCGCCAAGGGCCATGTGTGGTGGCACTTTGCGGTGACGCTGGCCGTGGCCAACGTGCTGGGCAGCCTGCTGGGCACGCACATGGCGCTCAAGCATGGCACTGGCTTTGTGCGGGGCATCTTCATCGTGGTGGTGAGCACGCTGATCTTGAAGACGGGGTACGACGCTTTCCTGCGGTAGGCCTGCTCTTCACGCACCAGGGTTCGGTTGCCAGGGTGGCACCCAACTTGCGACGCGCTGCACGGCCTACCACCAGGGCGCTCCGAGGTCATCGGGGTTGCCCTGCATGGCCCGGATGTGAACGTGCGTCCTATAATTTCTGCACGTTTCCGTTTGATGACGGGGCCCATCGCCAACGGCGATGCCCTTATTCACCCGTTCCGGCCTGCCTACCCGCAGGCCGGATTTTTTGTACCTGAACCACCCCCACAGGAACCTGTCATGCAATTTTTCAAGTCTGCCGTTGTCACCGCCGTGGCGCTGTGCGCTGCCCTCGCCGTCCAGGCCCGCACGCTGGACGAAGTCAAGAAGGACGGCAAGATCATCGTGGCCACCGAGGGCCAGTTTGCCCCGTTCAACTACTTTGAAGGCACCAAGCTGACAGGTTTCGAAGTGGAAGTGGCAGAGCTGGTGGTCAAAAAGATGGGTCTCAAGCTCGAATGGAAGACCCTGGGCTTTGACGCGCTGCTGACCGGCCTGGGCCAGAACCGCTGGGACGCCGTGATCGCCTCGCACGGTGTGACCGACGAGCGCTCCAAGGCCGTGACCTTTGCCAACCCCCATTACTGCTCGGGCGGCATCATCGTGGCCATGGACGACAAGATCCGCAACGCCAAGGACCTGACCGGCAAGGTCGTGGCCGTGCAGACCGGCACCAGCTACCTAGAGCAGGTCAAGAAGGTCAGCGGCGTGAAGGAAGTGAAGAACTTCCCGCAAGACACCGACGCCCAGCGCGCCCTGATCTCCAAGCGCGTGGACGCCTGGGTCAGCGACAAGTTCGTGGCCAAGGAAGCCGCCGCCAAGAACGCCAAGGCTGGCTTCAAGCTGGGCGACATGCTGTTCATCGAGCGCATCGCCCCCGCCATGGCCAAGGGCAACACCGGCCTGGCCGATGCCTGGAACAAGGCGTTCACCGAAGTGCTGGCCGATGGCAGCTACGCCGCCGTCTCCAAGAAGTACTTCAACGAAGACGTGCGCTGCAACTGATGTGATGGCACATGGGGTGCGCAGAAGGCCAGGAGCCTCTGCGCACCTTTTGCCTTTTGTGGCGGCATAGGGCAATGTTCCCGCCGCCCACCCGATTTCCAACCAAGACCTTCTGGTCGTCCGATCCATGCTTCTCGCTCTTTGGCCACAAGGCTGGTCCCGACAGCAGCGCAGCAATGCCACGCTGGTCGCTGCACTGGTGGTGATGGTGCTGGCTCTCTCGCTGCTGGGCCACCTGCTGTCGTTCTTTCCCGACCCCATCGGCCCCAACGCCCAGGCGTTTTCTGAAGGTGCGCGCACCACGCTATGGCTCACGCTGGTCAGCGGTGCCGTGGGACTGGTGCTGGGCACGGCAGCGGCGCTGGCCCGTACGGCCCGCTGGACGCCCGTGCGCTGGATTGCTGGCGTGTACATCTGGGCCATTCGCGGCACCCCGCTCTTGGTGCAGATCCTGTTTGTGTACTTTGCGCTGCCGGTGCTGGTTCCGGGGTTGAACCTGCCCGACTTTGCGGCCGCCGTGGTGGCCCTGGGACTGAACGTGGGCGCGTACAACGCCGAGGCCCTGCGCGCGGGCCTGCTGGCCGTGCCGCGCGGGCAGACTGAAGCCGCCCGGGCGCTGGGCCTGGGCCGCATGCATGTGTTCATGGATGTGGTGTTTCCGCAGGCGTTCAAGATCTCGCTGCCGCCGCTGGTGAGCAACTTTGTGGCGCTGCTCAAGGACTCGTCGCTGGCCTATGCCATTGGTGTGGTGGAGCTGACCAACGTGGGCAACCGCATCCAGTCGGCCACCTTCCAGCCCATCGCCACGCTGACCACGGTGGCCATCACCTACCTGCTGCTGACCACGCTGGTGACCCAAATCTCCAACGCCGTCGAGTACCGCTTTGACGTGGAGGGCCGTAACCAATGAACCCCCACACTCCACCCAAGCCCTACATCGTGGCCGAGCGGGTGTGCAAGTCGTTCGGCTCGCACCAGGTGCTCAAGGATGTCTCTACCGTGTTCCACACCGGCGAGGTGACGGTAATCATCGGCGCCTCGGGTTCGGGCAAGAGCACGCTGCTGCGCGCCATCAACCGCCTGGAGCCCCACGACAGTGGGCGCATCACCATCGATGGCGTGGAGGTGTGCGATGACATCAGCACCCTGCAGCGCCAGCGCTGCGAGGTGGGCATGGTGTTCCAGCAGTTCAATCTGTTCGGCCACATGAGCGTGCTGGACAACGTGACCCTGGCCCCCCGCCGCATCCGCCGCACGCCGCGCACGCAGGCCAACGACGAAGCCATGCAGCTGCTGCGCCGTGTGGGCATGCAGGACCACGCACACAAGTACCCCTGGCAGCTGTCGGGCGGGCAGCAGCAGCGGGTGGCCATTGCGCGGGCGCTGGCCATGCAGCCCAAGGTGATGCTGTTTGACGAGCCCACCTCGGCGCTGGACCCCGAGATGGTCAAGGAAGTGCTGGACGTGATGCGTGGCCTGGCCCGTGGCGGCATGACCATGATCGTGGTCACCCACGAAATGGGCTTTGCGCGCGAGGTGGCCGACCGCGTCATGTTCTTCGACCAGGGCCGCATCGCCCACGATGCGCCTCCGCAGGAGTTCTTCAGCAACCCGGCCAACGACCGTATCCGGGCGTTTCTGGGCCAGGTCAGCCACTGACCCGGGGCCGCGCCGCGCTGCGACGCCAAGGCCGCCGGGCAACCGGCGGCCCTTTTTCTTTTTTGGTTGGGGGATTTCTTTCGATGCGTACTGAACGCTGGGGCCTGATGGCCCTGCTGGCCGTGACCGTGGTGTGGGGCACCACCTTCCCGGCGATGAAACTGCTCTCGGCGCACCTGGACGCGCTGCAGATCATCTGGCTGCGCTTTGTGATTGCGCTGGTGGTACTGGCACCCCTGTGGCGCGGCATGCTGCGCCACGAGCGGCGCTGGGGCTGCGCTTTAGGCCTGCTGCTGTTCCTGGCGTTCTGGCTGCAGATTGAGGGGCTGGCGCGCACCAGCAGCAACCGCAACGCGTTTGTCACCGGCCTGAACGTGCTGGTGGTGCCGCTGATTGCGATGGCGGCGCTGGGACGGCGCTACGGCTGGCGCCTGTGGGCCGCCTGCATGATGGCACTGGCGGGCATGGCGCTGATGTTCCACGAGAACGAGCCCTGGAACCTGGGCGATACGCTGACGCTGGCCAGCACCGTGTTCTACGCGCTGTACATCCTGGCGCTGGAAGAGTGCGCGCGCCGCACGGCCGCGCAGCCCCTGCGCGCCACCCGCATGGCCGCCGCACAGGCCACGGTGATGGCGCTGGCCTCCAGCGCACTGCTGCTGGTGCAAAGCGGCAACATGGACTGGGTGCGCTCCGTCGCCCATTTGCCGGCGGATGCCTTGGTGGCCCTGCTGTACCTGGGCCTGCTCGCGAGCGTGGTGGTGGTGACGCTGCAGGCCTGGGGCCAGCAGCGCGTGGACGCCATGCGCAGCGCCATCGTGTTCGGACTGGAGCCGGTATTTGCCGCGCTCACGGCGTGGGCGCTGCTGGGCGAGCAGATGGGCTGGGCCGGGCTGAGCGGGGCAGCGCTGATGGTGGCTGCGCTGGTTTTCAGCCAGCTCCAGCCATCACCGCGCGCCGCCCCTGCGTAGCTCCATCGACGGACAAGCCCGCAGGCATCCTGTGTCAGCTTTTGAAGCCAAAAAACCCGATAGCGCTAGTCGATATTGCGTCAATTGCTATGTATTTGGGAGCAATCAGGCATTCCATCAAGGTGCCACCAACGGTACCTCGTCGACCTTGCGGGGCTTGCCCATGGGCGCACTGGCCAGGCCCTTCTGCACGGCGGCGATGTCTTCTTCGCTGGGGTACTCGCCCATCAGCCAGTAGTCAAACACGCGCCGCGCAATCGGGGCGGCATGGGCGGCGCCAAAGCCCGCGTTCTCGACGATGGCCGCCAGTGCGATGGTGGGATTCTCGGCGGGGGCAAAGGCGGCGAACAGCGAGTGGTCGCGCTGGTGTTCTTCGAGCGCCCTGGCGTTGTACTTCACGTTCTGGCCCAGGCTCACGGCCTGGGCGGTGCCCGTCTTGCCGGCCGAGGTGTAGGGCGCGCCCATGAACACCCGCGTGCCTGTGCCGCCCTTGTTCACCGCCACCAGGGCATTGCGCACCAGCTCCACGTTCTTGGCCTGGTAGCCCAGGTTGATGCCGGGGGGCTGCACGATCTCGGTGATGGCGCCGGTGACCGCATTCTTCACCGCCTTGGCCATGTGCGGGCGGTAGCGGATGCCGCCATTGGCCAGCGTGGCCTCAGCGAGCGCCAGCTGCAGCATGGTGAAGTTGTTGTAGCCCTGGCCAATGCCTAGCGACACGGTTTCGCCCGGGAACCAGCGCTTCATGTCGGCCCGCTTGTAGGTGTTGCGCTTCCATTCGGTGCTGGGCAGCGTGCCCCGCACTTCGCCGTTGAGGTCGATGCCCGTGGACTGGCCGAAACCCAGCGGCTTCATGAAGTCGTGGATGGCGTCCACGCCCATGTCCACGGCCAGCGAATAAAAGTAGGTGTTGCTGGAGAACTGGATGGCGCGGTGCATGTCCACACCGCCCAGGCCGCCTTCGTGGCTGCGGAAGGTGTGGCCGCCAAAGGTATAGAACCCCGGGTCGTTCACCACCAGGCTGGGCGAGCGCTTGTTCAGCTGCAGGGCCGCCAGGGCCATGAAGGGCTTGTAGGTGGAGCCGGGTGGGTAGGTGCCGCGCAGGGCGCGGTTGAGCAGCGGCTTGTCGATGGACTCGTTGAGCGCGGCCCAGTTTTCGGCGTCGATGCCTTCGACGAACAGGTTGGGGTCGAACGTGGGCTTGCTCACCAGCGCCAGAATCTCGCCGTTGCGGGGGTCGATGGCTACCAGGGCGCCCCGGCGGCTGCCATACAGCTCTTCGATGAGTTTTTGCAGCTTGATGTCGATGGACAGCATCACGCTGTCGCCCGGGGTGGCCGCGTGGCTGGACAGCTTGCGCACGGCACGGCCGCCCGCCGAGGTTTCCATCTGCTCCACACCGGTCGCGCCATGCAGGGCCGACTCAAAACTGTGCTCGATGCCCAGCTTGCCGATGTATTCCGTGCCCCGGTAGTTCGCCTCGTCTTCCGAGTCCTGGATGCGGGCCTTCTCGGTCTGGTTGATGCGGCCGATGTAGCCGATGGCATGGCTGGCCACGTCGCCCAGCGGGTAGTTGCGAAACAGCCGCGCCTTGATGTCCACACCCGGAAAGCGGTAGCGCTGGGCGGTGAAACGCGCCACCTCCTGGTCGGTCAGGCGGGTGCGGATGGGCAGGGATTCGAAGTTGCGCGACTCTTCCATGAGCCGCTTGAACCGGCGGCGGTCGCGCGCCTGGATGTCCACCACCTTGGACAGGGCGTCGATGGTCTCGTCCAGCACCCCCGCGCGGGAGGGCGTGATCTCCAGCGTGTAGGCTGAATAGTTGGTGGCCAGCACCACCCCGTTGCGGTCCAGGATGAGCCCCCGGTTGGGCACGATGGGCACCACGGCCGTGCGGTTGCTTTCGGCCTGAGCCGCCAGGTCCTCATGGCGCACCACCTGCAGGTACACCAGCCGCGCTGCCACCATGCAGAACGCCGCCATCACCACCAGGCCCACCACCACGGCGCGGCCCCGGAACCGCGAGGCGTCGGCTTCGCTGCTGCGCACCTCGGTCATGGCCATCCCCCCGAAGACAAGGCCCAGAAACTCGCTGCCTGTGCGACTGGCGCGGACCAGGCCAGGGGATACCGGGCAAGGGCCGCCCCGCCGCGAGCGCGCCGCCCCCCCGCCCGCAGTGCACAGCGCTGCGAGATAAGGGGGAAGCGGCGCAGCCGCTCAGGGAGTTGCCTCATGTTCACAAGGGTCGGTTCTGGTCTTTGTCGGGTGGGCGGCGCTGGGGCGCCAGCAGCACCCAGCTGGCCAAGGGCCACAGCAGCGCCTCCAGGAACGGGGCCAGAAAGCTCCAGAACCCCGGGAAGATCCCACCTGCGGCCATGCGCAGCAGCAGCTCGATGGCATGGGCAACGGCAAACAACGGAAACACTTGCAACGCCTGCGACGGCACACTGAACCACAGCAGGCGGCGGTGGATGGCGATGGCACCGAACGACAGCACGGTGTAGGACAGCGCATGCTGGCCCAGCAGCGCAGACTGGCTCACGTCCATGCACAGGCCCAGCACAAACGCCGCGCCCATGCCAATGCGCAGGGGCTGGTGCACGCCCCAGAACACCAGCAGCACCATCAGCAGATCGGGCATCCACACCACGCGGCCCAAAGGCAGCATGTTGATGGCCAGGCCCGCAGCCAGACTGGCCCATATGAACACCGGGTTCACCGGCATCAACAGGGGTTCACCCCGCGGCATGATCATCGCGGGCCTCCTTGTGTCGGGGTCATCGGGGTGGTGCAGTGGGTCATTTGCGGCCTCCGCGTTTGGTCGCAGGCGCGGCCGGGGCCGCATCCGGGCGGGGCAATTCGTTGTCGCCCAGCGGCTTGAGCACCACCACGTGGCGCGCGCCCTGCACCTGGGCCAGCGGAGCGCAGTAGATGCGCGCAAAGGCAGAGTCGGCCCGGCGCTCCACCTTCACCACACGCGCAACGGGCAGGCCAGGGGCGTACAAGCCATCCACGCCGCTCGTGGTCAGCAGGTCGTCTTCGCGGATGTCGGCGTTGGCGGGCATGAAGCGCAGCTCCATGCCGCCGCCATGGCCTGCCACCGGGTCGCCGTAGGCCACGCCGCGCACACCGGTACGGATGTTGAGCACCGGAATCGCCTGATCACGGTCCACCAGCAGCGTGACTTCGCTGACCAGCGGAAATACGCGGGTGACCTGGCCCAGCACGCCGGCCTCGTCCATCACAGGAGCGCCCAGCTCCACGCCGCCCAGTTGCCCTCGGTCCAGCACCACCCGGCGCGTGTAGGGGTCGGCGGTGTCGTAGATGACCTCGGCCGCCTGTGCGGGTGTCTGCAGCCGGTCGCGCAGCTCCAGCAGTTTGCGCAGCCGCTGGTTTTCCATGGCCAACTGGTCGGCCTGGTTGGCGCGCTGGCCCATCACGGTCATCTTCTTGCGGGCGGCATCCAGGCCTTCTTGCGCGGTTTGCAGCGACTGGAAATAGCTGCTCCCGTGGCTCGCGAATTCCACCGGCTGCAGCATGAGCCACTGCACCGGGTACAGCACGGTGGCCACGGCCTGGCGGAAGGGGCCGGTGATCTGAAAGCGTGCGTCGGCCACCATGAGGAACAGTGCGAGCGCACTGAACACGGCCAAACGCGACAGGGCCGAAGGGCCCTGTTTGAAGAAAGGGGGAGCGCTGCGCTCCAGAGTACCCAGGGGCATGGTGCGCAGCGGTCAGTGTCTGCCGCGGGGAGCGGGCTCCACGGGCGGGTGCTCAGAAACAAGCATTGGAGCAGGGGCAGTCATGCAATTCGGAGCGCAAAAAAGTGCCTGCAGCATACAGGCCTGCCGGCTTACTCGCTCGTGAAAATGCTGCCCAGGCGGTCCATGCGCTCCAGGGCGATGCCGCAGCCGCGCACCACGCAGGTCAGCGGGTCTTCGGCCACCAGCACGGGCAGGCCGGTTTCTTCGGCCAGCAGGCGGTCCAGGTCGCGCAGCAGCGCGCCGCCGCCGGTGAGCATCATGCCGCGGTCGGCAATGTCGGCACCCAGCTCGGGAGGGGTCTGTTCCAGCGCGTTCTTCACGGCCGAAACGATCTGATTCAGCGGGTCAGTCAGGGCTTCCAGCACTTCATTGCTGGAGATGGTGAAGCTGCGTGGCACGCCTTCGGACAGGTTGCGGCCCTTGACTTCCATCTCGCGCACTTCAGAGCCTGGGAAGGCGGAGCCGATGTTCTTCTTGATGGCTTCGGCCGTGGGCTCACCGATCAGCATGCCGTAGTTGCGGCGGATGTAACTGATGATGGCTTCGTCGAACTTGTCACCGCCCACACGGACGCTGCCCTTGTAGACCATGCCGCCCAGCGAGATCACGCCGACCTCGGTGGTACCACCGCCAATGTCCACCACCATGGAGCCCGAGGCTTCCGACACGGGCAGACCAGCGCCGATACCGGCGGCCATGGGTTCTTCGATCAGGTACACCGCCGTGGCGCCTGCGGCCTCGGCTGCGTCCTTGATGGCGCGGCGCTCGACCTGGGTGGAGCCGCAGGGCACGCAGATGATGATGCGCGGGCTGGGGGTGAACAGCGTGCGCGGGTGCACCATCTTGATGAACTGCTTGATCATCTGCTCGGTGATCACGAAGTCGGCAATCACGCCGTCCTTCATCGGGCGGATGGCTTCGATGTTGCCGGGCACCTTGCCCAGCATGGCTTTGGCCTCGTGGCCTACGGCCTGAATGACTTTCTTGCCGTGCGGACCGCCTTCGTGGCGGATGGCGACGACAGAGGGCTCGTCGAGCACAATGCCTTTGTCGCGGGCGAAGATGAGGGTGTTGGCTGTGCCAAGGTCAATGGCCAGGTCGGTGGAGAAGTACCGACGGAAAGCTCCGAACATTCAAAAATCCTCTCGGGCACGGCATGCGCGTCGGCTTGCCGTCGCCAGGTATTCAGGGGGGTGTTTATGGGCTTTTTTCGCACAACGCCTGGCGGTTTCGAGGCTATTGCGGCAAAGCCGGGATAATACCCCATCCCCTGTGAATAACTCCCTCCGGCGCAGCCTGGATCACAGCTTTACTTCTGGTTTCTCTAGATTCTCCTCCCTATGGCACTGACCCCCCAGGACATCGGCCGCATCGCTAATTTGGCACGGCTTGAGCTGACACCTTCCGAAAGTGAGCGCATGCTTACGCAGCTCAATGGTTTCTTTGACATCGTGGAACAGATGCGGGCTGTGGATACCTCGGGCGTCACGCCCCTGGCCCACCCCGTAGCCGCCATCCAGGACGTGCAGCTGCGCCTGCGCGAGGACGTGGCCAGCGAGCCCAACCAGCGCGAAGCCAACCAGCAAAGCGCCCCCGCCGTCGAACGAGGCCTGTTCCTCGTGCCCAAAGTGATCGAATAAGACCCCCTCCGCATGACTTCCACCGCATTGCATGACCTGGGCGTGGCCCAGCTGGCCACCGAGCTGCGCGAGCGCCGCGTCTCGGCCGTCGAGGCCGCCCAGCATTTCCTCGCCCGCGCACAGGCCCACCAGAACCTGGGCGCCTACGTGGCCGTGAACCCCGACACCACCCTGGCCCAGGCCCGCGCCCAGGACGCCGCCATTGCCGCAGGCACCGCCGGCCCCCTGGCGGGCGTGCCGATTGCGCACAAGGACATCTTCGTCACCAAGGGTTTCCCCAGCACCGCCGGCTCCAAGATGCTCGCGGGCTACCAGTCGCCCTTTGACGCCACCGTGGTCACCAAGCTGGCCGACGCGGGCGCCGTGACCCTGGGCAAGCTGAATTGCGACGAGTTCGCCATGGGCTCGGCCAACGAAAACTCGGCCGTTGCCCCCGTGGGCTTTGACGCCCCCGCGCCCGTGCGCAACCCCTGGGCTACCGACCGCATCCCGGGCGGCTCGTCCGGCGGCAGCGCCGTGGCCGTGGCCGCGCGCCTGGCGCCGGCTGTCACTGGCACCGACACGGGCGGCTCCATCCGCCAGCCCGCCTCGTTCTGCGGCATCACCGGCATCAAGCCGACCTATGGCCGCGCCAGCCGTTACGGGATGATCGCTTTCGCCTCCAGCCTCGACCAGGCGGGGCCGATGGCCCGCTCGGCCGAAGACTGCGCACTGTTGCTGTCCGCCATGTGCGGCCCCGACCCGGACCGCGACTCCACCAGCCTGGACGTACCCGCAGAGAACTTCAGCGCCAAGCTCAATGACAGCATCGACGGCCTGCGCATCGGCATCCCCGCCGAGTTCTTCGGTGAAGGCCTGGCACCCGATGTGCGCGCCGCCGTGGATGGCGCCCTCAAGGAATACGAAAAACTCGGCGCCAAGCTCGTGCCCATCAGCCTGCCGCGCACGCAGCTGTCCATCCCGGTCTATTACATCATTGCCCCAGCCGAGGCGTCGTCCAACCTCTCCCGCTTTGACGGCGTGAAGTTCGGCCACCGCGCCAAGGATTACACCGACCTGGTGGACATGTACAAGAAGACCCGTGCCGAAGGCTTTGGCGACGAGGTCAAGCGCCGCATCATGATCGGCGCCTATGTGCTGAGCCATGGCTACTACGACGCCTACTACCTGCAGGCGCAGAAGATCCGCCGCATGATCGCCGACGACTTCCAGAACGCGTTCAAGGACTGCGACCTGATCGCGGGCCCCGTGGCCCCCACCGTGGCCTGGAAGCTGGGCGACCACGGCAACGACCCGCTGGCCGACTACCTGGCCGACATCTTCACCCTGCCCGGCTCGCTGGCCGGCCTGCCTGGCATGAGCGTGCCCGCTGGTTTTGGTGAGGGCGGCATGCCCGTGGGCCTGCAGCTGTTGGGCAACTACTTCCAGGAAGCCCGCCTTCTGAACGCTGCGCACCGCCTGCAGCAAGCCACCGATTTCCACCTCCGCCAACCCGGAGGTCTGTGACATGACGACCAGCAAATTGATCCACGGTTATGAAGTCGTCATCGGCTTCGAAACCCACACCCAGCTCGCCACACAGAGCAAGATCTTCAGCCGCGCCCCCACGGCCTTTGGCGCCGAGCCCAATACCCAGGCCTGCGCGGTGGACCTGGCCTTGCCCGGCACCCTGCCCGTGATGAACCGCGAGGCCGTGGCCTGCGCTATCAAATTGGGACTGGCCCTGGGCTCCCACATTGCGCCTGTGAGCATTTTTGCGCGCAAGAACTACTTCTACCCCGACCTGCCCAAGGGCTATCAGATCAGCCAGTTCGAAATCCCCGTGGTGCAGGGTGGCGAGGTCGAGTTCTTTCTCGGTGACGAGAAGAAGACCGTGCGCCTGGTGCGCGCCCACCTCGAAGAAGATGCGGGCAAGTCGCTGCACGAAGACTTCATTGGCCAATCGGGCATCGACCTGAACCGCGCGGGCACGCCGCTGCTGGAGATCGTGACCGAGCCCGACATGCGCTCGTCCGAAGAGGCCGTGGCCTATGCCAAGGAGCTGCACAAGATCGTGACCTGGATCGGCATCTGCGACGGCAACATGCAGGAGGGCAGCTTCCGCTGCGACGCCAACGTGTCCGTGCGCAAGCCGGGCCAGCCGCTGGGTACGCGCCGCGAGATCAAGAACCTGAACTCGTTCAAGTTCATGCAACAGGCCATCGACTACGAGATCCGCTGGCAGATCGAGCAGATCGAAGACGGCCACGCGATCCAGCAGGCCACTGTGCTGTTCGACCCGGACACGGGCGAAACGCGCGCGATGCGCACCAAGGAAGACGCGGCGGACTACCGCTACTTCCCCGACCCCGACCTGCCTCCGCTACACATTTCAGAGCAGTGGGTGCAGGATGAACGTGCGCAGATGGCTGAATTGCCTCGCACCATGGCCGCCCGTTTTGTGGCCGACTATGGCCTGCCCGAATACGACGCCACGACCCTCACGCAAAGCAAGGCCATGGCGGCCTACTTCGAAGCCGTGGCCAAGGCCTGCGGCCAGCCCAAGCTGGCCAGCAACTGGATCATGGGCGAGGTATCGCGCCGCGTGAATGCGGGCGAATCCAGCATCGAGCAGGCACCCGTCACCGCCGCCCAACTGGCCGCGTTGATCGGCCGTATTGCCGACGGCACGATCTCCAACAACGCCGCCAAGCAGGTGTTTGATGCGCTGTGGACCGGCGAATCGAACGACGTGGATGCCGTTATCGAATCCAAGGGCCTCAAGCAGATGAACGACTCCGGCGCGCTGGAGAAGATCATCGACGAGGTGATTGCCGTCAACCCCGACAACGTGGCCCAGTTCCGTGCGGGCAAGGACAAGGCGTTCAACGCACTGGTCGGCCAGATCATGAAGGCCAGCAAGGGCAAGGCCAATCCGACGCAGGTCAACGAGTTGCTGCGCGCCAAGCTGGCAGACTGACGCGCGACGCTGGATCGAAGCCACCACAAAAATAACAAAGGGCCGTGAGGCCCTTTGTTATTTGCGCTTCGGTTGGACTCTCTGTGCCAAGGGCGGAGGCCCGTGCTCCTCAGCGCGCACACCTCACCGCGTGGCGGCGGATGCGGCGTCGCTGGCGGGTGCTGCGCTCGGCAAGGGCATGCGCTGAGCATCCCACAGCTTGCGCAACTGGGCCAGCTCCACATCAAAGCGCTGGTGCACACGGCGCTTTTCCTGGTCTTGCCCGGCAATGAATCGCTGCTGCTCGGCAATGCTTTCTTCATTCTCGGCGATCTTGCGGCGCAGCGACATGGGGGCCTTGGTGGGGTCCTTCTTGTAGAACTCCATCTCCACATCAAAGGCTTTGCGCTGTTGCGCCAGCTCGACCAGGCGCTTTTCGGCAGTGGCGGTCACGTCGTCCACCAACTGGATGGCCGCGGCGCGCTCCACATCGTGTGTGGCCTTGTCGGGGTAGCGGGCCGTCAGCGCGCGTTCGCGGCGGCGCTCTTCCAGCTCGCGGGCACGGGCCTCGGCCTCCTTGCGGCGCTGGACCTCTTGCGCCGCCCGCTCTTGCTCGGTCAGCGAGGGGCCGATTTGCCGCCGCACGATGCCCGAAGGTCCCAGCTCTCGCTGCTCACGGTCCATGCATTCGGCGATCGGACGGTCGGCGGTCAGGCGCCGGCCATTGCGGTCCACGCAGGTGTAGATGCCGCTGGAAGTCCCAGGGGCTTGCGCCCACGCCACATCAGCGCCCAGGGTGGCCAATAGAACCCCGCCCATGATCCACGCCGATTTGCTCAAATCATCTACCCCTCGTTGACGCCATACCGCTGGCGGTAGGCCAGCACTTTTTCGTGGTGGGAACGCATCCCCTCTTCCCCATTTTGCTCAAGAAATAGCAATAAGTCTGCCAGCCGTGCAATGGCGCACACCTGCATGCCTAATTGCCCGCGCACGTATTGCACGGCGCTGTGGTCCACGTCCTGACCATTCTCCGTGGCTTTTTCCTGGCGGTCCAGTGCAATAGCCACTGCATGGGGCGTGGCACCGGCGGCGCGGATGATGGCGATGGACTCCCGGGCAGCGGTGCCGGCCGACATCACGTCGTCCACGATGAGCACCCGGCCCTTCAGGGGTGCGCCCACCAGGGTGCCGCCCTCGCCATGGTCCTTGGCCTCCTTGCGGTTGTACGCAAAGGGCACGTTGCGGCCCAGGCGCGCCAGCTCCACCGCCACCGTGGCGGCCAGCGGAATGCCCTTGTAGGCGGGGCCAAACACCATGTCGAATTCGATGCCGCTGGCCAGCAGGGCTTTTGCATAGAATTCCGCGAGCCGCCCGATCTTGCGGCCGTCGTCGAACAGACCGGCATTGAAAAAATAGGGGCTCAGACGCCCTGCCTTGGTCTTGAATTCACCAAACCGCAGCACGCCGGACTCGACGGCAAAACGGACGAAATCCTGCGCCAGCTGGCCCTGTTCGGGGGTTTGCACGCCAACATCCACCATGGGGAAATCCTTGTTCAAGTTAACCAGCCTCAATCTCAATGGCATCCGCTCAGCCACCAGCAAAGGCGTGGAAAGCTGGATGGCAGCCACGCGGCCGGATTGTATTTGTGTGCAGGAAGTGAAGGCCCAGGCGGCCGACATGGCCAACCGGTTCGAGCGCCTGGCCGAGCTGCAGGGGCACTTTCACTTTGCCCAGAAAAAGGGCTATTCGGGCGTGGGCGTCTACACGCGGCACGAGCCGTCGGATGTAGTCATTGGCTATGGATCGGCAGAGTTCGATGCAGAAGGCCGATATGTCGAGCTGCGCTTTGACACGCCCGCCCGCAAGCTGTCGATCATCAGCGCGTACTTTCCCAGCGGCTCCTCGGGCGAAGAGCGCCAGCTGGCCAAGTTCCGCTTTCTGGCCGAGTTCCACCCCCACCTCATGCGATTGAAGGCCGAGCGCGAGTTCATCCTGTGCGGCGACATCAACATTGCGCACCAGCAAATCGACCTCAAAAACTGGCGCAGCAACCAGAAGAACAGTGGTTTTTTGCCCGAAGAGCGCGCCTGGATGACAAAGTTGTTGCACACAACTGATGAAGGCGGCGGCATCATAGACGTTTACCGTCAGTTACAACCTACCGCCACCGACACCGCCTACACCTGGTGGAGCAACCGCGGGCAGGCCTATGCCAACAACGTGGGTTGGCGGCTGGACTACCACCTGGCCACCCCTGCAATCGCGGCGCTGGCGCGCGCAGAACATATTTACAAGGGCGAAAAGTTCTCGGACCACGCACCCATCACGGTGGACTACGCACTGACCCTGTAAGCCCCAGACACTCATCCACATGACCGACGCCAGTACCTCCGCACCGCCCCCCGCCCACAGCTTTCGCCCCCAGAGCGCCGAGGCGCTGTGGCGCCAGATATCCACCCCCCACCCCACGGTGGGCAAGGCGCGGCACCTGGGCGAGGCGCTGGTGCATGCAGGTCTGCTGTCCACACCCGCCCTCGCGGAGGGCCTGCGGGCGCAGCAGGAGGAGCGCGGCAACGGCGTGCAGCGGCCCATCGGCCAGATCCTGGTGGACCGGGGAGCCCTCACCCAAGACCAGCTACGCAGCGTGATTGCGACCTGGCTGGGCGAGTACACCGTGCACCCCGGCGACATCGCGCCCGAAGCGTCGGCCCTGGCCCTCATCCCCCGTGCCGTGGCCGAACGCGAATCCGTGCTGCCCCTGATCGCCCGCGAGGACGCGCTGGTGCTGCTGATGGCCGACCCCTGGGACCGCCTGCTGATCGACGAAATCCGCTTTCTGACCCAGCGGCGGCTGATTCCGCTGCGGGCGGCGCCCGGCACGCTGATGCCTGCCATCCACAAAGCCTACCGCACCCACCCCACGGACACGGGCGGCGCGGCGTCGGGCGCACGCGCCACCTCGCAGGAGCTGCTGACCAACCTGGCCACCGCGTCGCCGGACGCCGACACCGAACAGGCCGACGTGATCAGCGAGTCGGACAACACCCTGGTGCGGCTCATCAACTCGGTGATTGACGAAGCCATCAGCCACCGCGCGTCGGACATCCACATCGAGACCGAGCCCGCCCCGCACAACGTGCGCGTGCGCCTGCGCATCGACGGCGACCTGGTGCCCTACCTGGAGCTGCCCGCGCGCTACCGCTTTGCGATGGTGGCTCGCATCAAGATCATGGCCAGCATGGACATCTCGGAGCACCGCAAACCGCAGGACGGCAAGATCGACTTTGCCCGCTTTGGTGGCCCCCCGGTGGAGCTGCGCGTGGTGACCGTGCCCACCTCGCGCGGGCTGGAGGATGTGGTGCTGCGCCTGCTGGCGGGCGCCAAGCCGCTGCCGCTGGAGAACATCGGCCTGAGCCAGTCCAACCTTCTGGCACTGCGCGCGGTGGTGCAGAAAAGCTATGGCCTGGTGCTGGTGTGCGGCCCCACGGGCTGCGGCAAGACGACCACGCTGCACTCGGTGGTGCGCGACATCAACACCGCTGGCCGCAAGATCTGGACAGCCGAAGACCCCATCGAGATCACGCAGGAGGGCTTGCGCCAGGTGCAGGTAAACCCGCGCATCGGCTGGACCTTTGCCGCCGCCATGCGCACCTTTTTGCGCGCCGACCCCGACGTGATCATGATCGGCGAGATGCGCGACGAAGAGACGGCGCGCATCGCCATCGAGGCCTCGCTGACCGGCCACCTGGTGCTGTCCACGCTGCACACCAACTCGGCGCCCGAAAGCATCGCGCGCCTGCTCGAAATCGGCCTGGACCCCTTCAATTTCTCGGACTCGCTGCTGGCCATCCTCGCGCAGCGCCTGGTGCGGCGCCTGTGCACCACCTGCCGCGAGCCGCGCGTGGCCGACGACGACATGCTGGCGGGGCTGGCATCGCAGTACCTTGAAAGCGGCACCCACAACACCGCCGAGGCACGCCACGCGCAGATCGCACTGTGGCGCCAGCAATATGGCGATACCCAGGGCGAGTTACGGATGTGGCGCCCCGTGGGCTGCACCAAATGCGAAGGCCATGGCTACCACGGCCGTCTGGGGATTCACGAGCTGATGATGAGCGACGAAACCATTCGCCAGCACATCCGCCACCGGGCCCCCGCCTCGGACATCCGGCACTCGGCCCTCGCAGCGGGCATGCTTACCCTGCGCCAGGACGGCATCGACAAGGTGCTGCAGGGGCTGACCGACATGAGCGAAGTGGTGGCGGCGACCAACCTCTAGGGCCCTCTGCACGAATCACCGCGCCGTGGGCTTCTGCGGTCTCGGGCGGTCTGCGACATTGCAAACACTCGCTAAAGCAACAGCTACAGCTACAGCTATTGCTGCGTCTTGCGCTGGCCGCCCCTCCCGATGCGCAGCACACGCGCCCTGTGCGAAACTCGTCGCTATCGCCTTCTGGCCCTGCCGCCACCGCGCGAACCCGCCGTCGCAATCATTGCAAGCGGCGCTGGCGCGTCGGGCTTCTGCCTTCCACCCCATGCTCCGCTACCTCACCGTCCCAGTTACCCCTTTCCAGCAGAACGCCTCGATCGTCTGGTGCGACGCCACACGGCAAGCCGCCGTGATCGACCCAGGCGGAGACCTGGACACGCTGCTGGCAGAAGTTGAAAGACTGGGGCTGCAGCTCGCCCAGATCTGGCTCACCCACGCCCACATCGACCACGCCGGCGGCACGGGCGAGCTGGCCCAGCGCCTGGCATTGCCCATCGTCGGCCCCCACCCGGGCGACCAGTTCTGGATCGACGGGCTACCGCAGCAAAGCGCGATGTTCGGCTTCCCGCCCGCGCAGCACTTCACGCCCACGCGCTGGCTGCACGATGGCGACACCGTGCAGATCGGCAACGAGACCTTGAACGTGCGCCACTGCCCCGGCCACACGCCCGGTCATGTGGTATTCCACGCGCCGCAGATCGACCGCGCGTTTGTAGGTGACGTGCTGTTTGCGGGCAGCATCGGCCGCACGGACTTCCCCCAGGGCAACCACCAGCAGCTCATCGACAGCATCACGCAGCGGCTGTGGCCCATGGGCAACCAGACGGTGTTCATTCCCGGCCATGGGCCGGAGAGCACCTTCGGGCGCGAGCGGCAAAGCAATCCCTACGTGGGCGGGACCTGAGCGCTATCGCCGTCGCTACATTATTCATAGCGACTCAGGCATATTCCACTAGCGCATCCGGCTGATTGGGCTTGAAATAGGTTGCTGGAGGCCGTCCCAGGCCTCTGGGGCGTGCTCCGTGCCGCCGGGGCCCAGCGGCGATCAGGCCGGGGGATACTGGCCAGTTCGCCGCACCTCCGACACCGCCGGGGGCTACGATGGTGTGGTTTGCCACCCTTGCGGGCCGCCCATGCCCCTGTGCCATGACCCCATCCAACGCATCGCGCCCCCCGCTTGAACCCCAGCGTGGCTCCAGCCTCGCGGGCAAGGCTTACTGGGCCATGGTGCAGCGGGTGGCGCTGACGGCTGCCGCCATCGATGCGGGCTACATCCTGCTGTTTCTCTGGCTGGGCTCGATGCCGCTGGCGGCCATCAATGTGCTGAGCATCGCCATGTACCTGGGCGCCCACTGGCTCATCCAGAAGCGCTACAACACCGCAGCGCTGGCACTGATCTGGCTGGAGGTGATCGGGCACTCGGCCCTGGGCTCGCTACTCATCGGCTGGGAGAGCGGTTTTCACTACTACCTGCTGATGTTCATCCCCGCCATCGTGATCGCCAACACGCGCGGCTATGCCACGCCCATGGTGCTGGCCCTGCTGGCTTACTACCTGGGCCTGCACATGCTGAGCGACGCGGTGGGGCCGCTGGACCCGCTGCCCGCGCAGAGCGTGAAGATCGTGAACTGGGTGCACATCTGCGTGGTGTTTGCCATGTCGGCAGCGCTGTCGGCTTTCTACCGCCGCACCATCCTCATTGCCGAGGCGCGCCTGCGCAAGCAGGCCACGCGCGACCCGCTGACCGGCCTGGCCAACCGCAGCCACTTCGACGCACAGGCCACCGAGGCGCTGGAGCGCAGCCAGCGCAGCAGCATGCCCGTGACACTGCTGCTGTGCGACGTGGACCACTTCAAGCGCGTGAACGACCAGTACGGCCATGCCGTGGGCGACCAGGTGCTGGTGGCCATGGGCCAGGTGCTGGCCGATAACCTGCGTGAGGGCGATGTGCTGGCGCGTTGGGGCGGCGAAGAATTTCTGGCGCTGATGCCCGCCAGCCCGCTGGACGCCGCCAGCGCCACGGCCGAACGCATCCGCGCCGCCGTGGCCCGGGCGCCGCTGCCGGTGGGCACTGCACCCATTGCGCTGACGCTGTCGTTTGGGGTGGCCCAGGTGCACGGGCCGGACGATCTGCAGGCCGCCATTGCCCGCGCAGACCAGGCGCTGTACGCCGCCAAGCACGCGGGGCGCAACCAGGTGCAGCTGGCGGGTGAAAACGCCACCGACACAGTGGCGGCCAGCGCTTAAATACGCTGGCTCAGCGGTTCAACCGTTGCGGCGCGCGGCCTCGTACAGGCCCTGCACCTTGGGCACGTTCAGCTCCAGTTCGCGGATGCGCGCGGGGCCCGAAGGGTGGGTGGACAAAAATGCCAGCCCGCCTTGTTTGCTGCCACTGGCATTGCCCATCTTCTGCCAAAGGCTCACAGCCGCTGAGGGCTGGAAACCAGCACGCGCGGCCAGCTCCAGCCCCACCAGATCGGCCTCGCTTTCGTCCGAGCGGCTGAACTGCAGCGTGAGCAACTGCCCGCCCAGGCCCGCAGCCGCCTGTCCCAGGTCGCCCAGCCCCAGCAGCTGCGAACCCAGGCGCAGCGCCAGGTTGGTGCCCTGCGTCTTGGCGATGCGCTCGCGCGCGTGTTCACGCAGAGCATGCGCCATCTCGTGGCCCATGACCATCGCAGTCTCGTCGTCGGTGAGCTTGAGCTGGTCGAGGATGCCGGTGTAGAACGCAATCTTGCCGCCGGGCATACAAAACGCATTGATCTGCGAGCTGCCGATCAGGTTGACCTCCCAACGCCACTGGCGGGCGCGGTCATTCCAGGGCGTGGCGTACGGGATCAGCCGCTTGGCGATGGCGTGCAGGCGCTGCAGCTGGGGGTGGTTGTCGGGTGCCAGCGCGCGCTTTGCGCGGGCCTGCTCCAGCATCTGGCGGTACTGCTGGGCGGCAGACTGCTCCAGCGTCTCGGCGGGCACCAGCTTGCGCAGGCTGGAGGACGAGCCCACGTCCACCTGCGCCAGTACCGGCGCAGCCGCGCTGGCACCCGCCGCCAGCAGGAACGCGCGGCGTGCGGACCAGTGTGACGACGGCGCGAAGGAGGGAGCGGGGCAGAAAAGACACATACAAGGCAATCCCAGAAGGAATAATGAGCAGCGCTGGCACACAACACACCAGAGCCTGCCGCGCAGATGGAGGCTGGCAGGATGGCTACAAGGGTGCGTCGGCGATGATAGACAAAACCCCCGCTCCCCCATGTCAGACACCTCCACATCTTCCACCCCCGGCCTCGCTACCGCTACCGCCGCGGACAAGCCCCCGCGCACCCCCTGGCTGCAAACCCTGCGCGTGTACCTGGAGCCTGCCAGCCTGCGCATGCTGACACTGGGCTTCTCGGCCGGGCTGCCGCTGCTGCTGGTGCTGGGCACGCTGAGCTTTCGCCTGCGCGAGGCGGGCATCGACCGCAGCACCATCGGCTACTTGAGCTGGGTGGGCCTGGCCTACGGCTTCAAGTGGGTGTGGGCGCCGCTGGTGGACCGCATGCCGATCCCGGTGCTCACACGGCTGCTGGGGCGGCGGCGCAGCTGGCTGCTGCTTGCGCAACTGGTGGTGGTGGCGGGCCTGGTGGGCATGGCCCTGGCCGACCCGCGCCTGACCCTGGGGCCCATCGTGTGGTGCGCCCTGGCCGTGGCATTTGGATCGGCCACACAAGACATCGCGCTCGATGCCTTCCGCATCGAATCGGCCGATGCCAACCACCAGGCCGCACTGGCGGCGTCGTACCAGACGGGTTACCGGCTGGCGATGATCTGGGCTGGTGCCGGTGTGCTGTGGATTGCCGCACGCTCCGAGGTCGCGCCCGCTGTAGGCCAAGCCATCGCACAAGGTGCTGCCGCGTACCAGAACGGCGCCTGGCAGGCCGCGTACCTGGCCATGGCCGCGTCGATGGCGGTGGGCGTGGTCACCGTGCTGTTCTCGCGCGAGCCCGCGCCGGTGGCGCTGCCCCCGGCCAAGAACGCTGCCGAGTGGATTCAGGGCGCGCTGGTGGCTCCATTTGCCGACTTTCTGCGCCGCTACGGCTGGCACGCGGCGCTGATCCTGGCGCTGATTGCCGTGTACCGCATCAGCGACGTGGTGATGGGCATCATGGCCAACCCGTTCTACGTGGACATGGGTTTCACCAAGGACGAAGTGGCCGCCGTGACCAAGATCTACGGCGTGATCATGACGCTGGCAGGCGCCTTCGTGGGCGGCGTGTTGTCCATGCGGTTTGGCGTGATGCGCATCCTGATGCTGGGCGCCATCCTGAGCGCCGCCAGCAACCTGCTGTTCGCCTGGCTGGCGGGCCACGGGCACGACGTGACGGCGCTGATTGCCGTGGTGTCTGCCGACAACCTGGCCAGCGGCATCGCCTCGGCCGCGTTCATCGCCTACCTGTCGAGCCTGACCAACGTGAGCTATTCGGCCACGCAGTACGCGCTGTTCAGCTCGATGATGTTGCTGCTGCCGAAGTTTGTGGCGGGCTTCTCGGGCGACTACGTGGATGCGTTTGGCTACGCCCAGTTCTTCACCTCCACGGCGCTGCTGGGGCTGCCGGTACTGGTACTGGTGTGGCTGGCATCCCGCATTCAGAAGGTCGGAGGCGCCTGATGCATTTGCCTCGAATGCTATTGAATTAGCAGCAAACATTGAAGCCTTTCGCCACCCGGTTTACCGGAACTTTACGGGGGCTTCAACACGGGGAGACGGCTGGGCCGGACCATGAAGACCGTTTCAAAGCCTCGCTACTACACTGCCGCCATGAGCTCCCAACTGCTGATGATCGAAGACGACGCCCGCCTTGCGCAGATGGTGGGCGAGTACCTGGGCCAATCGGGCCTGCAGGTCACGCACCGTGCCGACGGCAAAAGCGGCCTGGCGCAGCTGCAGGGCCCCGATGCCGGGCCACTGCCCGATCTGGTGATCCTGGACCTGATGCTGCCCGACATGGATGGGCTGGAAGTGTGCCGCCGCATCCGTTCGCTGCAGGGCAACGCGGCACAGGTGCCAGTGCTCATGCTCACCGCCAAGGGCGACCCCATGGACCGCATCATCGGACTGGAGCTGGGCGCCGACGACTACCTGCCCAAGCCTTTTGAGCCCCGCGAGCTGCTGGCCCGCATCCGCGCCATCCTGCGCCGGCGCACAGATGGCGGAGGCGCCGCAGCCGCCACCCAGGTGCTGCGCTTTGGCACGCTGGAGATCGACCGCGACGCGCGCACCGTGACCGTGGCCGGGCAGGCGGCGGACCTCACCTCGTACCAGTTCGACCTGCTGGTGGCGCTGGCCGAGCGCGCGGGCCGGGTGCTCACCCGCGACCAGATCATGGAAGCCGTGCGCGGCCGCGAGCTGGAGGCGTTTGACCGCTCCATCGACGTGCACATGGGCCGCATCCGCGCGGCCATCGAAGCCGACGCGAAGAATCCGCGCCGCATCCTCACGGTGCGTGGTGTCGGGTATGTGTTTGCCAAGCAGCAAGATTGATCGCTGACGCAGGCCCCCGCTGCCTGCGCTGCCGCCCCACGCATGTCCCTGTCCAACCCCTTCTCCCGCCGCCTCTATCTGCGCATCTGGCTCGCCGTGGTCGGCGGCATGGCCGTTCTGACGCTCACCGTGGGCTGGGCCTGGCGCATGGCCGAGGAGCAAAAGGCCCAGACCAACCAACCGTTTGTGCCGCCCTCGCGCGAGATGGCGGTGCGCGACCCTGGGGGCAACCTGGTGCTGCGCGGCATGGCCACGCGCCAGCCGTCCGATCCGGGCGAGGTGGTGGAATTCCACATCGAGGCGGAAAACGGCCAGATCTTCACCCTGCAGATGGCCCCCCGCCAGCCCCGCATGGGCCGCAACGGCGGGCGGCCCGGTGGCCCCGGCCAGGACGAGGCTGCTTTCTGGACCCGGCCGCCCTTCGGCTTCCTGTGGCTGCTGGGCATCGTGGGCCTGGCGGTGGCGGTGGGCGTGTACCCCATCATCCGCCGCCTCACGCAGCGGCTGGAGGCCTTGCAGCGCAGCGTGAAGAAATTTGGCGAGGGCGACCTGTCGGTGCGCGTGCCCGAGCAAGGCCAGGACGAGGTCGCCGACCTGGCGCGGCAGTTCAACGCAGCGGCCGAGCGTGTGGAAACCCTGGTCAAGTCACACAAGTCGCTGCTGGCCAATGCCTCGCACGAGCTGCGCTCGCCCCTGACCCGCATCCGCATGGGGCTGGAGCTGATGGGCGGCCAGCAGCCTTCGCCCGCGTTCCGCGAAGAGATCCTGCGCAACATCGCCGAGCTGGACCAGCTGGTGGACGAAATCCTGCTGGCCAGCCGCCTGGATGCACGCGAGGCCGACGTGGGTACCGTGGAGCTGGTGGACCTGATTGGCCTGGCTGCCGAGGAATGTGCGCGCGTGGACGCCGACCTGGACGTGAGCGCCAGCCCCGATTCGCTGGAGGTGCGCGGCGTGGCCAAGCTGCTGCGCCGGGCCATCCGCAACCTGCTGGAAAACGCACGCCGCTACAGCACGGGCGAGATCACGGTGGTGGTGCACCGCCGCCAGGGCCGCGCCGAGGTGCATGTGTGTGACCACGGCCCGGGCGTGCCGCCCAGCCAGCGCGAGCGCATCTTCGAGCCCTTCTACCGCCTGCCGGGCGCGAGCGAGCGAGCGGGCGGCGTGGGCCTGGGGCTGGCGCTGGTGCGGTCGATTGCCGGGCGCCACAACGGCACCGTGCACTGCCAGGACCGGGCTGACGGCGATAGCGGCGCGTGTTTTGTGCTGGCGCTGCCGCTGGCACCGTCCACGCACTGATCGACGCAGGAATCACCGCGCCACCGAGCGGTGCGCCAGGGGCCAGCCCCAGGCCATGGCGGCAAACAGCACCGCCCCCACCCCCAGCGCTGCGGCCGCCACGGCCAGCCCGTAGACAAAACCCTGGCCCTGCGTGGCAGCGTGGTGCAGCATCCACGCCACCATGGGCGGGCCCACGATCTGACCGATGCCGTAGGCGGCCGTGAGCAGACCGGGAAAACTGTCGCCCGCCGCAGGCCACACCCGCCGCGCCTCCTGCAGCGCATAGAAGGTGATGGCCGTGAACGGCAAGCCCAGCAGCAGGCTGCCCAGCGCAAACCCCGCAGGGCCCGGCCACACCAGGCTGAGCGCGATGGCCCCGGCCTGCACCACGTAGGCCGCCATCAGCAGCCAGCGCCGGTCCCACGCGGCCGGCGTGCGGGTGGACAACGCTGCGCCCAGCGCCACCCCGGCACCAAACAGCGGCCAGAACAGGTCGGGCCAGGGCGAGCCGGAAGGCAGCGCCGCGCGCGCAATCACCGGCAAAAAGGTGGCGGTGACGATGTACCCCAGCCCCGCGAGCCCGTAGGCCAGCGTGAGCCCCGTACGCGCCCAGTACCCGTGGCCGGGGGTGGAGCCGTCCACCACAGGCCCGGCGGCTGCGGCCGACGCCGGCATGGCCACCCCCTGCAGCACGGGCCAGATGGCGGCGCACAGCCCCACACTCAGCAACCCGAACACCGCCCAGCCCGCTGCGGCAGGCCACTGCAGCGCCACCATGGCACTGGCCGACAGCCCGGTGAGCACGATGCCCAGCCCCGGGCCGCAAAAGATCAGGCCGCCCAATGCGGCCTGGCCCAGCGCCACCAGCCGCACCATGCACCACACCGAGACATTCAAGAACACCAGCGCACTGGCGACCCCTGCCGCAAACCGCAGTGCGGGCCAGGTGCCCGGCAGCGGCAGCGCCATGCCCAGCGTGAGCAGCACCGTGGCCGCCAGTCCCCAGCGCGCCAGCCGCGCTGCATGCCACCGCTGCCGCGCACGGGGCGCCACCCACGGCAGCGCCATGCAGGCCAGCGCTCCGATGAGATAGCCCAGGTAGTTGGCCGTGGCCAGCCAGCTGCCGCCCGCCAGCGTGACCACGCCGTCGTGCAGCATCATGGGCAGCAGCGGCGTGAAGGCAAACCGCCCGATGCCCATGGCCACGGCCAGCGCAGCCATGCCCGCCAGCGCCACGGCCAGCGGGCGTTCGGACAGGGGTGGGGCGGTGGGAGATTCCAGGGTATCGGGCTTGCGCATATGATTCTTTTTTGAGATATATTTTCTTTAAATCATCTCACAAAGAGAACAATCATGGACCTCACTGCTCTGGAGATCTTCCGCGCCGTAGCGCAGGAAGGCAGCGTGACCCGTGCCGCCGAGCGGCTGGGACGGGTGCAGTCCAACGTGACCACGCGCGTGCAGCAACTGGAGGAGCAGCTGGGCGCGACGCTCTTCCAGCGCGAAGGCAAGCGCATGGTGCCCACGCCTGCGGGCGAATCGCTGCGCGGCTATGCCGACCGCCTGCTGGCGCTGGCCGAAGAAGCACGCCAGTCCGTGCACCCCGGCGAGCCCGGTGGCCGGCTGCGTCTGGGCGCCATGGAAAGCACGGCCGCAGCGCGCCTGCCCCAGCCGCTGGCGCAGCTGCATGCGCAGTGGCCGGGGCTGATGCTGGAGCTGTCCACCGCCCCCTCGCGCCAGTTGGTGGAGCAGGTGCTGGCCCACACCATCGACTGCGCACTGGTGGCTTGGCCGCCACCCGGCGTGGATGCCGATGCTCCGGTGGAGCGCGCGCCCGTGTTTACCGAAACCCTGATGCTGGCGCTGCCCGCCAACCATCCCCCAGTGGCCGCACCGGCCGACCTGCAACTGGACACCCTGGCCGCCTTTGGCGGCGGCTGCACCTACCGCCGCATGGGCGAAGCTTTCATGCAGCAAAAGAGCGGCACGCCGCCCCAGGTGCTGGAATTGGCGTCCTACCACGCCATCCTGGCCTGCGTGGCGTCGGGGCGCTGCGCGGGCGTGGTGCCCCAGGCCGTGATCGACCTCATGCGCGAGCCGCCCGCGCTGCGTCTGGTGCCCCTGGCCACGTGCGACACGGTGCTGGTGCACCGGCGCGGCTACCAGTCGCCCGCGCTGGACGCGCTGCGCGCCACGCTGACCGCAGGCGAAGCGCCCCGTCCCGCTACATCGACCTGACCCCTTTCCCACAGATCGCACAAGGAGCCCGCCATGCCCGCCTTCACCACCCACCTGGGCCTTGCGTTGCCCATCATCCAGGGCCCGATGACCGGGTCGGACACGCCCGCACTGGCCGCCGCCGTCTCCGAGGCTGGCGGCTTGGGCATGCTGGGCTGCGGCATGCGCTCGCCCGCCGCCATGGCCGAGGCGGCCGCCGAAGTGCGCCGCCGCACCGACCGGCCCTTTGGCATGAACCTGTTTGTGCAGGCCACGCCCACACCCGACGATGCCACGGTGCAAGCTGCGCTGCACCGCCTGGCGCCGTTCTATGCCGAGTTCGGCCTGGTGCCCGAGCGGCCCGCGCAGTGGTGCGAGGACTTTGCCGCGCAGTTCGACGCCCTGGTGGCCGCACGCCCCGCGGTGGCCAGCTTCACCTTCGGCATCCTCACGGCGGCCCAGGTGGCCAGGCTGCAGGCCGTGGGCAGCTACGTGATCGGTACCGCCACCACGCTGGCCGAGGCGCAGGCCTGGGCCGCCGTGGGCGCGGATGCTGTGTGCGCCTCTGGCATGGAAGCCGGGGGACACCGAGGCACCTTCCTCACCCCCACGCAGCCCGGCGCCACCGGGGCGGCGCCGTCATTGGCCGACTTTGCCGCCAGCATGGTGGGCACGCTGCCGCTGGTGGCGCAGTGCGTGCAGGCGCTGTCCATCCCGGTGATTGCTGCGGGCGGCATCATGGACGGGCGTGGCATTGCGGGCGCCCTGGCACTGGGCGCCCAGGCGGTGCAGATGGGCACGGCATTCCTCACCTGCCCCGAGTCGGCCATTGGCACCGCTTACCGCGAGGCCCTGACACGCGCCCAGGCCACCGACACGCGCACCACCCGCATCTTCTCGGGCCGGCCGGCGCGCGGCATCGTCAACCGCATGATGCAAGCCCTGCAATCCGACGAAGCGACCGTGCCGCCCTACCCCGTGCAGAACGCGCTGACCGGTGCGCTGCGCCGAGCGGCCGCCCAGGCGGGCCAGGCCGACTGCCTCTCGCTGTGGGTAGGCCAGGGGGTGGCCCAGGTGCGACCCATGCCTGCGGCACAGTTGATGGCGTTGCTGGCCCAGGAGTGGCAACAGGCCACCGCGCCGCGTGGCACCTCCACTATCGGCCACCAATAACTACTATTTTTATAGCAGCAGGGGCATATTGAACTAGCGCTTGCGGCCAAAAACGCCCCAGAACCCGCGTAGTAGTCTCCCTGATATGAGCAGGGCACTCAAAACTGGCGCGCTGTGAAACCAAGTGCCACCGTGGAGCTGGCTTTGCCAGGCCACGGGTGGCGTTCCCCTTGGGGGAAGGCGCCGCAGGCGACTCAGGGGGGCTTCACTGCCTCCAGGGCAGTTCGCGCGCCGGGCCCTGGATCATGGGCGGCTGGGCGTTGAGGGTTTCGCCCGCCAGCACCCGTTCGTACATGCGCAGGTAGTTGCGTGCCATGCGCTCGGCGCCAAAGTGCTCCACCACATGCTGGTGGCAGGCGCGGGCATCAAAGCGGTTGCCCCGTACCGCATCGGCCAGCACCGAGGCCTGGTCTGACAGCACGCCACAGTGCACGGGCACCAGCTCGGGCAAGGCGCCGTAAGGCGTGGAGAACACGGGGCAGCCGAAGTACAGGCTCTCGATCACTGCCAGCCCGAAGGGTTCGTGCCAGCGCACCGGAAAGATCAGCCCGCGCGAGGCGTTGAGCAGACCCGTCTTCTGCGAGCCGCCCACCATGCCGTGGAAGTAGATCTTGCGCGACAGCGTCCAGCGAAAGCCGCGCTTGAAGTTGATGCGGTTGCCGCCCAGCACGTCCAGTTCCACCCCGGCCATCTTCGCCACCTTGATGGCACCGCGCACGTTCTTCACCCCCCAGGCCGCCTTGCCCAGGAAGTGGTAGTGCGAACGCGGGCGGTCAAAGTCCACCGGGCCATAACCGGCCCAGTCCAGCCCGTTGTAGACGAACTCGCTGGAGCCATAGCGCGCCGCGTGGTCGCGCGACAGGAACACCGTGTTGCGCGGCAGCGGCTTGGGCTTGCGGGCGTTGCCATGCTCTGTCACCAGGTAGGGCTTGGACAGCTCGGAGCGCGGGTTGAACTGGAAATGCGTGATGTCCACGTCGGCCGGGATCTGGCCTTCCCAGGGCTCGTCCGGCTGGATGGGTAGCACCTGGCCAAAGTCGCAGGTCGAGCCCTCGGGCACCAAGTAGCTCACGCGGTGGCCCTGCTGCACCAGCGTCTTGCCCAGGTCCCAGATCACGCGTTCTGTGCCGCCGTAGCCATACACCGGGATGGGGGAGTTGTTGACCAGCAGGATGTGCATGGCAGAGGTCCTTCAGGAAAGGGAGACGGCTTGCCCGGGCGTTTGCAGCCGCAGGCGCTCGCGGCCTTGCAGGATGGCCAGCACCAGCATGCCCATGAACAGGTAGAACATGGTGCCGCTGTTGTGCCCCAAAAACACCTGGGTGGTGCCAAAGCCCATGTAGGACACGGGCAGCAGCACCCCGATCATGCGCAGGCACAGGCCCTCGGTATCCAGCTCACCCGCACCGCCGGGGAACACGCGCCGCCGCGTGGGCCAGAACAGCACCAGGGGCACGCCATAAAAAATCAGCAAGACCACGACACCGGGGATGCCACGCTTGGCAAAGATGTCCAGCAACTCGTTGTGGGCGTGGCTGAACTGCAAAACAATCGGGTGCGCCTCGCCGGCAGCCACGCGGCGCTGCTTCTCGGCCTCATAGCCATAGCGGCCCCAGCCGCTCCAGGGGCGGTCCAGGCCCATGCGCCAGGCCAGGCCCCAGTGCGCCAGGCGCTGACCGACCGAACTGGCCGCGTCGCCCCGCGACTCGTACTGCGTGATCTCCTGCCGCGCCTCGTCCACCCGCAGGCGCACCTCGTTGGCCTTGAAGGCCATCAGACCCACAGCCCCCAGCACAACCAGCACGGCACCGACGATGGCCCTGCGGGGTTGGCCAGAGCGCCCCTGGAGCCATACGCACAACAGCAGCGCCATGGGCAGCACCACCCAGCCCCCGCGCGACTCGGACAGCAGCGACCCCTCCAGCCCCAGCAGAATGCCCACCGCCCAGCCTGCGCGCTGCCAGGGCTTCCAGCGGTCCCACAGCACCAGCAGTGCTACCGAGCACATCAACCCCAGCAACAGGCTGAGCCCGCCGTACTGGATGGCATTGGTAAAGCCGTTGGCGCGTGGCAGGTGCTGCACCAGGGCCTGGTACAGGCCGATCAGGCCCGCCCCGCAAGCGCCCACCGCGATACCAGCCCAGAGCCAGCGCACCCGCGGGGGATAGGCCAGCACGTACAGCAGGCACGGCAGCGCCAGCAGGTACTTGGCAGGCCGGTCCAGGTTGGACCAGCTGCCCTGGGCCGGGTCAAAATCCAGCGCCCAGACCGTGCCCATCGCCACGATGGAGGCAAAAAGCAGCCAGGCATCGCGCCCCGGCCGGCGCCGCAGCCACACCCCGGCAGTGGCCAGGCTGCACAACAGCAACACCACCGCGCCCCACGAATAGCCCGAGCGCACCCACAGTGCCAGACCCGGCACCATGAAGGCCGCCACGCCCGACAAGCGCACAAAAATTTCGTCAGTTTTGGTCAACGGCGCACGCTCTCACTCAGTTGCTGGTGGTCGTACTCCAGGGCGGCATACCGGAAGAACGCCTCCAGCGCCACAAACAGGCAATACAGAAAACCGGCCCCGCCACACAGAAAGCCCAGGCGGAACACATACAGGCGCAGAAACATGCTGGTGCCCGAGGCCAGGCCTCGCACCACGCCACCCTTCTTGCCCGCCGCTGCCCGCTTGGCAGCCCCCAGCATCGCGTACTGCGTGAGCTTCTCCAGGCTGCCGCGCACGGTGGTGCGCGAGTAGTGCAGCAGCCGCGCCTCAATCAGGCGGCGTGGCACCGTGCCACCGCCCGGTGGTGGCAACAGTTCGGCCTGCTCGTGCACCACGCCCGTGAACTCGCGGACCATGGCGCGCACGAACAAGCGCTCGATCTGCGATTGCGAGCGGAAGTACTTGAGTTCGTGCCCGTAGGCCACTATGCGCCAGCGGATGGTCCACACGGCCTGCGCGCCAGAGCGCACGATGGCCTGCAGCTCCTGCGCAAACGCAGGCGTCATCACCTCGTCGGCATCCAGGAAGAAGATGTAGTCACCCCGCGCATGGGCCAGCAGCCGGTTGCGCTGCACGGCAAAGCCCTTCCAGTCGGGATAGCTGTGGACTTCCGCGCCCAGGCGCTGGGCGATGGCCACGGTGTCGTCCGTGCTGCCGCTGTCCACCACCAGCAACTGGTCGGCAAACGCGGCGCTCTGCAGGCAGGCTTCAATGCGGTGCGCCTCGTTGAGGGTCAGCACCGCCACGGTCAACGTGGGCGCCGCCGATGCGCCGCCGGTTGCAGCTGGCATCAATCAGTGGCCAGCGTGTACGTGCTCACCGGCCTTCAGGCGGTACACCGTGCCGCAGTACGGGCACTTGGCTTCACCCGTGCGGGCCACGTCCAGGTACACCTTGGGGTGGCTGTTCCACAGCTTCATGTCGGCCTTGGGGCTGGGGCAGAAGACGCCGCCTTGGGCGTTCAGGTCTTTGGCCAGGAGTTCAACGGTAGCTTGGGACATGTTCTTCAGACCTTGCTCAGCCAGTGGGCGTATTGGGGATTGCGGCCGTTCACGATGTCGAAGAAGGCGCTCTGGATTTTTTCGGTGATCGGGCCGCGCGAACCGGCACCGATCTCGATGCGGTCAAGTTCGCGGATGGGCGTCACTTCAGCGGCCGTGCCGGTGAAGAAGGCCTCGTCGGCGATGTACACCTCGTCACGGGTGATGCGCTTTTGCACGATCTCCAGGCCCAGGTCCTTGGCGATATGGAACACCGTGTTGCGGGTGATGCCGTTCAGGGCACCGGCCGACAGGTCGGGCGTGTAGATCACGCCGTTCTTGATGACGAAGATGTTTTCGCCCGCGCCTTCGGACACGAAGCCGGAGCTGTCGAGCAGCAGGGCTTCGTCATACCCGTCGTCCAGCGCTTCCATGTTTGCCAGGATGGAGTTGGTGTAGTTGCTCACCGCCTTGGCCTGCGTCATGGTGATGTTGACGTGGTGGCGCGTGTAGCTGCTGGTCTTGACGCGGATGCCGCGCTTCATGCCCTCTTCGCCCAGGTAGGCGCCCCAGGCCCAGGCGGCCACCATCAGGTGGATCTGGTTGCCCTTGGGAGACACGCCCAGCTTTTGCGAGCCGATCCAGGTCAATGGGCGCAGATAGCACGATTCGAGCTTGTTTTCGCGCACCACAGCCTTCTGGGCCTCGTTCACTTCTTCCTTGGTGAACGGGATCTTCATGCGCAGGATCTTGGCGCTGTTGAACAGGCGGTCGGTGTGCTCTTCCAAGCGGAAGATCGCCGTGCCGTTGGCCGTGTTGTAAGCGCGCACGCCTTCAAAGGCGCCGCAGCCGTAATGCAGGGTGTGCGTCAGCACGTGGATCTTGGCGTCGCGCCAATCGACCATCTGGCCGTCCATCCAGATCTTGCCGTCACGGTCGGCCATCGAGGGAACTACGGGGCTCATGGGTGTCCTTTGGTTGCTGTGGGTCGCAAAACCGGGATTTTACGGGGCCCCAGCCCGCCGGGAACCGCCGCCCGAGGGTGCAGTGCAGCAAACCCGCCAGATCCAGGCGGGGTCTATGCCTCCTGAGTCGGGGTGTCAGCGTCCGCCTGCGGCCGCACCAGCGTCCACTTCACAAGCTTGCCATGGCGGAACTCGCAGGTCACGTGCGACTGGGTGCCATCGGTCCAGCGGTAGATCTCGGGGTCCTCGCCCTCGGGAGACAGCCGCTCACCCAGCGCCTGCGTCATGGCCACCACGTGCATCAGGTTCACGCCCTCGGCCAGTCGTGCGTTGAGCATCACGGCGCTGCCCACATAGCCGATGGGCCGTTTGGCGGCCTTCTTCATCACGTTCACCAGCCGCGTGAAGTGCAGCAGGGCCCACATGACCAACCCACCGACGACCGCCGCCACACCGGCCCAGCCATAGGCATAAAACCCAAAGCCGACCAAGGCCAAGCCGCCCAGCGGCACCAAGATATTGCGCAAATTCATGGCTCGATTGTCTTACGGCGCCGCATTCGCAGCGCTGTGGGCATTGCGTAGATGGGGTTTACAAGCCCCGGACCACGTCCATCGCTTCTTCCACCCGCTCCACCGCGTGGATGGTGAGGCCCTCGATGGGCTTCTTCGGCGCGTTGGCCTTGGGCACCACGGCCACACTGAAACCGAGCTTGGCAGCTTCCTTCAGGCGCTCCTGGCCGCGAGGCGCGGGCCGCACCTCGCCCGCCAGGCCCACCTCGCCAAACGCCAAAAAGCCCCGGGGCAGTGCCTTGCCCCGCAGGCTGGAGGTGATGGACAACATCACCGCCAAATCGGCCGCAGGCTCGCTGATGCGCACGCCGCCCACCGCGTTCACAAACACGTCCTGGTCCATGCAGGCCACGCCCGCGTGGCGGTGCAGCACGGCCAGCAGCATGGCCAGGCGGTCCTTGTCCAGGCCCACCGACAGGCGCCGGGGGCTGGGGCCGCCGCTGTCCACCAGCGCTTGGATCTCCACCAGCAGGGGACGCGTGCCCTCCAGCGTCACCATCACGCAGCTGCCGGGCACCGGCTCGCTGTGCTGGCTCAAAAAGATGGCGCTCGGGTTGCTCACGCCCTTGAGGCCCTTTTCGGTCATGGCGAACACGCCGATCTCGTTGACGGCGCCAAAGCGGTTCTTGATGGCGCGCACCAGGCGGAACTGGCTGTGGGTGTCGCCTTCGAAGTACAGCACCGTGTCCACCATGTGCTCCAGCACACGCGGCCCCGCCAGCGCACCTTCCTTGGTCACATGGCCCACCAGAATCACGGCGATACCCGTGCCCTTGGCCATGCGCGTGAGGTGCGCCGCGCATTCGCGCACCTGGGCGACCGAGCCCGGCGCGCTGGTGAGCTGGTCGGAATAGGTGGTCTGGATGGAGTCGATGACGACCACGGCGGGCTGCATGGCGTCCACCGTCGCCAGAATCTTCTCAAGCTGGATCTCGGCCAGCAGCTGCACCTGGCTGCCCTCGATGCCCAGGCGGCGTGAACGCAGCGCCACCTGGGCGCCGCTTTCCTCACCCGTCACATACAGCGTGGGCAGACCCGCGCGCTGCAGCGCATCCATGGCCTGCAGCAACAGGGTGGATTTGCCAATGCCCGGGTCCCCGCCGATCAGCACGACCCCGCCTTCCACAATGCCACCGCCCAGCACCCGGTCCAGCTCGTCGATGCCGCTGGGGGTGCGGGCCACGTCCTGGGCCTCGATGGCCGCCAGCGGAAGGACGGGTTGCGCGTTGGCCAGGCCCGCGTAGCCTTGGGGCGCACTCAGGCGGTTCTTGCCCGGCCCGGCCTCGGCCACTTGCTCGATCAGCGTGTTCCAGGCGCCGCAGGACGGGCATTTGCCCAGCCAGCGCGGGCTGGTGCCGCCGCACTCGGTGCAGGTGAACGTGGTTTTTTCTTTGGCCATGGCAGGTAACGGGTGGGAGCCCCAAGGGGGGCAGCCGACTATAGCGGCCATGCCGACACCGATCCGCCACAGCCCGTACGATGGCGGGCTTGGCACCGCACGGAGTTGACATTGCAGACACCCACCAACCGCTTCAAACAAGCCATGGCCCAGGGCCAGGCGCAAATCGGCCTCTGGCTCGGGCTGGCCAACGGCTACAGCGCCGAAATCCTTGCGGGCACCGGCTACGACTGGCTGCTGGTCGATGGCGAACACGCACCCAACGACCTGCGCTCCATCCTGCACCAGCTGCAAGCCATCGCCAGCGCCACCAGCGCCCTGCCCCCCGGCGCGCAGGCGCCCCACCCCATCGCCCGGGTGCCGGTGGGTGACACGGCCCTCATCAAACAGTACCTGGACATCGGCGCACAAACCCTGCTGGTGCCCATGGTGGATACGCCCGAGCAGGCCCAGCAACTGGTGCGCGCCACGCGCTATGCGCCCGAGGGCGTGCGCGGCATGGGCAGCGCGCTGGCCCGCTCGTCGCGCTGGCAGGCCTACCCGCAGTACGTGCACGAGGCCAACCAGCAGATCTGCCTGCTGGTGCAGGCCGAGACGGTGGAGGCCATGGCCAACCTCGACGCCATCGCCGCCACCCCCGGCGTGGACGGCGTGTTCATCGGCCCGGCCGACCTGTCGGCATCCATGGGCCACCCCGGCAATCCGGGGCACCCGGATGTGCAGGCCGCTATCCACGACGGCATTGCGCGCATCCTGCGCGCGGGCAAGGCGCCGGGCATCCTGGCCACCACCGAATCGCAGGCGCGCCAGTGGCTGGCGGCCGGTGCGCTGTTTGTGGCCGTGGGCGTGGACACCATGCTGCTGGTGAGCGCTGCGCAGGAGCTGCTGGCACGCTACCGCAGCGCGGCAGACGCAGCCCCCACCCGGCCCGCAGGCTACTGAGCCTTTTTTCTTTCAGACCCAAGGACAGACATCCATGAAAGCATGTATTTACGGCGCGGGCGCCATCGGCGGCTGGCTGGGCGTGGCCCTGGCGCAGGCAGGCCACACCCTCAGCATGGTGGCGCGGGGCGACACACTGCGCGCGCTACAGGCCGAAGGGCTGCGCCTGCGCCGCCCCGACGGCACGCTGGCGCAGGTGGCCGTCACGGCCCACAACGACCCGGCAGCCCTGGGCGTCCAAGACCTGGTGGTGGTCGCCGTCAAGGCGCCGGGCCTGCCTGACGTGGCGCGTGCCATGGCCCCGCTGATCGGACCCGACACCATCGTGCTCACCGCCATGAACGGCGTGCCGTGGTGGTTCCTCGACGGCTTTGGCGGCGCCGCCAAGGGGCATGCGCTCGCCTCCGTGGACGCGGGCGGCGTGATCGCCAGTGCTATCCCTACGAACCATGTGGTGGGCAGCGTGGTGCACACCAGCTGTTCACTGGAGGCGCCGGGCTTCGTCAAACAACATTTCGGCAACCGCCTCATCGTGGGCGAGCCCGATGGCAGCCGCAGCGAGCGCTTGCAAGCACTGGCCGACACGCTGCAGCGCGGCGGCATCGATGTGGAGGTGAGCACCACCATCCAGAAAGACATCTGGTTCAAGCTGTGGGGCAACCTCACGGTCAACCCCATCAGTGCCCTCACCGGTGCCACCACCGACCGCATCCTGGACGACGACCTGGTGCGCGGCTTTGTGAGCGCGGTGATGCTGGAAGCCAAGGCCATTGGCGAAAAGCTGGGCCTGCCGATTGACCAGCAGCCCGAGGACCGCCACGCCGTCACGCGCAAGCTGGGCGCGTTCAAGACCTCGATGCTGCAGGACGTGGAAGCGAACAAGCCCCTGGAGATCGACGCCCTGGTGGGCGCCGTGCGCGAGCTGGGGCAGATCACCCACACCCCCACGCCCCACACCGACGCCTTGCTGGGCCTGGTGCGGCTGATGGCGCGCACACGCGGCCTGTACTGATCCAGTTCAAGCAATATCGGCTGCAGGCGCTAGTGAAATATGCGCAAGCAGCTATTTAATTCATAGCATATCAACCATGATCCAACTCACGCTGTACTACACCCCCGGCACCTGCGCGCAGGCTGTTCGCATCGCTTTGGAAGAGGCCGGCGCTCCTTACGACCTGGTGCGCGTGGACTTCGCCGCTGGCCAGCAACGCACGCCCGAGTACCTGGCGGTAAACCCCAAGGGCCGCGTGCCCGCGCTGGTTACACCGCACGGCACGCTGACCGAAACGACCGCGCTGCTGGCCTATGTGGCGCAGCGCTTCCCCGAGGCGCGCTTGGCGCCCGCCGACGCCTACGGCTTTGCGCGTTTGCAGGAGTTCCACAGCTACCTCGCGTCCACCGTGCACATCGCCCATGCCCACCGCCCCCGCGCCAGCCGCTGGGCCGACGAGCCCGAGGCGCAAGCGGCCATGCAGCGCAAGGTGCCGCAAAACATGACGGAGTGTTTCAACCTCATCGAAGGCCACTACCTGCCGAACGCGGACCAGGGCCCGTGGGTGATGGGCGAGCAATACACGGTGGCCGACGGCTACCTGTTCACCATCGGCACCTGGCTGCACAGCGATGGCGTGGACATTGCCCAGTTTCCGAAGGTGTTTGCACACACGCAGCGCATGCTGCAGCGCCCGGCGGTGCAGCGCGCAATGGCCTGATACGCCACCAACAGACGCAAAAAAGCCCCGGTGCTTCAGGTCAGAAGCACCGGGGCTTTGTTTGCGACGGGGATCAGTTCACCTTTAAATACCGCCAGTCGATGCGGTTGTCCGCGCGGTGGATGATCTCCACCTTCTTCGTGCCCGCCCATGGAATCACCTGGTTGTACAGCGGAATGTGCGACACCAGCTCGTGCTCCTTGATCAGCGCCTGCTCGATCAGCTGGTTGCGCGTGGTGGCATCGGTTTCCTTCTTCACGCGCTCGATCAGTGCGTCCATTTGCGGGTCGGAGAAGCGGCCCAGGTTGAAGTTGCCGTCCCCGCCCGCGCCGGGCGAGCGCACCAGCGACTGCAGGCTGTAGAACGCATCGAACGTGGGCACGCCCCAGCCCAACAGGTAGATGCTGGCCTCGTTGCGCTGGATCATCGGGAAATACGTGGCAAACGGCAGCGAGCGCAGTTTGGCCTTGACGCCCACCTTGGCCCAGTGCGAGGTGATGGCCTGGCACAGCTGCTCGTCGTTGATGTAGCGGCCCGCGCTGCACGCAAAGTCCACTTCAAACCCATTGGGGTAGCCCGAATCGGCCAGCAGCTTTTGCGCGGCCTTGGCGTCGTAGGGGTAGCGCACGTCGGCCTTCTTGGTCCAGCCGTTCACCTGGTTGGCGATCAGCGTGCCCGTGGGCTGGGCCAGGCCACGCAGCACCACGCGCTGGATGGACTGGATATCGATGGCCTGGTACAGCGCCTTGCGCACGCGCAGGTCCTTGAGCGGGTTCTTGCCCTTCACGTCCGAGCCGGGCAGCTCGTCGCGGAACTGGTCCAGGCCCAGGAAGATGGTGCGGTACTCCGGCCCTTCCAGCACCTGCAGGTTGGGCGTCTGCTTGATGCGCGCCAGATCTTGCAGGCTGGGGTCGATCACAAAGTCCACCTCACCCGACAGCAGCGCGGCGGTGCGCGTGGCATCTGCCTTGATGGGGGTGTAGACGATCTCGGTCAGGTTGGTGGGGTACTTGCCCTTGCCCCACCAGTGCGGGTTGGGCTCCAGCACCACGCGCTGGTCGGGCGTCCACTGCTTGAGCTGGTAGGGGCCCGTGCCCAGCGCGTTGCGGTGGGCAAAGGTTTCGTCCTTGGTCTTGATGTCCTTGGGCTCCACCGACTTGTTCTTTTCAGCCCAGGCCTTGCTCATGATGCGCAGCTCGGTGAGCTGGTTCACCAGCACGGGGTTGGGCAGGTCGGAGTGGATGTCGATGGTGTAGGCATCGACCTTCTCCACACGGTCAACGCCCTGGGTGTAGACAGCGAAGTTGGAGCTTTTGGCCTTGGCCCGCTCCAGCGAGAACTTGGCGTCGTCGGCGGTGAACTCGCTGCCGTCGCTGAACTTCACGCCCTTGCGCAGCGTCAGGCGCAGCTGCGTGGGCTTGATGAGTTTCCACTCGGTGGCGAGCGACGGCTCGGGCTTGAAGGTCTTGCTGTTGTATTCCACCAGCGTGTCGTACACCGCGCCGTGCATGGTGTTGTTCACGCCCACGTTCTGGGTGTGGATGTCCCAGGTGGAGATGTCCACCGAACGGGACCAGCGGAAAGTCTTGGCCTGTGCCGCAACAGGCAGCGCAGCGGCCACTGCGGCGGCCAGCAAAAGGGTCTTGAAACGCATGAAGGGTCACTCCAGATCAGTCAGCCCTGCACTATGAACCAAACCCTGCGTTTGTGTAACGAACTTATCTTTCTTAGCTTAGACCCATTGCAACCGCCAGCCCCATCATGGTGATGGCCGTGCTCCCGTCCAGCACCCGCCAAGCCCGGGGCGACGCAAACACTGGCGCCAACCAGCGCGAGCCGTAGCCCAGGCTCAGAAACCACAGCGCGCTGGCCAGCGAGCCCCCCGCTGCAAAGGTGGCCCGGCCCCACATGGGGTAGGGGCTTGCCATGGTGCCCAGCAGCACCACCGTGTCCAGATAGACATGCGGGTTGAGCCAGGTCAGCGCCACCACGGTGAGCACCGTGGTGCGCAGGCTCGCTCCCGGCCCGTTGGCCGACACCAGCAGGTGCGCTGGCTGCAGCGCCCGGGCCGCCGCCTGCACGGCATAGGCCGCGAGAAACAGCGCCCCCGCCCAACGCATGAACTGCGCCCACTCAGGCCGCGCCGCCAGAACACCACCCATGCCCCATACGCCCGCCTGCAGCAGCACCGCGTCGGACAAGGCACACACCAGCACCACCGGCAACACATGCTCACCCCGCAGGCCCTGGCGCAGCACAAAGGCGTTCTGTGCGCCGATGGCCATGATCAGCAGGGCGGTGGACGTAAAGCCGTGGGCAAAAGCAGTGGTAACCATGGGTGCGGATTGTGGTCACTGCGTCTTGTTGACGCCAGCTATACTTTTTAACGATCCGTCAGAATCGCTAACCACCTATGCCACTCGACTCCGCCCAGCTCAATGCCTTTGCCACGGTGATCGACGAGGGCAGCTTCGAGCGTGCGGCGGCGGTGCTGCATGTCACGCGCTCGGCGGTGTCGCAGCGCATCAAGCTGCTGGAAGAGCGCGTGGGCCAGGTGCTGGTGCGCCGCGCCACGCCCTGCACGCCCACCGAGGCCGGGCAAGCGCTGTACCGCCACGCGCGCGAGGTGGCGCTGAGCGAGGCCGACGCGCTGGCCACCATTGGCGGCGGGCAGCACAGCACCACGCGGCTGGCGATTGGTGTGAATGCCGACTCGCTGGCCACCTGGTTCCCCCACGCCATGGCGCAGGCGGCCGAGGGGCAGGCCATCACCTTCGACATCCATGTGGAAGACCAGGACCATTCGGCCAACCTGCTGCGCGAGGGCCGCGTGATGGCTGCCGTGACGGCCGACCCACAGCCCGTGCAGGGCTGCCAGGTGCTGCCGCTGGGCACCCTGCGCTACCGCGCGCTGGCCAGCCCGGCCTTCATGCAGCGCCACTTTGCCCAAGGGGTGAACGCTGCCACGCTGGCGCAGGCGCCCATGCTGGTGTTCAACCGCAAGGATGCGCTGCAGGCGCGTTTTGTGGGCCGCATCACGCGCCGCAAGCTCGCGCCACCCGTGCACTGGCTGCCCGAGGCGCACGCGTTCGTCAAAGCCACCCGCGCCAGCCTGGGCTGGGGCATGACGCCCGACCCGCTGGTGGAGGACGACCTGAAGACTGGCGCCCTGGTCGAGCTGATTGCGAACAAGCCCGTGGATGTGCCGCTGTACTGGCAGTGCTGGCGTCTGAATGTGCAGGCGCTGCAGCACATGACGCAGGCGGTGCAGAAGGCGGCGGCGCTGACGCTGCTTCGCTGAAAGAAAGGCGGCGAGTGCCGACTACGCGGCGTTCGCCAGGTCTTCGTGGTGGTCCGCCGCCCCGCGCTTCCAGTAGGCGGAGATACGCATGCGTTTTGGGTCCACACCCGGTTTGGCCAGCACGGCGCGGCGCACGGCGGCCATGTCGCTGTGTTCGCCTGCAGCCCAGACAAAGCCCGCGCTGGGCGGCAGCGCCATGGCTTCGACGGCAGTAGGCAGCGCACTCACCCATTGCAGGTCCACCTTCGCCGCACTCGCCAACACCCGCTGGTCGGCCGGGTTGTTCAGCTGGATGCGCACGGTGGCCACCGCGCTGGCGGGCAGCTCGGCCAGGCGGCGGGCGATGGCGGGCAGCGCGGTTTCGTCGCCCAGCAGCCAGTGCCAGTCGAAGCCCGTGGGCACCACCATGCTGCCGCGCGGCCCGGCAATGCCCACCCATTGGCCCACGGTGGCGCTGGCGGCCCAGTCGGTGGCGGGGCCTGCGTCGTGCAGGGCGACTTCGATGTCCAGCTCGCCTGCTGCTGCGTCAAAGCGCGCGGGGGTGTAGTCGCGCAGCGTGGGGCGCGGGCCGTCAAACACGGGGCGGCCATCCTGCAGCGTAGGCAAGGTGGGGCGGTCTTGCCCGGGCGAGGGAAGGATGAGCTTGAGGTGGTCGTCAAACCCGGCGCTCGCAAACCCCGCCAGCTCGGGGCCGGCCAGGGTCAGCCGCACAAAGCCGGGGCTGACCTGGGTGCGGCGCACCACCTGGAGGTGACGGCCCAGCAAAGGGTGGCGAATGCGCTCGATGGCGAGGGAGGGGGCCGTGGCGGCCAGGGGCAGAGGTGCGTTCATGGCGTAAAATGTTGATTTAATCAACCAAATCATCCGCCATTCAGTTGACTTTGTCAACCGATAGCCACGCCATGCCCCCACGCGCCCGCCCCGATGTGTTTGAAGCCCTGCACGACCTGATGCACGCCTACCGGGCGCGCATGGTGCGCGCCATGACCTCCGTGCACCCGGACCTGACCTTCAACGAAGTGCGCGCGCTGAACTTCATTGGCCGCCACCCCGGCGCCACGCAGAAAGAGCTGGTGCGCCACAGCGGCGCCGACAAGGCGCAGGTGGCGCGCATGCTGGGCCTGTTGCAGGACAAGGGCTGGCTGGAGCGCCAACCCCACGCCGAGGACCGGCGCAGCCTGTGCCTCACGCTGAGCGCCGAAGGCCAGGCGCTGTACCAGGCCCTGCAGGCCGCGCGGCAGACCCTGTCGACCCAGGTGCTGGCGGGCTGCGACGACGACACGCAGGCGCAGTTGCTGGCCCTGCTGGCGCGGGTGCGGTCCAACCTGGATGCGCTCCCACCCCTGGAGACAGGCGAGGACTGCAGCTACGGCAAGGGCCGACACTCCCGGTAGGGGCCCCTCGGAGGCGCTTCCGACGCTTTTTGAAGGCTTTTTTGCCCCAAGCGCTAGTGCAATATGCCCAGGCAGCTATCAAATAAAGAGCAAATCAGCGCCCCTGGATCACGCGCAACGCCTCGGGCAGCGAATGCGCATGGGGCAGGAAGTGGTCGATGGTGGCGCCCAGCAGCACGGCGCAGACCAGCGCGCCCAGCAGCGGCTTCCAGGTCAGGCGCACAGCGGCGCTGAGCCAGCCCTCCCGCTCCACCCCCACGGCGGCGCGGGCCGTGGCCACCGAAAAGGCGATCTCCACCGCCACCGTGAGCAGCACATCCCAGCCAAAGAACAGCATGGCAAGCGAGCCCGCGCCCAGAATCAGCGCCGCGCCAATGAGAAAGATGGCTACCACAGGCACGACCACCACGGCGCCCTCGTCGGCGCTGCCCAGCGCATCGGCCGCGCCCCCGGCAATGTCGCCCAGCACGCTGGAGTCGCTGCTGGAGCCCCCGCTGGACAGGCCTTGTGTCCACCCGCCCCCGAAGTCCCCCGATGCGCCACCGCCACCAAAGTCGCCCCCGCCCGTGCGCGGCAGGGGCACCTGGCCGCCCCCCGATGGGCCGTTGCCGCTGGGCCAGGAGATGTCGGGCACATCCACACTGCTGCCATCGCCCGATGGCCCGTCCCGCCGCACCAGCCGCGCCGCCCAGGCGCGCAGCACCAGCAGATAGCCGATGTAGCCCACCGACAGCGTGATCAAGTACCGCAGCGCCAGCGAATCCACGCCCAGCACCATCTGCAGGTGCGAAGCGGCCCACATCAGCAGCAGCGTGAAGCTGCCGATCAGCAACCCGTGCCAGCGCAGGCTGTAGCGCTGCTGCAGGGTGCGCGCCACCGCGCCGTGGTGCGGCATGCGCACTGAGCGCCAGGTGGAACTGTTTTTTTTCTTGGAACCGGAGGAATTGCTGCGGGGTGTGGCCATGGAAGGATCGCGCTGCACGGAGTGGCAAACAGACGGCGCCATTTCACACCAGTTTGCGGCCGCCCCGCGCGCGGCCTATGCCAGCTGCGTGAACTTCTGCGCGAACCGCCGGGGCAGACAGAGAGAGAGGGAGGGCGTCAGGCCCCGCCGTCCACGACCACCGGCACGCGCTGGGCCAAGGCGCACATCAACTCGTAACCCACGGTGCCCGCGGCCTGCGCCACCTCGTCGATGGACAACTCCACACCGCTGCTGGCCCGGCCCCACAGCGTGACCTCGCTGCCAAAGCCTGCGTCCACGCACGCTTGCTGCAGGGGCGTGAGGTCCACAGTCACCATGTCCATGCTCACCCGCCCCACCAGGCGCGTGCGCACGCCATTGACCAGCACCGGCGTGCCGGTGTCGCAGTGGCGCGGGTAGCCGTCGGCATAGCCACAGGCGGCGATGCCGATGGTAAGCGGACCATCGGCCGTGAAGCGCGAGCCATAGCCCACGGTGTCGCCCGCCTGCAGCTGCTGCGTGGCGATGAGGCGGGTGGACAGGGTCATGGTGGGTTGCAGCCCCCAGTGGCCGGCGTTGTGCTCGGGGAAGTCGGGGGCGCTGCCGTACACCACGATGCCCGCGCGCACCCAGTCGGCGCGCACCCCGGCCAGGGCCGCGTGGAGCAGGATGGCGGCACTGTTGCTCAGGCTGCGCTCGCCGGGCAGGTCCTGCACCGCGGTGTTGAAGGCGGCCATCTGGTGCGCAATGCCGCGCGGGCCGTCGGCGTCGCTGAAGTGGGTCATGAACGATATCTCGTCCACCTGCGGCAGCGCGTTGAGCCGGGCCCAGGCGCTGCGGTAGCGCTGGGGCGTGAAGCCCAGGCGGTTCATGCCCGAGTTCATCTTGAGGAACACCCGGTGGGGCACCTGCGTCTTGTGGGCGGCCAGCATGTCGATCTGCTCGTCGCAATGCACCGCGTGCCACAGGCCCAGGCGCGAGCACAGTTCCAGGTCGCGCGGCTCGAACACGCCTTCGAGCAGCAGGATGGGCCCGCGCCAGCCCAGGTGGCGCACGCGCTCGGCCTCGGCCAGGTCCAGCAGTGCAAAGCCGTCGGCGCCGCGCAGGCCTTCGTACACGCGCTCGATGCCATGGCCATAGGCATTGGCCTTGACCACCGCCCACACCTTGGCGTCGGGTGCCGACTGGCGCACACGCTCCAGGTTGTGATGCAGGGCCGTGGTGTGGATGGTGGCAGCAATGGGACGGGGCATGGGACAGACCTGATGGAGCGAGGGATTTACCGGGGGACCAGCGCCGGATTCTGGCACTGTGGCCGTTTATCCGCGTGATATAACCGCCTGTCCCTTGCTACGGTTCCTCACATTTAACAGGGCATCAGCCCAACTGATGCTCTCACCAGCCATTCGATGAAGCGCGGTTTTTACACCATCATGTCGGCGCAGTTTTTTAGCTCGCTGGCCGACAACGCACTCTTCGTAGCCGCTGTGGAACTCCTGCGCACCGGAGGCGCCCCCGAGTGGCAACGCGCGGCCCTGGTGCCCATGTTCGCATTGTTCTATGTGGTGCTGGCGCCCTTCGTGGGCGCCTTTGCCGATGCGCTGCCCAAGGGCAAGGTCATGTTCGTCAGCAACGCCATCAAGGTAGTGGGCTGCCTGATGATGCTGTTTGGCTCACACCCGCTCATGGCCTACGCCGTCGTCGGCCTGGGGGCTGCAGCCTACTCGCCCGCCAAGTACGGCATCCTGACCGAGCTGCTGCCGGCATCCCAGCTCGTGAAGGCCAATGGCTGGATCGAGGGCCTGACGATTGCATCGATCATCCTGGGCGTGCTGTTTGGCGGCCAGCTGGTGGGGCAGCAGCTGTCGGGCATGCTGCTGGGCTTTGACTTTCCGCTGATCGACACCGGCGTGGACACGCCTGCCGAGGCCGCCATTGCAGCGCTGATCGCCGTGTACGCGCTGGCCGCGTGGTTCAACACCCGCATCCCCCACACCGGCGTCGAGATGCGCCCCCTGCGCGCCGACCCCTCGCGCAGCGTGCTGGCCAACACCCTCAACCTGCTGCCGGACTTCTGGTCCTGCAACAGCCGCCTGTGGCGCGACAAGCTGGGCCAGATCTCGCTGGCCACCACCACCCTCTTCTGGGGCGCTGGTGGCAACCTCAAATTCATCGTGCTGGCCTGGGCCGCCGTGGCCCTGGGCTACAACACCACGCAGGCCTCGGCCCTCACGGGTGTGGTGGCCATCGGCACCGCCGTGGGAGCCGTGGTGGCATCGATGCGCATGCGCCTGGACATGGCCACCCGCGTGATCCCGCTGGGCATTGCGATGGGGCTGTTGCTGATCCTGATGGTGTTCATCAGCAACATCTGGCTGGCCATCCCCTTCCTCATCGTGCTGGGCGGCCTGGGCGGCTATCTGGTGGTGCCCATGAATGCGCTGCTGCAGCACCGGGGCCACAACCTCATGGGTGCGGGCCGTTCGATTGCCGTGCAGAACTTCAACGAGCAGGCCTGCATCCTGGGGCTGGGGGCGTTCTACAGCCTGTCGCTCAAGCTCGGCCTGTCGGTGTTCGGAGCCATCACCACCTTCGGGCTGGTGGTGGCGGGCATCATGTGGGTCATCCGCCGCTGGCACCAGCGCAATTGCGTGAACCACCGCGACGAAGTGAACCACCTGCTGGACATCGCGCGGCACGATACGCACCATTGACTCCTGATTGCGAAGCCCCCCTGTGCGGCTTCGCCGCTTCCCCCCGAGGGGGACGCACCCGGTGGCCTGGCAGAGCCAGATCCACGGGTGCACTGACCTGGGGGCGTGCCAGTTTTTGGCGCCGTGCCGCCCGGCACGGATTGCTACATAATTTATAGCTATTAGCGCATATTTCAAGGGCGCTACAGCTTGCTTTTTCTTTCAATGCACTCTCCGCTCCCCTTCGCCGCGCTCTTATTCAACGCCTTTGTCTGGGGCCTGGCGTGGTGGCCGTTCCAGCACATGCACCAGGCGGGGTTGCACCCCTTGTGGGCCACGGCGTCGATGTACGCCGTGGTGCTGCTGGCACTGCTGGCGTGGCGCCCCGGCATCCTGCGGCAGGTGCGCGCGCATCCGCAGCTGTGGCTGCTGGCACTGGCCTCGGGGCTGAACAACGTGGCCTTCAACTGGGCCGTGACCATTGGCGACGTGGTGCGCGTGATCCTGCTGTTCTACCTGATGCCCGCCTGGGCCGTGTTGCTGGCCTGGCGCATTCTTGGAGAACGCCCCACACCGGCGGCGCTGCTGCGCCTGGCGCTGGCCTTCACGGGCGTGGTGCTGGTGCTGCTGCCCGAGGGCGCGCCGGTATCTCGCCTGTTGCAAAACCTGTCGCTGGCCGACGCTCTGGCGCTGCTGGGCGGGTTCATGTTTGCACTCACCAACGTCACGCTGCGCCGCCTGCACACCGTGCCGGGCCCCGCCCGCATGTTCTCCATGTTTGGCGGCTGCATGCTCATGGCGCTGGCCGTGGCCGGCATCGGCTTGCAAGTGGGCGTGGTGGAGCCCTTCCCCGCCGTCAACAGCACCTGGGTCGTCACCGGCCTGCTGCTGGCGGGCGTGCTGATGCTGGGCAACTGGGCACTGCAATTTGGCGCGGCCCGACTGGCGGCCGGCACCACCGCGCTGGTGATGCTGTCGGAGGTGATGTTTGCCAGCGTGTCATCGGCCCTGCTGGGCGCGGCCACGCTGAACACGCGCACCGTGCTGGGCGGCGCGCTGATCCTGCTGGCCTCGCTGCTGGCGGCGCTGCAGTTCCGCCGACCGGGCGCCGCGGGTCATTGACCCGCACGCGCGCAGGCTGGAGCGGCTGGGGCTACGATGGCCCGTCATCCCCACCCGGAGTACCCGCATGCCCACCAGCATCTACGACTTTGAAGCCCAGCAGATGAACGGCCAGACCGTGCCCTTGTCGCAATACAAGGACAAAGTGCTGCTCATCGTGAACACCGCCAGCGCCTGCGGCTTCACGCCCCAGTTCGGCGGGCTCGAAGAGCTGTACAAGGAATATGCCGACAAGGGCCTGGTGGTGCTGGGCTTCCCCTGCAACCAGTTCGGCGCCCAGGACCCCGGCAGCAACGACGAGATCGCCAGCTTCTGCCAGCTCAACTACGGCGTGAGCTTTCCGATGATGGCCAAGATCGACGTGAACGGCGCCAACGCATCGCCCCTGTACCAGTGGCTCACCGCCGAGGCACCGGGCCTGCTGGGCAGCAAGGCCATCAAGTGGAACTTCACCAAGTTCCTGGTCGGCAAGGACGGCCGCGTGATCCGCCGCTATGCGCCGCAGGATGCACCGAAGAAGCTGGCGGGGGATATTGAGGCGGCGCTGGCAAGTTGAGAGGGCGCGCCCTGTGGCGCCGCGTCACCACCAGAATGATGCGGCCCCGGGGATCTGCGGCATTTCTACCCCTCTGGGCTCAACGGCCGTTTTCGGCCAGGAGCGGCCCTAGACGCTCTGGTAAAGCGGTCGCTCAGCGTGAAAGAGACCGGCACGTTTTGTCTCACTCACCTTAATCTTCATGTTTGACGTGGTTTCCGTAATCCAAGGGTGTCTTGCCGATGCCATCCTTGAGTGTCACGTCTGCTCCCAACTCAATTAGCTTCGCTGCATTGTCAAAGCGGCGCATTAACCTCGCGACGTGCAACGCCGCGTGATGCTGCTCGGAGCCGCTCCTAGCGTCTAGTTCGGCACCGTTCTCAACCAGTGTCTGAATGTCCATCGGCAGCAAGTGCTGGGCAGCAACAATAAGCGGCGTTTCCAAGGAGACATTGCGTTGGTTCACGTCGCGAAGGGGAATGTCCTCGCCCGCAGCGTCCAATTGTGGATACCAGACCGGACGAAGCTTCACGAAGACGGCTTCAAGTGAGGCTGAAGTGAGGGACAGAGGTCGCTCCGAGCTTATGAGTGTGAGGCATACCGTAAAGCAGCGCGCAAACAACCTGTGAGTAAAACTCAGCATTTCCCGACAAGCGTCTGCACAACAAACTATAGCGTCGTCATTGGCATGGCCCGGTAGAGCCAAGGGCCGATTTTCGGCATCAATCAAGCGATTTCAAATCAGTGACGGCTCTTGGGAGACGATGGTCACCGTCGGCTCAGGGCCCATTGCCGTCTTCGGCCCCCCACTACTTGCACTCCATCTCTTCAGGAGTTCCCATCTGCCCCCGGCGCAGTCCCCCACTCCACCGGCCGCCCCTCCATCTCCCCCTCCACTTTGCGCAGCAAGTCCGCCAGGGTCTTGCCGGGCTCTTGGCGGAACTGTTCTTCCAGCACGGTGATGGCCGCAATGCGGTCGATGCGAAAGCCGCGAAAGTCGTTGCGCAGTTCGCACCAGGCGGACAGCGTCCAGACCTTGCCCCAGTAGAAGCAGCCCAGCGGGCGCAGGCGGCGCAGGCTGGGGCGGCCGTTGACGTCGGCGTAGTCCACCTGCACCACGTGGCGGCTGTGCACGGCCTCGCGCAGGGCCTGCAGATGGGACTGCACACGGGGGTCCAGCCCCACCGAGGGTGCATAGAGCGCCTGTGCCTCTGCTGCCACGCGCGCAGCGGGGGGCAGCACGGACAGGATCTTGCCCAGGGCGCCCTCCACCTCGCGGGCCAGCCCCGCATCAAGCCACGCCTGGGCCAGGCGGGCGGCGGCGACCAGGGCATTGGCCTCGCCCTGACTGAACATCAGCGGTGGCAGGTCAAAGCCTGCGCCCAGACGGTAGCCCACACCGGCCTCGCCCTCAATGGGCACGCCCTGGTGCTGGAGGTCCGCCACGTCGCGGTAGATGGTGCGGGCCGAGACTTCGAGCCGTTCGGCCAGGAAAGCAGCGGTGGACAGGCGCCGCCCCCGGATGAGCTGGACGATCTGGAACAGGCGGTCGGCGCGGCGCATGGGCTGGGAATATGAATGTTTTTAGGTTTTTGCGCCTGTTCATCAAGCGTTGATAGCTACATTACTTATAGCACAACACCCACATGGATAGCCACCTTGTCAGGCCCTTCATAGGCCTCGAAGTCGGTACCAAAGCGGCGCTGCACCTGCGGATTGTCGGCAAAGTAATGCCAGATACGCATCCAGGTGTCGATCACCATCTGCGGCATGTCGCCCTCGCCGGTGAACACAAGGTAGTCGCACGCTTCGATGTCCACGCGGTGCGCGCCTGGCACGGCCTGCGCGAGATGCGGTTCGGCCACGGCCACACCGGCCGTCACGTCGAAGGCGCCGTGTTCGTCGGACTCATAGGCGCTGTACACGCCAAAGATGCGGCCGTCATCGCCCCGGCTGGGCAGCTGGCGCTCCCAGCTCTGGCTGAAAAAGCGGTTCCACAGCCCCCCAAGGCGCGCGATGGCAGGGTTCATTTCTTCGCTGTTGCGCGTGCGCACGCTGATGCCCGCCACGCTGAACGCAGGGATCTGGATGCAGGTGGGCGCGGGAAAGGTGATGGTGGCGGTCATGGCAGGTCCTCTCTCTGGGTCGGTCGATGGAATCGGTGCGCCGGCCCGTGGGCGCAGCGCGAGAGAGGCATGGTGCGTGCCTACTGCTGACAGCATGATGTCAGTAGCCTGCGCGCACCCCTGTGACCCGGGGGTGCGCGCAGTGACGGGGGCGGGAGGCACCCGCCCCCGTCACAGGTCAGTTCGGCGTCTCGACGATGGCCGCCGTGGCGCGGCGCACCACGGGCAGCACCAGGAGCAGTGTGGGGAAGGCCACCACCCAGGACAGCACCCAGGCACTCAGCCACAAGCGCAGGAAGTCCAGCGAGAAGCCGGCCACGCGCACCGTGCTGATCAGCGACACGATGAAGGTCATGAGCAGCGACAGCAGCAGCGGCATCACCCAGGCCGCCGAGCGTGCGGGCAGCTTGGGCAGCCCGAAAAAGGTCTTGCGGGAAGACGGGGCGAGCGAAGAAGGTTGGTTCATTGAAGTTCCAGAAAGCACACCGGTCAAGCAAGGTGCCGCCCCCTCCCTGCAACATCTGCGGGCTGGGGGCCACCACCCCGGCAGGGCCGGCGTTGGTAGGCACGTTGATTGACGTAAACGCTTACGGCAACCCATGAACCGGGTCGCGAGGTGATTCTATCCAGGCCGAGCCGGCCTTAGCCCTCCTGGTCTGAAGGCGCTGCGGCCGCCGTGGACTGAGCCCGCGCGGCTGCCAGGCGGCGTGCACGCTCCAGCTGCTGGCCCACGGTGCGGGGCACCAGGCCGTACATGTCGGCAAAGGCCTCCAGCGTCTGGCCGCTGGCTTCAAAAGCACGCAGCAGGGCCTCGTCCTTGGCGTTGCGGGCCGACCATTCGGCAAAGGCTTCTTCCAGGATGGCATTGGCGGCGTCGTCGCGGCTCAACACCCGCTCGGTGTAGGCCTCGCGCGTGAGGCCCGAGGCCTCGAACGCGGCCATCATGCGGTTGCGCAGCTTGGGCAGCAGGTCTTCGGTGGCGCGCGCCTTCTTGCGGCGGTACACCTCCAGCAGCGCGTGGTGCACATGCTCGGGGGCCATGTCTTCCACGGGCTGGCCTTGCAGGTCGTGGCGCTTGTCGCCCGCCGCCACGCTTTGCAGATAGCGCGTGGAGCGGGTGTGGATGCCCAGCGCCACCTTGAGTGCTTCGCGCTCGAACAACTCTGGGTGGGCCGCCAGGAGGTCCTGGAAGATGCCGCGCTTGAGCGGGCGGAACACGGCGCCAAACAGAGAGGGGTAGAGCCCGGCCAGCTGCTCCAGCGCGGGGTGCACGCGTTGTGGTGCGCGCGGTGCGCCGGCAGCAGGCGCAGCAGGCGCAGCAGGCGCAGCAGCGTCTGCTGCACCTTCGGCGTTTGCACGGCCCTGCGGCGCCTGGCGCCCATCAGGTTTGCGGCGGTTGCGGCCGCCCCGACGCGAGCCATCCTGGCGCCGCTGGGGCGCACCGGCTTCGGCCGACGCAGCAGGTTCAGAGGCCGCCACGGCGACCGCAGCAGCCTCGGTCGGCACGGGCGCGGCCTGGGGTGCTGCAGGCACGACAGGTGCGGTATGGGGTTGTTCTTGTGCGGACACGGAGTCGGTCATGGCAGTGCGGTTCGGGGGCGAATAGGAGACGACAAAACCCTCGATCATGCCAGCGTTGGGTCGGCGGGCACCAAACAGGCCTGATTCTGGCGCGCGCCGGGAGGGTCCGGCGCCTCGCCCAGCGCGCCATCAACCCACGCGCAGCGCCTCGTCCAGCACCTCCACCCAATGTCGCACGGGCGTACCCGTGCCGCTTTGCAGGTGGGTGATGCAGCCGATGTTGGCCGACAGGATCATGTCGGGCGGCTGGTTGCCAAACGCCTCGCCAAGCACGCCGAGCTTGCGGTCGCGCAGCTGGTAGGACAGGTCCGGGTTGAGCACCGAGTACGTACCGGCCGAGCCGCAGCACAGGTGCGCATCGTTGCGCGCGGTGTGCAGCTTGAAGCCCAGCTGATTCAGGTGCGCCTCCACACCGCCACGCAGCTTTTGCCCATGCTGCAGGGTGCAAGGAGGGTGGTAGGCGTACAGGGTGTCCGGCTGGTTCACACGGCCCTGCAGCTTGTCGGCCAGCTCGGGCAGCACGGCAGGCAGCAGCTCCGACAGGTCGCGCGTGAGGGCGCTGATGCGTTCGGCCTTGGCTGCGTACTGCGGGTCGTCCTTCAGGATGTGGCCGTATTCCTTGACGGTGACGCCGCAGCCCGAGGCGTTCATGACGATGGCCTCGACACCCCCCGCCTCCACCAGCGGCCACCAGGCGTCGATGTTGGCGCGCATCTCGGCCATGCCGCCTGCCTGGTCGTTGAGGTGAAACTTGACGGCGCCACAGCAGCCGGCCTTGGATGCGATCACGGTCTGGATGCCCACCGCGTCGAGCACGCGCGCGGTGGCGGTGTTGATGTTGGGCATCATGGCCGGCTGCACGCAGCCCGCCAGCATGAGCACCTTGCGCGCATGCTGGCGCGTGGGCCATGCACCGGCATCCCGGGGCGCGGGCACCTTGGCCCTCAGCGCCTCGGGCAGCAGGCCGCGCACCATTTGCCCGGTCTTCATGGCGGGGGCAAACAGCGACGATGGCAGGCCCTCCTTCAGGGCCCAGCGCAGGGCCTTTTCGCCCACGGGGCGCGGCACTTTTTCATCGACGATCTTGCGGCCGATGTCCACCAGATGGCCGTACTGCACACCGCTCGGGCAGGTGCTTTCGCAATTGCGGCAGGTGAGGCACCGGTCCAGGTGCATCTGGGTCTTGCGGGTGGGGGCCTCGCCTTCGAGCACCTGCTTGATGAGGTAGATGCGGCCGCGTGGGCCGTCCAGTTCGTCGCCCAGCAGTTGGTAGGTCGGGCAGGTGGCGGTGCAGAACCCGCAGTGCACACATTTGCGCAGGATGGATTCGGCCTCCAGGCCATCGGCGCGGGCGCGGTATTCAGGAGAGAGCTGGGTTTGCATGGAGAGCAGCCTGGGCGAAGAGACAGAAATTTCGGCGTGGGTTCGTCAGCGCGCGGCCGGTGGGTCCGCTGGGGGGCCCAGGCTCGGGTCGCCCGGAGCGGCAGGCGCCGAGGGCTTGCGCAACGGGTGGCGCAGGCGCGCGCGGTCGGCCCACAGTGGGGGCAGCGACAGGGCCAGCAGCACCAGCGCCAGCGGCACCACAAACACAAACCCCACGTGCTTGAAGCCCGCTGCACCCGCGATGCCGCCCACCAGAAACATGGCAACCAGCCCGGCAAACATACGCAGCCGGGCCTGGTTGGCGCGCACCTGCGACTCGGGTGCGGTGCCGGTGCGGTTCCAGTACAGCATCTTGCCCATCTCGATGCCCAGGTCGGTCACCACGCCGGTCATGTGGGTGGTACGGATCTGGGACGAAGACATCTTGGTCACCGTGGCGTTCTGCAACCCCATGATGAAGGACAGCAGCAGCACCGTGAGGGGCACCGCAAACGGCGTGGGCCAGCTGAGGGTGATGGCGCCCACCAGGCCGAACAGCAGCATGAGCACAGATTCCAGCAGCAGCGGCAGCGCGTAGGTGCTGCGCAGCTTGCGCTGGCGCGCCCAGTTGACCATGATGGCCGTGGTGCCCGCCCCCGACATAAAGGCCCACAGCGCGCCCACGGCGCCCAGCACCAGCTTCATCTGCCCCAGCACCAGGTTGTCGGCCAGCGAGGACAAAAAGCCCGTCATGTGCGAGGTGTAGAGGTGCACCACCAGAAAGCCCCCCGCATTGACCGCCCCGGCGTTGAACGCCAGCAGCAAGCCCAGCACCTGGTTGCCCGCAACCGTGCGGTGGTGTCCGGTGAGGTGAAAAAGGCGTCGCATGGGGAGGGAAGCGTGGATGGCAATGATGGCTGTCGCCTTGCCTACCAGGCCTGCGCCATGCGGCCGGGGTTGAAGATGCCCGCCGGGTCAAAGCTGTGCTTGAGGCGGGCATGGATTTGCTCCAGCGCCTTGGATTGCAATTCAAAAGTGCCGCTAGTGCCCGATTTATTTGCCTCCGCAGCTACAAAAACAGAAGCATTCCCACCCACTGCCCGGGCGGCTTCGCGCAGGGCGTCGCCTGCGGCTTCGGGCGCCTGCACCCAGCGCAGCGCGCCATGCCATTCCACCAGCGGCTGCGCACCGCCGGGCAGGGCCAGCACCGGGGCCGTGGCGGGCACCGACAGGCGCCACAGCGCATGGCCGGGCAGCGCGGCGCGGGCTGCGAACCAAGGCAAGGTCTGCTCGCGGCAGGCGGTCCAGTCGGCGGCGACGGTGGCGTTGTCCATGCGGGTGCCTCCCATGGTCTTGCACGCGGCCTCCACCGCCGCCACGGCGCCGCGCAGGCGCACATACAGGGTGCCTGCGCCTTCGTCCACCGCCGCGTCTTGTAGCCAGCAGCTGGCGTTGAGGGGCAGCGGCTGGCCGCCCCAGGCGTGCAGCTTGCGCAGCGCATCGGCCTGGTTGATGCCCTCGAACCGGAGCGTGGCCTCGCCGGGCGCCACGGGCAGCACCTTGAGGCTCACCTCCGTCAGCAGCCCCAGCGTGCCCCAGGCGCCGGCCATCAGGCGCGACACGTCGTACCCCGCCACGTTCTTCATGACCTGGCCGCCAAACGTCAGTAGCTCGGCCTTGCCGTTGAGCAGCGTCACGCCCAGCAGGTAGTCACGCACGGCCCCCACGCTGGCGCGGGCCGGGCCCGACAGGCCAGCGGCCACCATGCCGCCCACGGTGGCGGCGTCTGCAGGGGTCTTGGCGAAATGCGGGGGTTCAAACGGCAGGCACTGGCCTTGTTCGGCCAGCGTGGCCTCCAACTCGGCCAGCGGGGTGCCAGCCCGCACGGTGACGACCAGCTCGCTGGGCTCGTAGCTCACGATGCCGCGCAGCACCCGGGTGTCCAGCACCTCGCCGTGCAGCGCCAGGCCATGGAAGTCCTTGGTGCCCCCGCCACGGATGCGCAACGGGGTCTGGTCGGCGGCGGCGGCGCGCACGCGCTCAGTGATCGGGGCGAGGGAAAAGTCCATCCGTGCATCGTAGCGGCAGCGGTCGGCCGCACGGCTTGGGAGGAGCGTGAATTTTTTGAACAGCGGGTGTGCAAAGGACTGGCGCACGCCCCAGGCAGCCTCTGCACCACCGCTCACGCCTGTCGTCGCCCCGGCAGCACGCCACCCACCGGTACGAAAAAAGCCCGCCGGTGGTCGGCGGGCTGAAATAACCAGAGGAGTAACGCGCTTGTTCTTATGGCAACGCTGCGGTGCCACCAGACACCGCAGCGCGTAGGGCGCAGGACGATCAGCGGTTGTACGCCGTTTCGCCGTGCGAGGTGATGTCCAGGCCTTCGCGTTCGTCTTCTTCCGAGACACGCAGGCCCACCGTCAGGTCAACCACCTTGTAAGCCACGAAGGACACCACGCCCGACCACACGATGGTCAGCAGCACGGCCTTGGCCTGTGTCCACACCTGGGCAGCGATGGAGTAGTCGGCAGCCGTCACGCCGGTGGCCGTCACCCAGTCCGCCACGAAGCCGGGGCCGCCCAGGCTGGGGGAGTTGAACACGCCGGTCAGCAGTGCACCCACGATACCGCCGATGCCGTGCACGCCGAACACGTCGAGCGAGTCGTCTGCACCCAGCAGCTTCTTGAGGCCGTTGACACCCCACAGGCAGGCAAAACCACCCACCAGACCGATCACCAGCGCACCGCCGATACCGACGTTGCCGGCAGCGGGCGTGATGGCCACGAGGCCAGCCACGGCACCCGACGCTGCACCCAGCATCGAAGCCTTGCCACGCATCAGCGCTTCACCCATGCACCATGCCAGCACGGCAGCGGCAGTGGCCACCAGCGTGTTGATGAAGGCCAGGGCAGCGAAGCCGTTGGCTTCCAGGGCAGAGCCGGCGTTGAAGCCGAACCAGCCCACCCACAGCAGCGAGGCACCGACCATGGTCAGCGTCAGGCTGTGAGGCGCCATGGCTTCCTTGCCGTAGCCAATGCGCTTGCCCACCATGAACGCGCCCACCAGGCCCGCCACAGCGGCGTTGATGTGCACCACGGTACCGCCAGCGAAGTCCAGAGCACCCCACTGCCAGATCTGGCCGGCCTTGCTGGTCATGGCGTCAGCCACTTCCTTGGAGGCGTAGGCATCAGGACCCATCCAGAACCACACCATGTGGGCGATCGGCAGGTAGCTGAAGGTGAACCACAGGACCATGAACAGCATGACGGCGCTGAACTTGATGCGCTCGGCGAACGCACCGACGATCAGTGCGCAGGTGATACCGGCGAACGTGGCCTGGAAGGCGGCGAACACCACTTCCGGAATCACGACACCCTTGCTGAACGTGGCGGCGTTGGCAAACGTGCCCGCCGCGTTGTCCCAGATGCCCTTCATGAACAGCCGGTCAAACCCACCGATGAAGGCACCGCCTTCGGTGAAGGCCAGGCTGTAGCCGTAGATGAACCACAGCACCACGATCAGCGAGAACGTGACCATGACCTGCATGAGGACGGACAGCATGTTCTTGCTGCGCACGAGGCCGCCGTAGAACAGTGCCAGGCCAGGCAGGACCATCAGGATCACGAGGATGGTGGAAGTCATCATCCAGGCGGTGTCGCCCTTGTTGGGCACGGGAGCAGGCGCTTCTGCGGCGGGCGCTGCAGGCGCAGCGGCGGCAGCAGCAGCCGGTGCGGCGGCAGCAGCAGCCGGTGCGGCGGCCTCAGCAGCGGGTGCAGCCGCAGCAGGTGCCGAGGCCTCTGCCGTGGCTGGCGCCTGGGCGAGGACGGCCGATCCGCCGGACAGCAGACTCAGCCCCAGAATGAAGGAAGCAAGCAGTTTTTTCATGGCGTTTCTCTTCTTGGATGGGATGCGGCCTCGCCCTTACAGGGCTTCCTTGCCGGTTTCGCCAGTGCGGATGCGCACCACCTGCTCCAGGTGGGTCACGAAAATCTTGCCGTCACCGATCTTGCCGGTGCGCGCTGCGGTCTCGATGGACTCGATCACGCGGTCCACCAGGTCGTCGGCCACGGCGGCCTCGATCTTGACCTTGGGGAGAAAGTCCACCACGTACTCTGCACCGCGGTACAGCTCGGTGTGGCCCTTTTGGCGGCCAAAGCCTTTGACTTCGGTCACCGTGATGCCTTGCACGCCGATGTCGGAGAGCGCTTCGCGCACTTCGTCGAGCTTGAAGGGCTTGATGATGGCTGTCACCATTTTCATTTTCAGATCCTCCGGAATGGGCGCCACCGGCGCCCATTGAGACTTACAGGGTTTTGGTGAGCGTGACGATCACGCGCGACTTGTTGACCGGGCCGTAGAAGGCCTTCTTGGTGGCGCCGACCACGGCAGCGCCGAGGGACACGCCGCCGCCGAAGTCGTACGCGCCGCCCAGGCTGTAGTCCATGAAGTTGGGGGCCGTGATGTCACCACCAAAGCGGGTGAAACCGACCGAAGCCTTCAGCGTGGTGCTGGGGGCCACTTCCTGGGCAAACGCCAGGTTCAGGTAGCCGGTGTTGCGGCCCTTCATGCCAGGACCGGCGTAGGCGAAGTAGTCCTTGGACAGGGTGTGCGAGTACTTGGCCGTCACGGGGCCGAAGGTGGCTGCGCCATAGACTTCGGTGGTGTTGCCAGCGCTGTTGCCGGGGTAGATGTAGGTCAGCAGGCCCACGTCCAGGTCCACGTCACCGGCCTTGAACTTGTAGCCGCCGTACAGGTCGGATTCGAGCGAGTTGCCGGACAGCCAGTCCACGCTGGAGTTCCAGTTGCCCACGTAGAAACCGGTCTCGCCGAAGGCGTAGTCAAAGCCGCCTTGCAGTGCGGGCTTGACGGTCTTGACCTTGGAAGTGTCCTGGTCCTGGCCGCGGAACTTGTAGTTCGTGGTCAGGCTGACGTTGGCGGTGAGCTGGGCGCTGGCCAGCATGGGAAGGGTTGCAACAAGGGCAACGCCCAGGGTCTTGATGATGGCGCGGGTCATGTTTCCTCCGGTTGGACAAAGTAGGGACAAGCGCTTTAAGCACGGACCGTGCCACACCAAGGTGCATGACGGGCCGCACGGTTGCGTCGCGTTACAACAATCCCCAGTACAGTGGCGGTGAACGCGGTCGGCGCATCGCACTCAACTGGTGCAGACGCCCCGCAGGCCGCGCTAAAAACCTACAAAACGCACCCATCTGGGGAGAAATCGCTTCATGAGTCTTGCTTTGGTGCAAAGCCGCGCCCTTCTGGGGCTGCAGGCGCCTGCAGTCACCGTCGAAGTGCATCTGGCCAACGGTTTGCCCAGCTTCACGCTGGTCGGGCTGGCCGAGGTGGAGGTGAAAGAAGCCCGCGAACGCGTGCGCTCGGCGCTGCAGAACGCGGGGCTGGAGTTCCCATCGAACAAGCGCATCACCGTCAACCTGGCCCCCGCCGATCTGCCCAAGGACTCAGGCCGCTTCGACTTGCCCATCGCCCTGGGCATCCTCGCCGCCAGCGGGCAGGTGGACGCCAGCCGCCTGGCGGGTTACGAGTTTGCGGGCGAGCTGTCGCTGTCGGGCGAACTGCGCCCCGTGCGCGGTGCGCTGGCCACCAGCCTGGCGCTGCAGACGCAGCAGATCGACGCCCAGCTGGTGCTGCCCCCCGGCAGCGCCGAAGAAGCCGCCCTGGTGCCCGCCGCACGCGTGGTGCGCGCCCACCACCTGCTGGACGTGGTACGGGCGTTCCTGCCACCCGGCAGCACGGCCGGTGGCGATGCCGACGTGGCCAACGACGGCTGGACGCGCCTGCAGGCCACCGCGCTCGCCGCCAGCACCACCGGGCCCGACATGGCCGATGTGAAGGGCCAGGCCGGTGCCAAGCGCGCGCTGGAGATTGCAGCGGCCGGCGGCCACAGCGTGCTGATGGCCGGGCCTCCCGGCTCGGGCAAGTCGATGCTGGCGCAGCGTTTTGCCGGGCTGCTGCCTGCGATGACGGTGGACGAAGCGCTAGAAAGCGCCGCCATTGCCAGCCTGGCAGGCCGCTTCAGGCCCGAGGCTTTTGGCGTGCGCCCCACGGGCCAGCCCCACCACACGGCCAGCGCGGTGGCGCTGGTGGGCGGTGGCTCGCCACCCCGACCGGGCGAGATTTCGCTGGCCCACCAGGGCGTGCTCTTCCTCGATGAACTCCCCGAATTCCCGCGCGCTGCGCTGGAGGCCCTGCGCGAGCCGCTGGAGACCGGCCACATCACCATCGCCCGGGCGGCGCAACGCGCGGAGTTTCCGGCCCGGTTCCAGATGATTGCGGCCATGAACCCTTGCCCCTGCGGCTTTCTGGGCTCTACCCAGCGCGCCTGCCGCTGCACACCCGACCAGGTGCACCGCTACCAGGCCAAGCTCAGCGGCCCGCTGCTGGACCGCATCGACCTGCATGTGGAGGTGCCCGCCCTGCCCGCCGAGCAGCTGGTGCAGGCGGCTGCGGGCGAATCCACCGCCAGCATCCGCGCCCGGGTGGAGCAGGCCCGCGCCCTGGCCCTGGCACGCCAGGGCTGTACCAACCAGGCGCTGCAGGGCCAGGCCATCGACGCCCACCTGCACCTGGATGATGCGGCTGCCAAGTTCCTCAACACCGCTGCCGCGCGCCTGGGCTGGTCGGCCCGCAGCACGCACCGGGCGCTGAAGGTGGCGCGCACCATCGCCGACCTCGCGGGCGCGCCCACCACCGAGGTCAGCCACGTAGCCGAGGCCGTGCAATACCGCCGCGTACTGCGTAGCCCGGCATGAGCGGCGCGGGCGGCGCGGCACGCCCAACCGGAGCGGTGGTGCGGGCAGATATCAAATTGATAGCACCTAGCGCATGTTTCACTAGCGCATGCGGCTGATTTCGATCAAAAAGAGGCGCCGCAGCACCTAGCGGGCACTGCGGGCCGGTCGCGGGGGCCCGGGCGCCCGGCACAATCTCCCCCCATGTCCAGCGTCCGTTCCTCCAAGAAATCCCCCTCGGTTCCCGCCCCCGCAGACACTGCAGCGCCAGCCAGCGAGCCCGTGGACACCGGCTTTTTGCGCACGCTGGTGGGCTACAACACGCGTCGCGCGGCGCTGTCCATCATTGCCGTGTTCATGGAACGCATGGCCGTGTACGACCTGAAGGTGGTGGATTTCTCGGTGCTGTCGCTGGTGGCGCACAACCCGGGTATCACCTCGCGCCAGCTGTGCGCCACGCTCAGCGTGCTGCCGCCCAACATGGTGGGCTTGATTGCGGCGCTGGAGCGGCGCGGCCTGATCGAGCGCCGCCCACACCCCAGCGACGGGCGTGCCATGGGCGTGCACCTGACGCCCGCCGGGGTGGAATTGACCGCGCAGGCCGAGCAGACGGCCGCGCAACTGGAAGAAGACGCCACCAACCGCTTGACGACGGCCGAGCGCAAGACACTGATTCGGCTGCTGCAAAAAGTCTACGACTGAGCGGGCAGCCACCGCCCGCTGCGGTGCGTCAGGCGGCCGGCGCAGCCTGGGCCTTGTCCAGCCCCAGCAAGCGCACAGCGTTGCCCTTCAGGATGCCGGGCATCACCTCGGGCTTGAAGCCCGCTTCCTGGAAGTCCTTCATCCAGCGCTCGGGCGTGATCAGCGGGTAGTCGCTGCCGAACAGCACGCGGTCCTTCAGCAGCGTGTTGGCGTACTGCACCAGCTGCTTCGGAAAATACTTGGGGCTCCAGCCCGACAGGTCGATCCACACATTGGGCTTGTGCGTGGCAACCGAAAGCGCCTCGTCCTGCCACGGAAAGCTGGGGTGAGCCATCACGATCTGCATGTCGGGGAAGTCGATGGCCACATCGTCCAAGTGCATGGGGTTGCTGTACTCCAGCCGCAGGCCGCCACCGCAGCGCATGCCGCTGCCAATGCCGCTGTGGCCGGTGTGGAAGATGGCCGGCATGCCGTATTCGGCAATCACCTCGTAGATGGGCCAGGCCATCTTGTCGTAGGGGTGGTAGGCCTGCACCGTGGGGTGGAACTTGAAGCCCTTGATGCCGAACTCCTCGATCAGGCGGCGGGCTTCACGCGCGCCCATCTTGCCCTTGTGCGGGTCGATGCTGGCGAAGGCCGTCATCATGTCGCTGTTGGCCTTGGCGGCCTCGGCGATCTCTTCGTTGGGGATGCGGCGGCGGCCCATCTTGGACTCTGCGTCCACCGTGAACATCACCAGGCCAATCTTCTGCTCTCGGTAGTAAGCCACCGTCTCCGCAATGGTGGGGCGGCGGCCGTTCTTGAAGTACTTGTCCGCAGCGCGGTCGTACTCCTCACCGTAGTTGTCAAAGGGGTTCCAGCAGCTCACCTCGGCGTGGGTGTGGATGTCGATGGCGATCAGATTGGCGTGGTCCATGCGTGTCTCCTGGGTTAGCGCCCGCCGGTGCGGTGTCAGGTCCCCAGCATGCGCCACGAGGCATGACACAGATCAAGGGTAAACACCAATAAAAAACGGGCTTGGCTTGCTTGAATTGATTATGAACTATAACCACAATTCAACCAACACGAAAGCCTCTATGACCCATCCAGACATCCATTTCGAGCTGCGCGGCGACCACCAGGAAGTGGCCGTGATCCGCCTGACCCGCGCGGCCAAGCGCAACGCGCTGAACGACGGCCTGATCCTCGCGCTGCGCGACCTGTTCGAGAAAATGCCCAGCACCGTGCGCGCCGCTGTCATTGATGGCGACGGCCCCCATTTCTGCGCTGGACTGGACCTGTCGGAGCTGAAAGAGCGCGACGCCGGCCAAGGCCTGCACCACTCGCGCATGTGGCACGCCGCGCTGGAACGTGTGCAGTACGGCCCCGTGCCGGTCATCGCTGCGCTGCATGGCGCCGTGGTGGGCGGCGGGCTAGAGCTGGCCAGCGCCTGCCACATCCGCGTGGCCGACGAATCCACCTTCTACGCGCTGCCCGAGGGCTCGCGTGGCATCTTCGTGGGCGGCGGCGGCGCGGTGCGCATCCCCAAGCTCATCGGCGCTGCACGCATGACGGACATGATGCTCACCGGCCGCGTCTACAACGCGCAGGACGGCGAAAAAGTCGGCTTTGCCCAATACCTCGTGCCCGAAGGCCAGGCCTTTGCCAAGGCCTTCGAGCTGGCCGTGCGCGTGGCGCAGAACGCCCCGCTGACCAACTACGCGTTGATGCACGCCCTGCCCCGCATTGCCGAGCAGCCCGCCGACCAAGGCTTCTTCACCGAAGCCATGATGGCCGCCATCGCCCAGAGCGCACCCGAAGCCAAGTCCCGCCTCGCCGACTTCCTGGAAGGCCGCGCCGCCAAGGTCCGCAAGGACTGAGCCCGCCCCCAGTCACCCCTTGCCCCTGCTGGAACCCCCTATGAGCGACCTCTCCACCCCCCTCGCCCCGGCCCGCTACCGCCCCGTGACCTTCGGCGTGACCCGCGTCAGCCTGCGTGAAGGTGCCCCGGGCGTGCGTTACCTGCAGGCGGACCTGCCCCTGGGCGCCTTTGCCCGCCGCGTGACGGACTACCTGGTGCACTGGGCCGAGACCACGCCCGACCACAGCTTTCTGGCGCGCCGCGAGCAACTGCCCGGTGGCAAGACGGGTGAATGGCAGCATGTGAGCTACGCCCAAGCGCTCGACGCCGCGCGCAGCATCGGCCAGGCCCTGCTGGACCGGGGCCTGAACGCCGAGCGCCCGGTGGTGGTGCTCAGCGAAAACACGATTGAGCACGCGCTGCTGGCGCTGGGCTGCATCTACGCCGGCGTGCCCTACTGCCCCGTGTCGCCCGCCTACGCCACCGTGAGCCAGGACTACGACAAGCTGCGCCACGTCATCGACACCCTCACCCCCGGCCTGGTCTTTGCCGCCGACGGCGCGCGCTACGGCAAGGCCATCGCGGCCACCGTGGCGGCCGATGTCGAAGTGATCCTGGCCCAGGGCGCGCTGGAGGGCCGCAAGGCCGGCACGTTCCAGAACCTGCGCCACACCCCCGCCACCCCGGCGGTGGACGCGGCCATGCACGCCACCGGCCCCGGCACCATCGTGAAGTTCCTGTTCACCAGCGGCTCCACCAAGATGCCCAAGCCGGTCATCAACACCCAGCGCATGTGGTGCGCCAACCTGCAGCAGATCTCGCTGTCGCTGCCCGTGCTGGCCGAGGCCTCGCCCGTGCTGGTGGACTGGCTGCCGTGGAACCACACCTTCGGCAGCAACCACAATTTCGGCCTCACGATGATGCATGGCGGCACGCTGTACATCGACGACGGCAAGCCCACGGCCGCACTGATTGGCGAGACCTTGCGCAACCTGCGCGAGATCGCCCCCACGGTGTACTTCAACGTGCCCACCGGCTTTGAAATGATTGCCGAGGCCATGAAGACCGACGCCCAGCTGCGCGCCAACCTGCTGTCACGCGTGCGCCTGTTCTTCTACTCGGGCGCCGGCCTCGCCCAGCCTGTGTGGGACAGCCTGCACGCTACGCAAGAGGCCGCCATTGGCGAGCGCATCGTGATGTGCACGGGCCTGGGCATGACCGAATCCGCTCCCTCGGCCATGTTCTGCAACAGCCCCGACGTGCGCTCGGGCCACATTGGCGCGCCCGTGCCCGGCATGGTGCTCAAGCTGGTGGAGGTGGATGGCAAGACCGAGGTGCGCTACCGTGGCCCCAACGTCACGCCCGGCTACTGGCGCTCCGACGCCGCCACGCGCGATGCGTTCGATGACGAAGGCTACCTGTGCACCGGCGACGCGGTGAAATGGATCGACGAGGACAACATCCACCGGGGTCTGGCGTTTGACGGCCGCATTGCCGAAGACTTCAAGCTCTCCACCGGCACCTTTGTGAGCGTGGGCCCCATGCGCGCCAAGATCATTGTGGCGGGCGCGCCCTACATCCAGGACGTGGTGCTCACCGGCCTGAACATGAAGGAAGTCGGCGCCCTGCTGTTCCCCTCCCCCGCCTGCCGCGAAGTCGCCGGCCTGGGCCCGGACGCCCCCGGGGCCGATGTGGTGGCCCACCCCGCCGTGCGCCAGCGCATCGAAGCCGTGCTGGACGGGCTGGCCCGCGAAGCCACGGGCAGCGCCAGCCGCGTGGCCCGTGCGCTGCTGATGGCCGAGCCGCCTTCCATCGACCTGGGCGAGATCACCGACAAGGGCTCCGTCAACCAGCGCGCCGTGCTCAAGCACCGCGATGCGCTGGTCACGGCCTTGCACGACGACACGGCACCGGGCATCCTCAAGCCCGGCGCCTGAAACCCCACCCCGAACAGGACAGACCCACCATGCAGATTCAAGGACAAGCCGCCCTCGTGACCGGCGGCGCATCGGGCCTTGGCGAGGCCACCGCACGCGAACTGGCCCGCCTGGGCGCCAAGGTGGCCGTGCTCGACCGCAATGCCGAGCTGGCCGAAAAAGTTGCCGCTGAAATTGGCGGCGTAGCCTGCCCCTGCGACATCACTGACGCCGCCAGCGTGACCGCTGCGCTGGAGAAGGCTGCCGCCGCTCATGGCCCCGCCCGCATCCTCATGAACGTGGCCGGCATCGGCAGCGCCAAGCGCGTGGTGCAGCGCGACGGCAGCGCAGCACCGCTCGAAGACTTCGTGCGCGTGATCAACATCAACCTCATCGGCAGCTACAACGTGAGCCGCCTGTTTGCCGCCGCCTGCAGCAAGCTGCCCACGCTGGACAACGGCGAGCGCGGCGTGATGATGTTCACCGCATCGGTGGCCGCCTTTGACGGCCAGGTGGGCCAGCAAGCCTACAGCGCCTCCAAGGCGGGCCTGGCCGGCATGACGCTGCCCATGGCGCGCGACCTGGCGCAGCACGCCATCCGCGTGTGCACCGTGGCGCCCGGCCTGTTTGCCACGCCGCTGATGAAGGAGCTGCCCGAGTCCGTGCAAGAGTCGCTGGCGGCCAGCATCCCCTTCCCGCCACGCCTGGGCAAACCCGAAGAGTTTGCCGAGCTGGCTTGCCATATCGTGACCAACGGCCACCTGAACGGCGAAGTCATTCGCCTGGACGGAGCCCTGCGCATGGCGCCCCGGTAAACAACGAGCGCACCACTTCAACCAACAAATAACAAGAGGGCGCGCAAGCGCCCCAGCTTGACCCCCGAGATTTCCGTCAGACACACACCAGGAGACATCAGCATGACCACCACCCGCCGTCAATTTGTTCAGGCCCTTGGCGCCAGCGCCGCGCTGGGCGCCTTCCACCCCTTTGCCGCCCATGCCCAGGTGGACCAGGTGAAGGTGTACTTCGGCTTCCCCGCCGGCAGCTCGGGCGACACCGTGGCCCGCCGCGTGGCCGAGAAATGGGCTGGCAGCGCGTTCAGCAAGAACCCTGGCGTGGTGGAAAACAAGCCCGGCGCAGGCGGCCGCATTGCGCTGGAGACGCTCAAGGCAGCGCCCGCTGACGGCTCGGTGCTGGCCGTGGCGCAGGTGTCGGCCCTCGCCAACTACCCGCACATCTACAGCAAGATGAACTACTCCGACAAGGACTTCGCGCCTGTGTCGATCGCAGCCATCATGCACCACGGCCTGGCCGTGGGCCCCATGGTGCCCGCCAGCGTCAAGACGGTGAAGGACTTCCTGGCCTGGGCCAAGGCCAACCCCAAGGACGCCAGCTACGGCTCGCCCGGTGCAGGCTCCACTCCCCACTTCCTGGGCGCGCTGCTGGGCATCAACAGCGGCGTGGACCTGCGCCACGTGCCCTACCGCGGCTCCATTCCCGGCGTGACGGACGTGGTGGGCGGCCAGGTGGCGGCCATGTTCACGCCGCACGGTGACTTCATCGCCAACTACAAGGCGGGCAAGCTGCGCATCCTGGCCACCTCGGGCCCCAAGCGCTCGCAGTACGTGCCCGACGTGCCCACGTTTGCCGAGCAAGGCTTCCCTGAGCTGACCACCGAAGAATGGTTTGGCTTCTACGCCCCGGCCGCCACGCCCAAGCCGGTGATTGCTGCTGCCAACGCTGCCATCAACGCTGCGCTGAAGGAAAAGTCGGTCATCGACAGCCTGGCCATCGTGGGCCTGATGCCCCATGGCTCCACCCCTGAAGAACAGGCCCGCTGGCAAAAGGCCGAGTACGACAGCTGGGGCCCGCTGATCAAGAAGATCGGCTTCACCGCAGAGTCCTGATCCCTCCTGCGCCGCAGGTCCGGACTGACCCCAGTCCGGGCTGCCGCATGGCAAAAAATACAAGAAAACAGCCGCTAGCGCCCATTCAACAAGCGCAGACAGCTACTAATAAGAGAGCAAACCATGCAAGCCCGCCAGACCCTTGCCGACATCCAGCACCTGCTGACCACCGTGCTGAAGGCGCCCACGCGCTGGCAGGGCCTGGCACCGTTTGTGGATACCGACGGCGACCTGGCGGCCCAGGTGCTGGACGAGGCGGCCAAGTTTGTGGACAGCGCCATCGCCCCGCTGCAGCGCAGCGGCGACGAAGAAGGCTGCCGCTTTGACGGTGGACGCGTGCACACACCCGCAGGTTTTCGCGATGCGTACCAGGCCTTTTGGCAAGCGGGCTGGCCGTCGCTGTCTTGCGCGCCCGACGATGGCGGCCAGGGCCTGCCTGCGGTGCTGGAGTGTGTGCTGTTTGAATGGCTGGCCGGTGCCAACCACGGCTGGACCATGGCCCCCGGCCTGCTGCACGGCGCGTACGAATGCATCAAGCACCACGCCAGCGACGAACTCAAGGCGCAGTACCTGGAGAAGGTCGCCACCGGCGAATGGCTGGCCACCATGTGCCTGACCGAAGCCCACGCGGGCAGCGACCTGGGGCTGGTGCGCACACGCGGCGTGCCCCAGCCCGACGGCAGCGCGCGGGTGAACGGCAGCAAGATTTTTATCTCCGGCGGCGAACACGACCTGACGGACAACATCGTGCACCTGGTGCTGGCCCGCCTGCCCGATGCGCCTGCGGGGCCCAAGGGCCTGTCGCTGTTCCTGGTGCCCAAGATTCTTCAGGATGGAAGCCACAACGCCGTGGTCTGCGAGCGCATCGAAGAAAAGATGGGCCTGCACGGCAGCCCCACCTGCGTGATGCGCTTTGACGACGCCACCGGCTGGCTGGTGGGCGAGCCGAACAAGGGCCTGAACGCCATGTTCGTGATGATGAACGCCGCCCGCCTGCACGTGGGCCTGCAAGGCATTGGCCTGCTGGAAGCCGCGTGGCAAAAGGCCAGCGCCTACGCCGCAGAGCGCCGCCAGATGCGCGCGCCCGGCGCCAAGGACACCAGCCTCATTCAAGACCACCCTGCCATCCGCCGCATCCTGCACACGCAGCGCGCCTGGATCGACGGCGGCCGCGTGCTGGCCTACCACACGGCCCTGCAACTCGATGTGGCCAAACACAGCACCGACGCCGGCGAACGCGCCGCCGCGCAGCGCTGGTGCGCGCTGGTCACGCCCGTGCTCAAGGCTGCACTCACCGACCAGGCCTTTCACGGCGCCAGCGCCTGCCTGCAGGTGTTTGGCGGCCACGGCTATGTGCGTGAATGGGGCATCGAGCAGATCGTGCGCGACGCGCGCGTGGCCATGATCTACGAGGGCACCAACGAGATCCAGGCCATCGACCTGCTGGTGCGCAAGGTGCTGGCCGATGGCGGCCAAGGCCTGGCAACGCTGCTGACCACACTGCCCGGCGCAGCCCCCAGCGCCGCCGCCAGCGCTCGCCGCCATGCCCTGGTGGAGATCACGCAGACCCTGGCGATTGCCGCCCAGTCCGACCCCGAACTGCCCTACTGGGTGGCCGACGACTACCTGCGCGCCGTGGCTCTGGTGCTGCTGGAATGGGCCTGGGCCCAGATCGGCGCCGCCCGCCCCCACCGCGCGGAACAATCCACGGCCGCCACAGACCGCTGGACCCCACCCGCCCAGGCCTTCGCCCAGTGGGTGCTGCCCGAGTTCGATCTGCGCACCGCCATCCTGCGCCAGCGCATTGCCCAGGCGTTTGAATTCAGGCCCCAGGAGGCCGCAAGCGCATGATTCATTTGCGCCAGCAGCTCCTGATTCAGTAGCAAAACACAAGCTTCATCCATCTCCCACCCACAGCGTGTTGAGGCCACGTTGCGGGGTTCCTTGCGCCTCAAAAAAACCACTGGAGACAACACCATGCGCTTGAAGATGAGAAGAAACCGGATGCGTGCCCACCACCCCCTGGCACTCTCGGCCGCAGCCGCCGCCTTGCTCATGGGCTGCGGCGGCTCGTCCGATGCCGCCCTGCCCCAGCTCTCCGCTGCCACCCCCGCCACACTGCAGTCGTGCGCCACGCTGGCCAGCAGCCTGGCGTTGCCCGACACGCGCATCACCTCGGCCGAGCAAGTGCCCGCCGGCCCGCTGACGCTGCAGGGCGTGACCACCCAGGCGCCCGCGCACTGCCTCGTCAAAGGCAAGATGAAAGAGCGCACCGGCCCCGTGGACGGCGCCAGCTACGCCATTGGTTTTGAAATGCGCCTGCCCGTGGAGTGGAACGGCCGCTTTCTGCACCAGGCCAACGGCGGCCTGGACGGCAGCGTAGTGCTTGCGCTGGGCTCGGTGAGCGGTGGTGCCCCCGTGGCGCCCGGCCTGGTGCAAGGCTTTGCGGTGCTCAGCTCTGACGCAGGCCACGGCGCGCCCACCCCGTTCTTTGGCGTGGACCCGCAGGCCCGGCTGGACTACGGCTACCAGGCCGTGGGCACCCTCACCCCCATGGCCAAGAACCTCATCAAGAGCGCCTACGGCAAGGCGCCCGACCGCTCGTACCTGGCCGGCTGCTCCAACGGCGGCCGCCACGCCATGGTGGGCGCATCGCGCTATGCCGAGCAGTACGACGGCATCCTGGCGGGCAACCCCGGCTTTCACCTGCCCAAGGCCGCCACCACGCAGCTGTGGAAGGCCCAGCAATACGCCAAGGTATCCACCAAGGACGCCAGCGGCCTGCCCGACCTGACCACCGCTGTGAGCCCGGCCGAGTTCAAGCTCATCAGCAGCAAGATCGTCGCCAAGTGCGACGCGCTGGACGGCGCCACCGACGGCCAGGTCAACGACGTGGCCGCCTGCCAGACCGCCTTCAACCTGCAGACCGACGTGCCCACCTGCACCGGCGCGCGCGACGGCAGCTGCATCACCAGCGAGCAAAAGGGTGTGCTGGCCAGCATCTTTGCGGGCCCCAAGAACAGCAAGGGCGAAGCGCAGTACGCCGGCACCTGGTGGGACCCCGGCGTTGCCGGCGCCAACTTTGCGTCGTGGCACTTTGGCGCCCCCGCCACGCGTGACGCGGGTGCGGTGGCCTTCATCTTCACCTCGCCCCCATCCAGCGTGGCTGCGTTCACCGCCATCCCCGGCATGCAGTACGCGCTGAACTTCAGCATGGAGACCGACTACCCCAAGATGTTCGCCACCAACACCACCTACACCGAGTCGCCCTGGTCATACATGACCCCGCCCAACGAGACGGACCTGAGCACCCTGAAGAACCGGGGCGCCAAGATGATCGTCTTCCACGGCGTGGCCGACGGCGTGTTCTCGCCCATGGACACCGCCAACTGGATGGACCGCCTGCAGGCCAACCACAGCGGCAAGGCCGACGCCTTTGCCCGCCTGTTCCTGGTGCCCGGCATGAACCACTGCTCCGGCGGCCCCGCCACCGATCAGTTCGACATGCTGGCCCCGCTGGTCGCCTGGGTGGAGCAAGGCAAGGCCCCCGACAGCGTCACCGCCAAGGCACGCGGCGCAGGCGCCAATGTGGTCAACACCGAGCTGCCCGCCAGCTGGTCCGCCAACCGCACCCGGCCGCTGTGCGTGTACCCCAAGGTGGCCCGCTACAACGGCACGGGGGATGTGGAGAGTGCGAGCAGTTTTAGCTGTAAGTGATGGCCACCTGAAAGTGAGAAGCCCGGCTTGTGCCGGGCTTTTTCTATGGGCGAAGGGGTGACCGAAAGCTCTGCTTCATGCCCCCCGGAAGTTCCAGAATTTTTGGCCCGCACTACAAACTTGCGAGAAGCGATCCACGTGGATTCTTTGGCGGCTTTGCAGCGATTGCAGCCGTTCGCATCTCGGTCACGAATGGGGGCTACCGGCTACAAGCTGTCATACGTATCCGATACTGTCGCTAGTCCTTTTCAAAATTATTCAGAAATCTCTTGTTCAGAAGGCCTAAGCGCCCTACATTAGTTCCGTTGCAGCAGCTTTTGCTTACTCGCGCTGCAAGCAGGTTCGATCTGGGCAGCGGTACCCCAAAACCGCACACCTCCACCGCACACCACGTCACTGTGGGCTCTTCGGTGGTCTGACTTTTCCCTAGGCAAGCTTCAATTTAACGACTTTCACGCAGTCGTTTTTGCCCATGCTTCGTTGCTCATCGTGACGGCATGAATCCGGGCTACACGCGCCCGAGCACCATTGTTTTTAATGTCATTTGTAAACACCCATTCGTTCGCCGTCGGTAAGTTCCGGATCACACCGCTTAGCCGTGCTCATGGTGGCGATCAACACACCGCCTTGCTCTCCATCAAGAGTGGGCGAGGAAGCCAGACACATGACCGGGTCTACACCTTCAAGCCCGAGTTCAAGACGCAAGACAGCGCCCTGATGTATGCCGCCACGCAAGGTCGTAACTGGCTAGTCAATCCCGCCTCTCTGGCGTAAACCGCAACTTCAAGGAGGCTCTATGGCCAAGGAAGAACTCATCGAAATGAACGGCAAGGTGGATGAAATGCTGCCTGACACTCGCTACCGAGTGACCTTGGACAATGGCCACAAATTGATTGCCTATACCGGCGGCAAGATGCGCAAGCACCGAATCCGGATTCTGGCGGGCGACAACGTCACGCTGGAGATGTCCCCCTACGACCTCACCAAAGGCCGGATCACCTTCCGCCACATCGAAAACCGTCAGCCTCGCTCTGCGGGTGCGCCCGCTTTCAAGCGCAAGCACTGATTTCACTCACAACTGTTTTAACCTGCGCCCCCACTTTGCAGGGCACTTTTTTGAAAGGCTCAAAATGAGCAACAAGCTTTATATCGGCAACCTGTCTTACTCGGTTCGCGACGACGATCTGCACCAACAGTTTTCTCCCTTTGGCCAAGTCCAATCGGCCAAGGTCATGATGGAGCGCGACACAGGTCGCTCGAAAGGCTTTGGCTTTGTCGAGATGTCGAGCGGTACGGAAGCCGAGGCGGCTATCCAGGCTATGCATGGCAAGAATATCGGGGGTCGTGACCTGACCGTCAACGTTGCTCGCCCGATGGAAGCCCGTCCGCCCCGTAGTGGTGGCTACGGCGGCGGCTACGGAGATTCCCGTCGCAACAGCTATTGATCGTTGACTGATCACCCACAAGAGCCAGCGCAAGCTGGCTTTTTTCATGACGCTTGTTGAGAGGGGCTGCCTTGGCCGGAGTGGGGCATAAGAGTGAGATAGCCCCCTGATTCCCCGGTCCCGTCCTATCGCTTATCTTTGAGATAGGAATAGGACTATGAATACGACTAGGCATACGGAGTCGGTGGAGGTGATTCTGAAAGACCAGCGCCGCAGGCGCTGGTCCCTCCCCGAGAAGGCAGCCCTGGTGCGGCGCACCTACGAGCCGGGCATGAGCGTGTCGCTGGTGGCCCGTCAGGAAGGCGTGGCCGCCAGCTTGTTGTTCCAGTGGCGCAAGCTCGAGAGGCAAGGCGCGTTGACTGCTGTGTCCGCTGGTGAGGCCGTGGTTCCCGCGTCTGAACTCGCGGCTGCTCGTGCGGAGATTGCCAAGCTACAACGGGTACTGGGCAAGAAGACCTTGGAGAACGAAATCCTCAAGGAAGCCGTGGAGTACGCCGCCGAAAAAAAGTGGATTGCGCGCTCGCCCTTGTTGCCCGGGGAAGACCTGTGAAGACGGTCTGCCGGACAATGGGGCTGGCGCGCTCGCATGTGCGTGAGCTGCTGGGACGCAGTGACGACTGGACGGATGGTCGCACCCATCGCTCACCCAAGGACGATGCCAGCTTGCTGGACGAACTGCGCCAGGAGATTGCCGAGCTGCCTAGCTATGGCTACCGACGAGCGTGCGCGTTGGTCAACCGCAAGCGCACGGTTGCCGGCGAGGCACGGGTCAATCCCAAGCGCGTGTATCGCGTGATGGCGCAGGCGGGTTTGCTATTGCCCAAGGCGCCGCGGCGACGCCAGTCGGCCCGCACGCACGAGGGCACGGTGTCCGTGACGCGCAGCGACCTGCGCTGGTGCTCTGACGGCCTGGAAATCAAGTGCGACTCGGGCCAGACGGTGACGGCCACCTTCGCCAAAGACTGCTGCGACCGCGAGGTCATGGCCTGGCGGGCTTGGGAGGGCAAGGGACTGCCGGGCGAGCCGGTGCGCGAGATGCTCATCGAAGCGGTGGAGCGGCGCTTCGGGGCGGTTGAGGCCGTCCCCAAAGGTTATCGACTGGAGTTTCTGAGTGACAACGGCGGGGCGTACATCGCGGCAGACACGCGTGCGCTGGCACGTTCGCTGGGCTTGCAACCCATCAACACACCCGTGTGCAGCCCGCAGAGCAACGGGATGGCCGAGAGCTTCGTGAACACCTTCAAGCGAGACTACGTGGCGCGCATGGACCTGCGCGACGCACAGACCGTGCTGGCGCAGTTGCCTGCCGCCTTCGAGCACTTCAACGAGGTGCATCCGCACTCGTCGTTGAGAATGCGCTCACCGCGGGAGTTCAGGCGGCAGCAGGCCGCCCAAGTGCGCCGGGAGCCAGCGATGGACCAGGCGCTTTATTGCGAATAGGATGGGGGCGGGAATACGGGGGCAACATCAAGAGCAGCCGGTTTGCCTCGACGCCACAGTGCCATCAAAAGCGTATCGCTCACCTTTGAGGCCTGCATGGTGTCGTTCATCGACTAGCCGACGATGCGCCTCGAACACAAGTCCATTACTGCGGTTGCGGAGAGCCAGACCTCAAGCACCAACGCGGACTGCTGCTTACACGCACACTACTTTCACGGGGGGATATGAATTCTCCCGCTGATCAGAAACACAAAAAGCGGTACCGACGCTGGGATTACGCCATGAAACTAGACCACTTCCTGACTGAGCATATCGAGGAGATCCTCTCTGAGTGGGAAGACTTTTCGCTGACCCTGGTGCCAGAGGCCTCGACTTCTCAACTTGCTTTGCGGAACTACGCCAGAGGGATGCTGCAAGCCATAGCCCTTGACATCGAGACTGTTCAGAACCCTGAACAGCAGTACCAGAAGTCACGTGGCAATGCGCCGCATCTGGTCGGTGCCGTTCAGACTGCCGCTTCTAGCCATGGCAGCCAGCGGCAGGCGCACGACTTTTCCTTGCTCCAGTTGTGTGCAGAGTTTCGTGCGCTTCGCGCGACGGTATTGCGTCTTTGGTTGCCTAGAGTTGGAGCGATGACCGAGGTGATCTCAAATCAGATGGTGCGCTTCAACGAGTCCATCGATCAAGCCCAGGCCGAAGCAGTCGTCACCTATTCGTCCAAGGCGGATCAGACACGCGAACTTTTCTTAGCCATTCTGGGCCATGACCTGCGGATGCCGTTGTTCTCGATGCGATTGGCAGGGGAGCGCTTGAAGCGGGCTGATTTGTCGGCCGCCGAGATCGCGGAAACCGGTGATCGAATCCGCAGCAGCACCCGGCTCATGAACAGTATGGTGGCCGATCTGCTGGGCTACACGCGTACACAACTCGGCAGTGGTATGCCTATCGTTCCTGCATTGGTAGATGTGTACACGGTGTGTGAATCGGCATTGGAAGATGCCATGGCGGCGCACCCGCTCAATAGTTTTGAGCTGCAGACCACAGGCAAAACGACAGGAGTCTTTGACGGAGTAAGGTTGCACCAACTTTTTGCCAACCTTCTTTTCAACGCTGCGCAGTATGGTGACCGCGATAGACCGGTGGTAATCGGTGTTCATGGCAAAGCCAACGGTATCAACGTACAAGTCATAAACCACGGGCAGCCGATTCCGGCTGCGTCGCTTATTGCGATCTTCAAACCGTTGGTTCAGCTGCCTGAAGAGGGCGCACAAGACGAGCGTCCGCGTACCAGTCTCGGTTTGGGTCTGTTCGTGGCGCGTGAAATCGCTGAAGCTCACGGTGGCTCAATCGAAGTGCAATCGGACGCTGAAAGGGGAACCGTTTTTACGGTGCAGCTTCCTGCAAGACCAGAGTCTAATAACTGAAAAGTTAAGCGGCTGCGCGGTAGTAGGTGGAGCTTCAACCACAGTCAGCCAGACTGACGCGGATTTGGCGTCCCGATGTCTGCTTTTCAGCGGTTGAAGTCACCAGTTCCCGCACCGCACCGTAACGTCACGTCACGTCACGCTCGGTATCCGGAGGTCGTCATCTGAAGAATATGGGGACTCGCGGGCACGATGATTGGTTTCAGAGACGCAGCCGACTTTGGCGAGACATCTCTGCGAAATCACACTGAACGGCCACGGCCTCAACTACAAATAGGAGCTGTTAACGCGCAGGCTCCGAGGGAGCTTCGAACAACTTCGACGTTAAAGTTAAAAATTGTCTAGCGAAGCGGGTGAAGTCCATTAACCTTATTCGAGCCATCGCACATTTTGCAAGACTTCCTCAAAGAAGCTGCGTAGGCTTACTGTACTCATCGTGTATGGATCGAAATCAGAAGTGCCAGAGTACTTGAGAAATATTTGCCGATTCGCTTCGAGCGAGGCGATCAGTCCCATCGACCAGCCGGTGAAGCGACGGCAGGGTATTTCACTTAAATCTAATAGTGCAGTGTCGCGATGTCGGCTGTCCTTGAGCAGACGGTGATAAAGACCATTGACTACTCCACGATCACCTTCCAATAGCTGTAGAAAAATACCATTGTTCAAGCAGAGAGCACCCGTAATCCCAGCGCGGGTGTTGTTGCGCTGGGAGGCCCCCAGAATGTCTTTCACGTCTGCTGGTCCCAGTACGCGCGAGCATCGGCTTGCATAGATTAACTGCACTAACATATTTAGCTCCTATATTTCTCGCTAATCCGGAAGTGGTGATCCCGGACAGATGCCAAGGGAATCAACCCGGTAAGAACAATATTTCTTTAAGTCGACTGTTGCAACAACGTGGTCGGCTGGTACCGTCGCTACGCAGCGCAGTTGCGCGAGGTTGTTGCGCACCGCCACCATCGCGCTGCCGGTGTCGCCCTTTTTCACAGGAACATAGACGGTCAGGTCGACCTTCTGAATGGCCCGAACCACGTACGGGGAGAACTTCGTTGAGCTATTCCCTAGTTCGCCGCCAATGCCGTGGCATGTGCACCAAAACCATTGACACCACGCCGGTCAGCGCGTCGAGCACGCTGTAGACCGGCATCCGTAGCAAAGTGCGTTGACTAAGCCGAAGACAGCAGTCAGGCGCTGCCTACTTTTGCATGGGTACGTCGAAAAATGCTTCATGTTGACGGGTGTAGATACCGGGGAAGGCGCGGAGCAAACTCGGCTATTTCAAGCAATTCGTTGCGCATTGTACTGCCTGGTATGAAAAGTTACCAGTTGGTTTTGCATGACTTCTTCCATCCATCGGAGAGTTGATTTACGCATACCTCGCCCTTCGATATGCTCACAACGCGAACGTAAAGGAGAGAAGCCAATCAAAGATCTGGCCGTGATGAATGCATAGGTCGAGGGTTGCCGCCGCCCTACCGCATCGGCGCCTCAAGAGGCGCGGGCACTGCCCCACTAAATGTGTAGCGCCCTAGTCGCTGGCCCTAAGCCCACACACATTCCCGCTCTAGGTGTTACATAGGCTTCCCTCAGTTTCCCAGACACATCGAACGACATGAAGCGGTGGGGAGGCAAACATACCAAAGATGAGGAGAGCGTTTTCAGACGAGTTCAAGCGTGAGGCTTTGAAGCTGCTCAAGCAGCTTGGTGCGAAGGTCACGCGCATAGCGAAATACCTGGGCATTGAGCAAAGCGTACTGCGCCGCTGGGTCAGCCAGGAGTAAGGCGGCGTCATGGATATGCGTACCCACGAGCCTTTGCGCTGCGCGTCTGAGTCTGAGGTCGGGCAGCTTAACGAGAGTTACGCCGGACCCAGTTCCTGTTTCGCTAAGGCGTATGAGTACGTGGCAGGCCAAGATCTAAGAAGCCCGAAATGGCCGTTTCTGCGCAAAGCGGTCGGTTGTCAACTACGGGAGGAGCGGCTGCTCTCAGCCTGAAGCAGCCACTCTCAAATACCTGCTTCGCGATGCGTCTCGCCCTACTTCCTCAGTGGCTCAATTCACGCCATCGATTACCAGTCAACTCGCAGTAGTGCCGTCCCGCCAAACGAAGACCTTGGCAAAGCTGAACTCCGGGGTTGGGTGATTCGCGCGCGGTCGGGCTGATGCAGGCCAGACCGTCGCCAGAAATCAGCGGCTACTCCGACGCCTCCTGTGCCTGTTCGGTCAAGCCTTGCCGCTTGCTAGCCCCTTCTTTCGCCTTCTTCCCTTGGTCGTGATGCCACTTGATGGCGTAGAACATGCAGGTGCCAAACACGAGCACCTTGAAGGTGATGAAGACTATCGGGACCCAATCCATTTGTGACGGCTTTCCTGGTTGCTGATGGGCACCCACTACGGTCAAGTGCATTGCCTCAAAACGCTGCTTCAGCAGCTTCATCGTGTTCAATCCATCGTCGATTTGCACATCGGCAGCACGGGGCCAATGATCTGAAAACTTGGTGCGATGCTATCGGGCCTGCTGTGCGGGCGTAAGCATCAGTTCTGCCTAAATTTTCCGTAGCAGATGGAGATTGCCATGCCGGGCGGCTGCATGCAAAGCGGCGTTGTCATAAGGGCCGCATGGAGCCGCCATGCGCAGGCCGTGGGGTGCGCCGCGTGAGCAGACGTAGCGCCGGTTGCACACAACGCCGAACGGGCACACACACAAGGCCTGCATGAGAGAACCCCATGCAGGCCTTGGATGGGGTGGCAGTGCTACTGCCAGGTGCTCAGAACGGCAACCCCACGTAGTTCTCCGCCAGCGACCCCAGCGCCTTCTCCGACGAGAACAGATACGCCAGGTCCGTGTCCTGCAGCTTCTGGTCATACGCCAGCGACTCGGGGAAGGTGTGCAGCATGGTCGTCATCCACCACGAGAAGCGCTGGGCCTTCCACACGCGGGCCAGGGCCTTTTCGGAGTATTTGTCGAGGCCGGTGCTGTCGCCATCCTTGTAGTGCGCGACCATGGCGTGGTACAGGTAGTAGATGTCGGATGCGGCGCTGTTCAGGCCCCGTGCGCCGGTGGGCGGCACGATGTGGGCGGCGTCGCCGGCCAGGAACAGGTTGCCGTAGCGCATGGGCTCGGCCACGAAGGAGCGCAGGGGGGCGATGGACTTTTCGATGGACGGACCGGTGACGAGTTTGGCGGCCACCTCGGCGGGCAGGCGGCGTTTCAGCTCGGCCCAGAAGGCTTCGTCGGACCAGTCTTCCACGTTGTCCGTCAGCGGCACCTGGATGTAGTAGCGGCTCAGCACCTGCGAGCGCAGCGAGCACAGCGCAAAGCCGCGTTCGTGCTTGGCGTAAATAAGCTCGGGCGAGACGGGCTTGGTGCGCGAGAGCACGCCCAGCCAGCCGAAGGGATACACCTTCTCGTATTCCTTGAGCACGTCGCGCGGGATGGACTTGCGGCTCACGCCGTGAAAGCCGTCGGCGCCGATGACGAAGTCGCAGTCGATGCGCACCACCTCGTCGCCGTTGCGGTAGGTCACATACGGGTTGGCGCTTTTCAGGTCGTGCGGTTGCACGTCTTCGGCGTTGTGGATGACGACGCCCTTCATGCGGTCGCGCGCTTCATACAGGTCGCGCGTCAGCTCGGTCTGGCCGTAGACGACCACCGAGCTGCCGCCGCTGTACTTGTGCAAATCGACCCGGTCCATTTGGCCGTCGTGGGCGATGATGAAGCCGTCGTGGATCTCGCCTTCCTTGTCCATGCGCTCGCCGCACTGGGCCTCGCGCATCAGCGCGGCAAAACCGTGTTCCAGCACGCCGGCGCGGATGCGGCCCAGCACGTATTCGCGGCTTTGGCGCTCCAGCACGATGGTGTCGATGCCCTTGAGGTGCAAGAGCTGCGAGATCATGAGGCCCGAGGGGCCTCCGCCGATGATGCAAACCTGGGTTTTCATGGTGTCTCCAGTAGTGGTTGGTGTGTTCATGACATGGGTCAAACGGACCACCCAAAGATACGTGGCACAGTCGCCGCGTTGAATGGACGGATGGAGCCAGAACATGGACTTTTCGAACATCGGAACTATCCACTCGTACAGCCTGTTCGGCGAGTCGCAGCACCTGCCCGATGTGCTGCACTGCGAGACGATTGCCGAGCGGTCGGCGCTGCACGACTGGGAGCTGGCGCCGCACCGGCACACGCGGCTGCACCAGGTGCTGCTGATCACCTCAGGCGGGGGCGTGGCGCACCTGGATGGCGAGCGGGTGCCGCTGTTTGCCGGTGCGCTCATCAACGTACCGCAAGGGCATGTGCACGCGTTTCGCTTTACGCAGCACACGCAGGGCTGGGTGGCCACGCTGGCGGATGAATTGATGGACGAGATTTTTGTGCGCGTGGGCGATGTGCGGCGCGACCTGGCGCGGCCCGCCGTGGCGCCTGCGCCGCCAGAGCTGCACCAGGCCATGGGCCAGGTCTGGCAGGAGTTCTCGGGCCGCGCCAAGGCGCGCGCGCTGGCGCTGCGGGGGCTGAGCGCCACGCTGCTGGGCTGGGTGGCGCGCGCGATGGAAGAGCACAGCCCGAGCGATGCGGCGGCGCCAGAGTCCAGCCTGGTGCAGCGGCTGGAGGCGTTGATCGAAGCGCATTTTCTGGAGCACTGGCAGGTGGCGGACTATGCGCGAGAGCTGGCCGTGTCACCCACGCACCTGAGCCGCGTGGCGCGGGCTGCCACGGGCGTGTCGGCCCAGCGGCTGATTGAGGCGCGCCTGATGCGCGAGGCGCGGCGCAACCTGGCCTACACGCACCTGGGCGTGGCCACCATTGCCTACACGCTGGGCTATGCCGACCCGGCGTACTTCACCCGCGCCTTCACGCGCGATGCGGGGCTGTCGCCGCGTGCGTTTCGGGCGCAGGTGGCAGCGTCGGCGCCCACCCCGGCGATGTGATGCCGCGTGACAGGCTGCTGACACGCCGCTGTCAGCAGCCCCCGCTCACCATCGGGGCTTCTTTCTTTCCATCACCCATTGAACGACAAGGAGCCTTTCGTGAAAAACGCCATCGCCTGGTTTGAAATCCCCACCACCCAGCTGGACCGCGCCCAGGCCTTTTACGAAGCCGTGCTGGGCCAGCCCATGCGCCGCGAGAACATGGGCCCGAGCGAAGGCGCCGTGTTTGCCTACGACCCCGAGGCCGATGGCGCGGGCGGCGCGTTGATGATGGGCCCCACGGCGCCCCAGGTGTCGGGCAGCGGCACACTGGTGTACCTGGACGCATCGCCCTCGCTCGACGCCGCGCTGGAGCGCGCGGTGGCCCAGGGCGGCCGTGTGGCCCTGCCCCGCCAAGCGCTGCCGCCGGGCATGGGCTTCTTTGCGCACATCCATGACCTGGATGGCAATCGTGTCGGGCTGCATGCGCCCGATTGAAACCAGGCACCGATCCCTCTCACCGAAAGGAGACCCCATGGAAACACAGGAACTGCACCGAGGCCGGCTGATCGACCACATCCAGCTCGTGGTGCGCGACCTCGCCGCCAGCCGCAGGTTCTATACGGCCGTGTTCGACGCACTGAACGTGCCCATGGGCGGCACGGCCGAGGACTACTTCTGGGCGGATGAGCTGTTCGTCTCCACGGCCGACAGCGTGGCCGCACAGGGGCACCTGACCGGCCGGCACCACCTGGCCTTTCAGGCGCAGGACCGGGCGACGGTGGACGCGTTCTACCGCGCCGCGCTGGCCCACGGCGGCACCGACAACGGCGCGCCGGGCGAGCGGGGGGCTTACCACCCCGGCTACTACGCGGCGTTTGTGCTGGACCCGGACGGCAACAACATCGAGGCCGTGTTCCATGGCGACGCGCAGCGCAGTGCGGCGTCGGTAAAGATCACGTTCTGAGGTGTGGGTCAGCCCGCCTCAGGACGGGCCAGGCCACGCAGCGGGATGGGCGTGGAGAACACGATGGACGTGCGCGTTTCGCCATAGCCGTTGATGTCGCCCAGAAAGCGCTCCAGATCGGGCAGGTCGCGCGCCACGACCTGCATCACATACGAGTCGTTGCCGCTGACGTGGTGGCACTCAAGCACCTGGGGCGACTGGCGCAGCTTGTCGATCAGTGCCTTCTTGCCGGGCTGCGGCACGTTGATGCCCACCACGGCACGCACACCGTAGCCGACCTTGGCGGGATCGATGTCGGCATGCACGCCGCGCACCACGCCCGCCTCTTGCAGGCGGCGCAAGCGCTCCAGCGTGGCGGGCACCGACAGGCCCACGGCCTCGGCCAGTTCCTTGAGCGAGGCGCGGCCATCGGCCTGCAGCGCGCTGATCAGGCGCCAGGCTTTGTCATCGACTTCCATACAAGCCTTTATCGATGGGAACAGAAAAAAACGAAACCCAATGCGGGATCCGCCGAATTTTCTGCATTCTCTACCGCCAGCCGCCGCCCTAGCATCGGTGCATGGACTTCACTTCACTCACCGTGTTTTTGCAAGCCGCCGTCATCGGCGTGCTCATCGCGGCCCCTGTGGGCCCCATTGGCCTGCTGACCATGCAACGCACCCTGGAGCGGGGCCTGGCGGCCGGGCTGGCCACGGGCCTGGGCGCCGCTGCGGCCGATGCGGTGTATGGCGCCGTGGGCGCTTTCAGCGTGCGCTGGCTCATCGACGGGCTGACGCACGCCAAAACGCCGCTGGCACTGGGCGGCGGCGCACTGTTGCTGGTGCTGGCGTGGCGCACCTGGCACGCGCCGGTGGCCCACAACGCTGCCCCGGCGCGCGATGCACGGGGCCTGCTGGGCCTGGCGGCGGGCACGTTTGCGCTGACGCTGGCCAACCCGGCCACCATCGTGTCGTTCATTGCGGTGTTTGGCTCGCTGGGCAGCGGCCGGCCGAGCCTGCCGTCACCACTGTGGATGGTGGCGGGCGTGCTGGTGGGGTCTGCTGCCTGGTGGCTGCTGCTGACCAGTGCGATTGCCTACCAGCGGCAGCGCTTCACACCCGCCTGGCGCCAGCGCATCAACCGGGCGTCGGCCTTGCTGCTGGGTGGATTTGCGTTGTGGCAGTGGGGGCAACTGGCCTGAGGCTTTGCGTTACGCGCAGGGATGCTGCAAAGGTACTGACACTGCGGTGTCAGCAGCAGGCCCGCACTATCGGTGGCTTCTTTGACCAGGAGCTTTTTCATGACCGACGCCCTGCTGCAACACCCCCTTTGGCCGGATGCCGAGCCTGTGCGCAACGACATGCCCCTGTCGGCAGCGACCTCTGCAGCCGCCACGCGCCGCAACTGGATCGCTGTGGCCTGCGCCCAGCACGCCCGCCGGGGCTGTGCCACACCGGGCGCGGGCTACATGCAGGTGTGCCATGGCAAGGTGGCGCCCCTGCAGCGCATACACCCCGGCGACCGCGTGGCGTACTACGCGCCCACGGTGACCATGGGCGGCAAGGACCGGCTGCAGGCATTTGTCTCCATCGGCATCGTGCTGCCGGGCGCACCGTATGCGTTTGACATGGGCGGCGGGTTTGTGCCGTCGCGCCGGGATGTGACGTATGTGCCTGCGCGTGAGGCGGCGATTGCGCCGCTGCTGGACGCGCTGGAGTTTGTGGACGACCGCCAGCGCTGGGGCAGCAAGTTCCGCTTTGGGCTGTTTGCCGTCAGCGACCACGACATGCGCCTGATTGCGCAGGCGATGCGGGCCGAGCTGCAATCACTACATTTTTAATAGCGCCTCAGGCAATCTGCACTAGCGCATCCGGCCCAAAAGGCTTCAAACCGATTTCGCACAGCCCCGTGGGGCCCTCGAACAGCCTGCAGATGGGCGTCAGCACACCGCCATCAACGTGTCCACCACCCGGCGTTGGGCAGCAGTCAGGGCGGTATAGCCTTCACGCAGCAGTCGCAGCACGATGGCGTGGATTTCAATTTCGCTAGCGGGCATGGTCTTCTCCTTGAACGGCAACAGTGGGCGGCCGCCGCGTGGCTGGCCGATGACATGGGCACCTGCCACGACACAAAGAGGCGGGCGCCCGGGCCTGCCCCACCATGGACCAAGCCCCGATGCCACTGTGCCGAGGAGGCAGCGAAGGCGGTAGCGCGATAAACGGGGAAGTTCGCGGGCTTTTTGGCGCGCCGCTCTGCAGGCAAAACGCCTAAGGAGAGGTGGCCCCGGGCACGTAGGCGTCGATGACTGGCGGCTCGCTGTCCCCGGCTGCGGTGCGGGCCAACTTGAACCAGGTCCAGGTCTCCACATCGGGCGCGTCGTAGCTGCCGTAGGACTGCCCGCCCCACGAAAAGTACGAGCCCTTGTTGCCGGTGGTGAGCGTGCGCTTGCCCACAGCCAGGCCGCCGTCTTTGAGCAGCGCCAGCCGGAACCCCTGCAGCTTGCCAGAGGTCCCGGGCTCGTTGCCGGACGACGCGGTCTGCGGAGCCAGGTCGCGCATGCCGGAGCTGCAGCGGGCCTGCGCGCCGCTGTAGGTGACCAGGCTCCACTGCCGGGTGAGTGAGGTGCGCACGTTGCGCGCGCGGTTGATGGTGCGCGTGCGCAGCGTGGTTTCGCCGCGCTGCTGCTGCACCCAGACCTGCATCTCGGCCGAGCCGGTAAAAAACGGCAGGCTGCCCCGCACACCCGCAGGCGCCACCTGCGGCCAGGCGTACACCCCTTGCAGGGACGGGCAGCCGAACCAGCTGCTCTGCACGGGGCCAAACGCCGCAGGCGGCTTGGGCGACCCTTGCACCTCCGGCCCGCAGGCCGTGAGGGCCAGGCAACACAGGGCCAGCGTCGCGGCCCCGCCGATGCGCTGCACGCGCCGGTGTGGGGTGCGCAGGGCGCTGTGCGATGGCAAGGGAGCGGCAGCGGTCATGGTGTCTGGGCGGTGGTGCAGCCTGATTGTCGGGCTGACCACGGGGCCTGCATTTGCTCCAATTTTGATAGCTGCTTGCGCACATTCCACTGGCGCATCAGCACCAAAAGACTTCAAAACCGTGTTGACGATCCCCCAGACATGACCTGGAGGGTCGTCAGAACCGTCTAAGAGCCGCTCTAAGGATGCGCAGGCCCCGCCCGCACGCGGGCCAGCGCCTCGGGCACATCGCGCCACGCCGGGCGGCCGGGGGCGTAGCGCTGGCGCATGTAGCCCGCCAGCTCGGTGATCTGCGCGTCGCTGAGCGCATGGCCGAAGCCGGGCATGAAGCCAATGTCCCGCGCGGCAGGCTCGCGGATGCCGTGCACGATGACCTGCAGCAGGTTGTCGGGCCGGTCGCTGTGCAGGTTGCTGTTGAGCGCCAAGGGCACGTTCACGCCCAGCAGCTTGGGCCCGTCGCCGTCGTGGTGGCAGGCGGCACAGGCACCGTCGAACAGGCGCTGGGCCTGGCCAGGCTGCGGGGCCAGCGCGGCGGCCTGGGCCACGGCGATCTGGGCGCGCTGCTGCGGGTCAGACACAGGCTGGGCGGCTGGCTGGGTAGCAGCGTCTGTCGCGGTGAACGAGGCCAGGTAGCCCGCCATGGCGCGAATGTCGTCGTCGGGCAAGTGGGCGAGCTCGCGCACCACGGGTGCCATAGGGCCGGAGGCGCTGCCGTGCTGCGGGCTGTGGCCGTGGCGCAGGTAGGCGTAGAGCGCATCAGCCGTCCAGGGCACGGGCGCCTTCGACAGGCCGGTGAGCGCAGGCGCCTCCCAGCCATCAATCATGGCGCCCGAGAGGAACGCAGCGCCACCCAACTCGGCCCCCAGCGCATTGCGCGGCGTGTGGCAGGCACCGCAGTGGCCCACGCCCTGCACCAGGTAGGCGCCCCGGTTCCATTCGGGGGGGCGGTTTGGGTCCGGCTTGAACGGCGTGGCGTCGTGGAACAGCGCGTTCCAGCCGGCCATGAGGGGGCGCACGCTGAAGGGGAAGGTCAACTCGGTCTTGGGCACCTCGGCCCGCACTGCGGGCTGCGCCATGAGGTAGGCGTACAGCGCCGTGAGATCGTCGTCGCTCATCTTGGCGAACGATGTGTAGGGGAAGGCGGGGTACAGGTGCTTGCCGCCCTGCGAGATGCCCTCGCGCATGGCGCGCTGGAAGGCACTGAAGGACCACTGGCCGATGCCGGTCTCGGCGTCGGGCGTGAGGTTGGTGGTGTAGACCTTGCCAAAGGGCGTTTCCATGGCGCGGCCGCCCGTGTTGGGCGTGCCGCCGGGGGCGGTGTGGCACACCGCGCAGTCACCCGCAGCGGCCAGCAGGCGGCCACGCTCGATGGTGGCGGCGTTGTAGACCGACGCGCCTGCCGTCTGCACCACGGGCGCGATGGAGGGGCGCCAGCCCAGCAGCGCTGCGCCCATGGCGATGCCACCAGCGACCAGAGCCAGGGCGCGTGCCCAGGGGCTGCGTTTTGCGGTCCATGTGGCGCTGGCGGGCACGGTGGGCGCGGGCAGCTCCAGCGTGGGCAATACCTCGGCGGGCTCGGTGGGTGGGGTCCCGCCTGCTGCGGCCTCGCCTGCGCCACCAGGCAAGGGGTTGAGCCCAGCGCGCACCACCTCGGGCGTGAACGGCGGCGCACGAAAGCGCACGCCCGTCGCATCAAAAATCGCGTTGGCAATCGCCGCCGTGCCCGGCACGGACGACGACTCGCCCGAGCCCAACGGCGCCTCGTCCTGCCGGGGCATGTGCATGACCTCGATGACCGGCACCTCGCGGAAGCTCAGGATGGGGTAACTGCCCCATTCGCGGTTGTCCACGGCCTGCTTGACGGGCTCAAAAGTCACCTGCTCCTTGAGCGCGCGGCTGGTGGTCTGCAGCACGTTGCCATGCACCTGCTGCTCCACACCGGCGGGGTTCACCATCAGGCCCGCGTCGTGCCCCACCACCACGCGGCGCACGTGCACCTCGCCGGTCTTCTTGTTGACCTCCACATCGGCCACCCAGGCGGCCCAGGCGGCGCCAAAGCCGGGCCACTTGCTGTGGATGTAGCGGGCGTACGCAAAGCCCTGGCCTTGGACCCATTCACCGCTGTTGTCAGCATCCAAGGGGCGCTGCTGCGGGCCGGTGCGGCGAATCCAGCCCGCCTTTTCGGCCGTGGCCTGGACCAGCTCGGCAGCGCGCGGGTCGTTCAGCAACTGCAGGCGAAACTGCACCGGGTCCACACCCGCTGCCGTGGCCAGCTCGTCCACATACGACTCGTGCGCAAACGAATTGGGCAGCGCCGACACGCCGCGCAGCCACGATGCGCGCACGATGGGCGGCATGTCGTTGACGGCCACGCGCAGGTTGTCGTACTGGTAGGGCGGGCGCGCCGTGCGGTCGCCCATCTCGTAGGCCTGGGCCACGGGTTCGATGGTGCGGGTGAGCAGCAGGGCCAGCGTGGGCGCGCCGTTGGAGGGGTAGGAGGTCTCAAAGTCGTACGCCGCCACGGTGCCATCGGCCTTGAGCCCGCCGCGCACCTGCATGAGCTGGGCCGTGCCCTTGGGCTCCCACAGGTGCTCCTGCTCGCGCGTGAGCTGCACGCGCACCGGGGCGCCCACGGCACGCGAGAGCAGTGCGGCATCGGCCGCCACATCGTCGGCCCCGTTGCGGCCATAGCAGCCTGCGGCCTCCATGCGGATGAGGTCGATGTCCACATCGGGCAGGCCCATCAGGCGGGCCAGGTCGGCGCGCAGCACATGGGGGTTTTGCGTGCCGGCCCACACCGTCATGCGCGGGCGGCCTGTGCTGTCATCACTGCGCCATTCGGCCACCGCGCACGACGGGCCGATGGAGCCATGCATCTGGTACGGCCACACATAGGTGCGCGGCATGGGCTGGCCGTCGGCAGACAGCGCGGCCAGGGCGCCCTCCACATCGCCCTCGTCCACCAGGCGACGCTGCGTGGCGGGATTGGCACGGATGGCCTGCTCCAGCGCCTCGGCGCTGTCCTGGCGCGGAAAGGCCGGCCAGTCCTTCCAGCGCACATTCAGCTCGCGCAGGGCTTGCTCGGCCTGTTCTTCGCGCTCGGCGACGATCCCCACGAAGTCGCGGATCACCACCACGGCGCGGATGCCGGGGATGTGGGCGATGGACTGCTGGTCCACCGATTCCAGCGTGTTGCCGATGAAGTCACCATGGTCGGCCCCCGCATACGGCGGGCGCACCACGCGGCCGTGCAGCATGCCGGGCACGCGCATGTCGTGCACAAACACCAGCTCGCCGCTGACCTTGGCGGGGATGTCCACGCGCGGCACGGACTGGCCGACCACGGTGTAATCGGCGGCGGCCTTGGTGGGCGTGGCGTCCATCAGCTCCAGCGTGGTGTGTGCGCCCGCCAGCAGCGCGCCGTAGGCCACTTGGCGCGACGGGTCTGCCGTGACCTGCACCACACCTGCACGCACCTGCAGTGCCTCCACCGGCACGCCCAGCCGCTCTGCGGCCTGCGCCACCAGCCAGTGGCGTGCCTGCGCAGCGGCGATGCGCAGGGGCTTGGCATGGATCTGGATGGACGCGCTCGCGATGGTGGCACCCTGGTTGGGCGCGCGCGTGGTGTCGCCCAGCACCATGTTCACCTGCGCCAGCGGCACATCGAGTTCTTCGGCCACGATCTGCGCGAGTGCAGTGCGGATGCCGGTGCCCAGGTCCACATGGCCGTTGAGCGCGGTCACGCTGCCGTCGTCCCACACGGCGATCAGTATCTCCACGCCCTCGGCCGGGTTGCCCGCCACCAGCGCGGGCTGGCCCTTGACGGGCGGTGGTGCGGGCGGCGGGTTGCGCACCACCAGCAGCACGCCCTGGGCGGCATGGAAGTCGGCGCGGGTGAGCGGGCTGTGGGCGCGCAGGGGCGCGGCGTTGTCAGGTGTGGCGCTCATGCCTGGGCCTCGCGCATCAGCACCGCCGCGCTCAGTACGGCGCGGATGATTTCGACATGCGTGCCGCAGCGGCACAGGTTGCCCGACAGCTCGCGGCGCACGGCCGCTTCATCGGGGTCGGGGTTGCGTTCCAAGAGGGCCACGGCCATCATCACCATGCCATTGAGGCAATAGCCGCATTGCGCGGCCTGCTCATCCACAAAGGCCTGCTGCACCGGGTGAAGTCCTGCGGTGCTGCGGCAGCGCCCGGGCAGCCCCTCCAGCGTGGTCACCTCGCGGCCCGCCACGCCCTGGGCGGGAATCACGCAGGCCCGCGCGGCAAATCCATCTACGAGCACCGTGCATACACCGCACTGCCCCAGGCCGCAGCCGTACTTGGGGCCGTTGAGCGACAGGTCGTTGCGCAGCACGTGCAGCAGCGTGGCGCTGGCCAAGGTGCTCTGCGGCAGGGCAAACGGCTGGCCATTGATGACGACCGGAGAGGGTGAAGCGGGCGCGTGCATGTCTCGGTGGGGTGCTCTCAGTCAGCGTCGCAGCGACCCGGTGCGCGTGTACATCTCCAGGTCCACAAAGTTGGAGCCATTGTGGTTGCCCGGGCCATACACCAGCGGAAAGTCCCCGATCTTGGTGGTGCCCATGTCTTCCATGGCCTTGATGAAGCCTTCGCGCGTGAGCGCTTTGCCTGCGCGTTTGACACCTTCCACAAACACGCGCGCGGCGATGTAGCCCTCCAGCATGGTGTAGCTATCGATCTTCTCGCCCGCGTCCGCGCGGTCCTTGCGGTAGTCGGCCACGATGGCTAGGCGGCTGGCCTGCGGCGAGGGCACGATGCTGGCTGTGACCAGGCCTTCGATGCCGCCGTTCAGGCGCTGCGCAGAGCCCGGTGCGTCGGTGATGCCCACCGAGATGGTGTACAGCGGCGACGCTGCGCCTGCGGCCCGGTAATCGCGCAGGAACACCTCCACCATCTTGCCCGCCATGATCATCACCACCGCGCCCGGCTGGGCCTTGGTGAGCTGCGCGACCTGGGGCTTGGCGTCGGTGGCGGCGATCTCCATGGGCACGGAATCGACCACCTTGACCTTCAGGCCCTGGGCAATCTGCAGGCAGGTGTCGAGGTTGGATTTGCCGAACGCGCTGTTCTGGTAGATGACGGCGATGTTGTTGATGCCCAGCGTGGCCAGATGCCCCACGATCTTGCGCAGCTCGGTCTCGTAGCTGGCACGCACGTGGAACAGGTAGCGGTTGTGCGTGGTGCGGAACGACGTGGTGCCCACCAGCGGCGCGAACATGGGCACGCCCGCTTTCTCCGCCAGGGGCATGGCGGCGATGAGGTTGCCGGTGGCCACATAGCCGATCAGGGCGAAGACCTTGTCTTCATCAATGAGCTTGGCCGTGTTCTCGGCCGTCTTCTTGGGCTCGTAGGCATCGTCGTGCGACACCAGCTCCAGCGTGCGCCCCTGCACGCCACCTGTCTTGTTGACCTTGTCGAACGCCAGCGCAATGCCCGCCTTGTAGTCCACCCCAAAATCCTTGGCCGGGCCGGTGAACACGGCCGACTGCCCCACCTTGATGCGGGTGTCTGTCACCCCGGTCTCGGCGGCTGCCGGGCCTGCGGCCCCTAGAGCAGCGGCGGCCAGTGTTGTCAGCACCGCACGGCGGTCGATGCTCCCCTCCTCCATCCCACGACATTTCATGAAACGCTCCTTACATCAAGTGCGCAAGTTTCCCTGCAAGCGGAGCGGCAGCGCAACCATTTCTGCGGGGTGTTGTGAATCCGTCAAACCCCGGCGCCGAAGCGCAGGGGCGGTGCGCCATCAGGCGACGTCGATATCGCTGGACTGGATGCGTTTGACGCCCTTGGCCTTCATGTTCTTCCAGGCCGCATCGAGCGATCCGTTGAGGTCGATGGCGCGGGTGGCGTCTTCGACCACATAGGTTTCGAAGCCCAGGCGTTTGGCGTCGAGCGCCGTCCAGGCCACGCAGAAGTCGGTGGCCAGGCCCGTGACAAACACGGTCTTGATGCCGCGTTGCTTGAGGTAGCCCGCCAGGCCGGTGGAGGTCTTGCGGTCGGCCTCTTCAAAGGCCGAGTAGCTGTCCACATGCTGGTGAAAGCCCTTGCGCAGGATCACCTGGGCCTTGGGCACCTGGAGGTCCTTGTGCAGGGCGGCGTCGTCGGTGCCCTGCACGCAATGATCGGGCCACAGCACCTGCTGGCCGTAACTGAGCTTGGTGGTTTCAAACGGCTTCTTGCCTGCATGGGTGCTGGCAAAGGAGGCGTGACCCTGGGTGTGCCAGTCCTGCGTGACCACCACGTTTTCAAACGCTGCGGCAATGCGGTTGATGACGGGCACCACCTCATCCCCCTTGGCCACGGGCAGCGTGCCGCCGGGGACAAAACAGTTCTGCACATCGACCACGATGAGCGCCGCTCGCTCACCGAGTTTGATCTTGCCTGCCGCCCAGCTGGCAGGGAAGCTGGCCCCGGCCACGGTGAGCGCGGCCGATTGAAGAAGAAAGCGACGACGTTGCGCAGTTTGCATGGTGAACACTCCGGTTGGGAACGCACTGACACATCGGCCACGGCCCGGTAGGGCCAGGGCCGGGGAACTTCTGCTTCAGACGCTGAGGTAGGCGCGCCGCACCTCTTCGTTGGCGGCCAGCTCTTCCATGCTGGCCTGGTAGCGGATCTGGCCCTTTTCGAGCACATAGGCGCGGTCGGACACCAGCTCGGCAAAGTGCATGTTCTGCTCGGACAGCAGGATGCTCACGCCCTGCTCCTTCAGCTCCAGGATCATGTGCGCCATCTGCTCCACGATGACAGGGGCCACACCTTCAGAGGGCTCGTCCAGCAGCACCAAGTAGGGGTTGCCCATGAGCGTGCGGGCCACCGTGAGCATCTGCTGCTCGCCACCGCTCATGCGGCCGCCGGGGCGCTGGGGCATCTCGCCCAGGTTGGGGAAGAGCTTGAACAGGCGCTCGGGCGTCCACACCGGGGCAGCCGTGCCGTCGGGCCAGGTGCGGGCGGGCTGGCGGCCCACTTCCAGGTTCTCCATCACCGTGAGGTCGGTGAACACGCGGCGGTCTTCGGGCACAAAGCCCAGGCCCAGGCGCGCGGCGTCGTGCGGGTCGGTTTTGGAGAGGTCTTTGCCCATGAACTGGATGCTGCCCTTGCGCTTGGCCAGCATGCCCATCAGCGTCTTGAGCGTGGTGGACTTGCCTGCGCCGTTGCGCCCCATCAGCGCCACGACTTCGCCCCGGCGCACGTCCAGGTCCACGTCGTACAGGATTTGCGCGGCGCCGTACCAGGCCTGCAGGCCCTTGGCCTGGAGCAGCAGTTCTTTGGGGTTCTGGGTCGTCATGGTAATGCCGCCTCCGCAGGGGCTGCGGCTTTCTTCTCAAACGTCTTGCCGGTGCCGAAGTAGACCTCTTGCACCTTGGGGTGGTCGCGCAGCTCCAGCGGCTTGCCCTCTGCAATCAGGCGCCCGCGCGCCAGCACGATCATGCGGTCGGCATAGGCAAACACCACGTCCATGCTGTGCTCAGTGAACAGCACAGCCATGTGGCGGTCGATCACCAGTTGTTTGGTCAGCGCCATGAGCTCGTTGCGCTCCTTGGGCGCCATGCCGGCGGTGGGCTCGTCCATGAGCAACAGCTTGGGCGAGTTGGCCATGGCAATCGCCAGCTCCACACGCTTCACATCGCCATAGGCCAGCACGCTGCAGGGCCGGTCGGCCTGCGACTTCATGCCCACCTGGTCGAGCAGCGCCAGGGCTTCTTCGCGTTTGTGGTCGGCAGCCCTGCGCCACATCGAGAACAGCAGACCGTCGTTGGAGATCAGTGCCATCTGCACGTTCTCCACCACCGTCAGCGATGCAAAGGTTTCGGCGATCTGGAAGGTGCGGCCCACCCCCATGCGCCAGATGTCGCGGGGCTTGCGGCCCACCAGCTCCTGGCCGTTGAGCTGGATGGAGCCGGCATCGGCGGGCAGCTGGCCATTGACCATGTTGAAGGTGGTGGACTTGCCTGCGCCATTGGGGCCGATGAGCGCCAGCAGCTCACCCGCAGCGAGTTCGAAGTGGATGCCGTCCACCGCCTTCACGCCGCCAAACGATTTGCCCAGACCGGTGACTTTGAGGAGGCTCATGCCGTGCCCTCCTTGGTGTTCTTGGCGTCGCGCATGTTGTCAAAAATCTGCTTGATGGTGCCCGCGATGCCCTGCGGAAACAGCAGCACCAGGATGAGGATGATGGCGCCCAGCATGGCGCGCCAGTAGTCGGTGTTGCGCGCCACGGTGTCATGCAGCCAGGTGAAGGTGACCGCACCCACCACGGGGCCAGCCAGCGTCTGGATGCCGCCGAGCAGCACCATCACCAACCCATCCACCGATTTGCCCACGGACAGCGACTCCGGCGAAATACTGCCCTTGGAGAACGCATACAGCGCCCCTGCCAGCCCTGCCGCCGTGCCCGCCACCACAAACGCCGCCCACTGCATGCGCTTGACGTCGATACCGATGGCGTCGGCCCGCAGCACAGAGTCGCGCCCCGCGCGCAGCGCATAGCCAAACGGCGAGAACAGCACGCGGCGCAGCCACCACACCCCCGCCCCCACCAGTGCCAGCGTGAGCCAGTAATACATGCGCTTGTCTGCCAGCCAGGCCGCAGGCCAGACACCGGTCAGGCCGTTGCTGCCCCCCGTGAAACTGTCCCACTGGTAGGTGATGGCCCAGGTGATCTGGGCAAAGGCCAGTGTCAGCATGGCAAGGTACACACCCGACAGCCGCACCGCAAACCAGCCGTAGACAAACGCCCCGGCGGCGGCCACCAGCGGCGCCACCACCAATGCGACCTCCATGGGTAGCCCAAGCGAGCGCACCAGCAGGGCCGCACCATAGGCGCCCAGCCCGAAGTAGGCGGCATGGCCGAAGGAGTGCATGCCCGCAGGCCCCATGATGAAGTGAAGGCTGGCCGCAAACAGCGCTGCGATCAGCAAGTCAATCAGCAGCACCGTGGTGTACGGTGACTGCGCGGTCAGCACCGGCGCTGCTGCCAGCAGCAGGCCCAGCACGGCGGCCGCCACCAGATAAGCCTTGCGCGGGCGACGCAACGGCTCCTCCTGCATACCCACATAGCGGCTGGGTGCCTGCGGCCGGCCGAACAGGCCCCACGGGCGCCAGACCAGCACCACCGCCATCACCAGAAAATCCACCACCAGGGTCAGCTTGGAAAACGAAACACTCAGGCCGAACACATCGACCACACCCAGCCAGATGCAGATGGCCTTGATCTCGGAGATCAGCAGGGCCGCGGCGTACGCGCCCGGGATGGAACCCATGCCCCCCACCACCACCACCACGAAGGCGGCACCGATGGTGTGCAGGTCCATCTCCAGCGTGGCGGGCTCGCGGGGCAGCTGCAGTGCGCCACCCAGCCCAGCCAGCATCGCGCCCAGCGCAAACACGGCCGTGAACAACCAGGCCTGGTTGACGCCCAGGGCGCTCACCATCTCGCGGTCTTGCGTGGCGGCACGCACCAGCGTGCCAAACCGGGTACGCGTGAGCAGCAGCCAGACTGCGCCCAGCACCAGCGGACCGACCACGATGAGGAACAGGTCGTAGCTGGGGAACTGCCGCCCCAGCAAGCTGACCGAACCTGAAAGGCCCGGCGCGCGTGGGCCCAGCAGTTCGTCAGGGCCCCAAAGCCACAGCACAGCGTCCTTGATGACCAGCACCAGGGCAAACGTGGCCAGCAGCTGGAACAGCTCGGGCGCCTTGTAGATGCGACGCAGCAGCACCACCTCGATCAGCGCCCCGAGCACGCCGACGATCAGCGCGGCCAGTGGCAAGGCCACCCAGAAGCCCAGGGCACCGCTCAGGCGCTCGACCAGCGAGTACGCGACATAGATGCCCACCATGAAGAACGAGCCATGGGCAAAGTTCACGATGCGGGTCACGCCAAAGATCAGCGACAGACCCGCCGCCACGAGGAACAGCGACGACGCGCTCGCCAGCCCGTTGATGAGCTGGACGATGAAACCCGAAAAACTCATGTTCGATAAACCCTGTAGGGCCTGTTCACACCGTTTTTGCCAGCGCGAAGGCCATGAAAGAAGCCGGCCGTGCTCCAGCCAACACCAGCCAGCACCCGCAGAACCGGGCGGTGCCGGACTGCAGGTAGCGCCTGCCGGGACCGAGGCGCGGCAGGCGCCTCAGACCTCAGAGGGAATCAATCAGCGCTTCGCGACTTCTTCACGTCGGCTGCGGACGGCTGGTACTTGGCATCAGCGCCATCCAGGTAGACGTAATCCACCATCACGCCCTTGCCGCCTTCGTTCTTGGTGCGACCGACAAACGCGCCCATGGTGGCCTGGTGGTCTTCGGGACGGTAGGTGATCTTGCCGAACGGGGTGTCCACCTGCAGACCCTTAAAGGCAGCGACCAGCTTGTCGGTGTCGGTGCTCTTGGCTTTGGCAATACCGGCCGCGGCCGACTTGATCATGCTGTAGCCCACCACCGAGCCCAGACGCGGGTAGTCCTTGAACTTGGCCTGGTAGGCCTGCTCGAACGCCTTGTGTGCGGGGGTGTTGATGCCGTACCAGGGATAGCCGGTCACCAGCCAGCCGTTGGGGGCCTCGTCTTTCAGGGGGTCCATGTATTCGGGTTCGCCCGTCAACACGCTGACCACCTCAATGCCCTTAAAGAGGCCGCGCGTGTTGCCTTCGCGCACGAACTTCGACAAGTCCGCGCCAAACAGCACGTTGAAGACGGCGTCGGGCTTGGCATCGGACAGCGCTTGCACCACGCTGCCGGCGTCCACCCGGCCCAGTGGAGTGGCTTGTTCGGCCACAAACTCCACGTCGGGCTGGGCGGCCTTGAGCAGTTGTTTGAAGGCCGCCACGGCAGACTGCCCGTATTCGTAGTTGGGGTAGACCACAGCCCAGCGCTTTTTCTTCATCTTGGCGGCCTCGGGCACCAGCATGGCGGCCTGCATGTAGGTACCAGGACGCAGGCGGAAGGTGTACTGGTTGCCTCCTTGCCAGGTCATCTTGTCGGTCAGCGGCTCGCCAGCCAGGAAGAAAAACTTCTTCTGCTTGGCGAAGTCGGCCACCGCCAAGCCGGTGTTCGACAGGAAGGTGCCCGCCAGCACATCGACCTTCTCGCGCGACACCAGCTCTTCAGCCACGCGAACGGCGTCGCCGGGGTTGGCGTTGTCGTCGCGCGTAATCAGTTCGATCTTCTTGCCATTGACGCCGCCCGCAGCGTTGATCTCATCGACCGCCAGCTCCATGCCTTTCTTGTAGGGCTCCAGGAAAGCAGGTTGTGCCTTGTAGCTGTTGACCTCGCCAATCTTGATCACGCCTTGGGCAAAAACAGGGGCCAGGGTGAGGGCCAATGCAGCCGCAGCCGTGGCACGCATGAGGTTTCGTCGCATCGTCATGGGGAGACTCCTGAAGGATGGTTGGAGAGAGATCGAACGGGGGTAAGACAGGACAGGTGAGTGTTGCGCGCGCGCCGGACTCAGCGCAGGCCGTCAACGCCTTTTATTTCAGAGGCCGTGAGGCCACCGACACGTGGCAACGGCCGCCCGCTGTCCGTCACGACAACGGCCACCACGATTTCATTGGCCCGCGGGGCATCGGCCACACGGGCTTCCATGGCGTCGAAATGGCTGCGCACGTAGGCGGCGTCCTTGTGGCCCAGGGGAACGTCGATGGCCGTGCCCAGGCCTCCCATCTTCTTGCTGGATGGGACCAGAGCGGCGCCCTTCTCGACCGCCACACGCAGGGGTGCGCCCAGCTTGGGGTGCAGGATGGCAGCGGCATGTTCCAGCTCGCCCGCCTCGCCCACGATGGCGGCCTTGCCGTAGCTCTGGGCTTGGCTGGGTTCAATGCCCAGGGCCTGCACGCAGCGAGCGCCCAGAAGACCGCCCAGCTCCTCGCCGATGGCGATGAGTTCGTCGAGGTTTTCCACATAACGTCCGGCAAAGGGGTTCTCGATCACGGCCATGGCCAGCGCCTTGCGCACCGGGGGCTGAACGTCACGCCCCATTTCCACGCGGACTTCGTCGGTCTGGACGATGATCTTTCGAATCTTGGCTGACATTTTTGGCTCCTTGGGGTCTTGTCTTGTTCGATGGTGTGCAGGTCGGCGCGCTGCTCAGCGCAGGCCGTTCCACTGGCTGATGTCTGCCGCCTGGAGCCCGCCGACACGGGCATGGATGCGCGGTCCCGTGGACATGGCAAGTATGAACACGATCTCATCGGCGGAGGGCGCGCCCGGAACACGCACTTCGATCGCGTCGAAATGGCTGCGCACGTAACTGGCGTTGATATGGGTCAGCGGCACATCCAGCGCCGCGCCGGGGCCGCCCACTTTCTTGGTAGAGGGCACGATGGACAACGCGTTGGCGGGCTGCCCCGTCTTCTCTTCGGCTTGGCCCTTGGCGTAGGCGTTGCGGTCGCCCTTCCAGCCCAGCAGTTCGCGCATGGCGTAGCCACCGGGCACATGCCACAGCGCGCCATGCTCCAGCTCGCCGGCCGCGCCCACGATGGCACCCTTGCCATAGGTCTCGATGCGCTCGGCGAGCACGCCCATGGCCTTCAGGAGGCGCTGGGCCATGTCCAGCCCCACGTCCTGCAGCGCGTCCATCATGGGGAGGATGTCGGGCTCGTACCGTCCCGCAAACGGGTTGGTCAGCACCGCGCCGATGGCACCACGCAGCAGCGGCACGTCGGCCACCGGCCCGAATTCGTGCCGGATTTCCTCAAGATGGGTGAAAACGCGTCGTATCTGGATCATTCTGGAGACCTGTGCAATTCGTTAAGCAAATACTGAACCAACTTCCGATTCCTTCTCTGCACCCCGCGGCAACGCCGCTCCCGTCAGGGCTTGGGGCGCCGAGGTCGCCACCCACTGGCCCTGGCATGCCAGCAGTGCAAACCACAGCAGGCCGCTGGACTGCAATTCTTGCGCTTTTTGCAGCCCCTGGTGCAAGGCCCGGCTCACCAGCTCTTTGGGCAAGGCGGGGACATCTACGGTGACAGGGATGACACCCAGGTCACTGTCGTCCCGCACCTGGTATGCGGGCCTGCGCACAATCCGCACATCGGCCACATTCACCGCGTTCGCCACGATGGTTGCCGCTGCATCGGCCTGCGCCGCCGTGCGCGCCAGCACCGTCACGCTGTCGGCAATGCCGAGCGACTGGCTGCGCCCGCGCCAGCCACTAGTGGCCACACCGCGCACTGGCATGGCGCTGTCGATGCGGATCTGTCCATCCAGTACGAGTCCGTTGCGCAACTGTGCAGCATTCAGTGCGGCGATGTCAGCGTACACCCCCACCGTGACCGACTGGCCCGGCGCCAGGTGCAGCGCAATGTCGCCGCCGTTGTTGATCCAGGCGCGGTCTATGCCCGGCTGTTCGTAGCAGGCCAGAATCTCCTGCGCCACCGCGCCCGCCACCGCCGCCATCGATGTGATGAAGCCTGCGCGATAAGGGCTGCAGGCGGCCCACATGCGGCGCGCCACCGCGCCCTGCAACGTGCAATGCGCACCCACCGGCGCCCGCAGGCCGGGGAGTTCATTCACCAGCTCCTGCAGCAGCCCTTCAAAACGCTGCCACGCACGCTCATGCGCCAGGGCCACGGCGTCGCGCGCCCCTTCGGCCTGGAGGATAAGGTCCATCGGGCCATGCTGGAAATGCCAACGGCCGTCGGACAGGAGATTGCGGCAAGCGTTCACGGCGCGACCCACTCAACCCAGCAGAGGTGGGCGACCCAGCGGCCACGGGTTGGCAGCGGGCAAGGTTTGCCACACGCGCGCCTGCGGGGCACCGTCGTTGTGCCACGCACCGCGCTCCAGTATGTCGCGCAGGCTGCGGATCTGTTCGGTGTGCCCGCCCAGCGCTTCGTAGTCCGCACGGCGCATGCTGAACTCGATGGGCGCCACGATGGCGGGCGTGGGCACGGTGCCAAAGCTGTTGTCTGGCATGCGCAGCACGTCGGCCATCACGGTGATACCGCCGCCCGGCCACACATAGGCCGGGGCACCGCCACAGGTCACGTTGACCAGCGCGTTCTTGATGGAGCGGGTGAGCAGCACCGGGTTTTCGGTCACCCCTGCGCGCAGGCTGCCGCCTGCACCGCCGAGGAACAGCACGGAAGCCAGCGAGGGCTCGCAGTTTTCACCAATGCGGTCCACGATGCGGCGCACTTCGGCGGGCATCTCGGCCTCCACCGGATGGAGTTGCGCGTCCAGCACGTACCAGGAGGCATGCTCCCCGGTGGTGGAGGTCATCAACAGGCGCAGCCCCGGCCAGGCCACGGATTCGTCCCAGCCCTCAATGATGGACAGCGGGTCAGCAATGTCGGTGCCGCCCCAGCCGGTGCCCGGGTTGGCCACCTGGAAGTAACGGCCCGGCGTGGACTTGCGCCCGCGCATCTGGATGCCCGATGGCTTCATGTCCAGGCAACGACCCGCCTGGTGCTCGGTGAGCACGCCGGTGATGTGGTCGTCCACCACCACCACCTCATCTGCATGGCCAAAGAACTGGCGCGCAAAGATGCCGATGGCCGCAGAACCGCAGCCCACACGCATGCGCTGCTCGGCCACGCCATTGACGATGGGCGCGCGCCCAGCCTGGATCACGAGCTGCGAGCCACCGTCGATGGTGAACTCCACCGCCTGCTTGTTGCCCAGGGCTTGCATCATCTCGGCGGTGATGCGGCCTTCCTTCTTGGTGCCACCCGTGAGGTGGTGCACACCACCCAGCGACAGCATCTGCGAGCCGTATTCGGCCGTGGTCACATGCCCCACCACCTCGCCCTTGCAGCGCACGTTGGCCTGTTCGGAGCCGAGGAAGCGGTCGGTGTCGATCTTCACCTTGAAGCTGCAGTAGCTGAAGATGCCCTCGGTGACCACGGTGACCATGTCCACGCCATCGGTTTGGGAGCCCACGATGAAGGGCGCAGGTTTGTAGTCAGGGTAGGTGGTGGACGATCCCACGCCTGTCACAAACACTTCTTCCGACAGCAATAGATCGCCGTTCCATGCGGGTTCAGGAGCCACTGCGGTCCCGGCACCTTCTGCAGCCTCGGCGCGGCCCGCAAACGGCACCAGCGTGGCCTCGCCGGATTCCAGCGTCTTGCGCAGCAACACCACCGGGTCCAGCCGCACCAGCACGCCCGCATGGTTGGCATAGCGGTCGCATGCACCGGCCCGGCCCTCGGAAATCTGGCACAGCACCGGGCACGCATTGCACTCGACCTTGGCAGCATTCATGCGGTCGTTGCGCGGTCGGGCGCGCTCCAGCACCTGCGGCAGATCTGGCGCATCCATGCCCGGCAGCCCATCGGTCTTGGTGTGTTCAGTCATCTTGACGGCCCATTCATTGCTCTTGTCGCAAGTGCTTGTATGCGCATTGCATTTTGTGTAGCATTCACTTAACTTAAATGTTGTGAACGCTACATTTGATGTCAATGTAGCGGAATCAATAAGACTCTGCAATGGTGTTTTCGCACCCCCAAAAACGGTGCATGAGGAGCCCCAAAATGACGCACGCAAAGACGAATGTCCGCATTTGGTGCCGACACCCGAACCAGGCTGTCCGGCGGCCTTCAACCACGCCGAGAAAGGTGTGTTTGCGAGATGCGGAACAATGGAGGGTTGCGAGCCACAAGCCATCCGGCCCGGAAACCTTGTTCTAAGGCGTTTCCAGGCCAGCACTTCAGCTGCTTTTTCGTATTTGCTTCCAACTTTTCCATCTAACGCACCATGAGCGCCTTTCTTGACGAACGCGTCCTGACGGTCCACCACTGGACCGACCGCCTTTTCTCCTTCACCACCACGCGCGACACCGCGCTGCGCTTTTCCAACGGGCATTTCACGATGATTGGCCTGCGCGGCGAGAACGGCAAACCCCTGCTGCGCGCCTACAGCATCGTGAGCCCCAACTACGAAGAGCACCTGGAGTTCCTGTCCATCAAGGTGCCCGACGGCCCGCTGACCTCGCGCCTGCAGCACATCAAGGTGGGCGACACCATCGTGGTGGGCAAGAAGCCCACGGGAACCCTGCTGATCGACTACCTGCTGCCTGCCAAACGCCTGTACATGCTCTCCACCGGCACGGGCGTGGCCCCGTTCCTGAGCCTGATCCGCGACCCCGAGACCTACGAGAAGTTCGAGGAAGTCATCCTGGTGCACGGTGTGCGCGAGGTGAAGGAACTGGCCTACCACGACTACATCACCCAGGAACTGCCGCAGCACGAGTTTCTGGGCGAGATGGTCACCAAGCAACTCAAGTACTACCCCACGGTGACGCGCGAGGAGTTCAAACACCAGGGCCGTGTGACCACCGTGATCGAAAACGGCCAGCTCGCCCGCGACCTGGGCCTGCCCGCACTCAACCCCGCCGAAGACCGCGTGATGATCTGCGGCAGCCCCGAGATGCTGCGCGACCTCAAGCACATGATGGAAGCGCGCGGTTTCAATGAGGGCAACACCACGAAGCCCGGTGACTTCGTGATCGAGCGCGCGTTCGCAGAGCAGTGATCCCCCGGCAGGCCCCTCCCCCGGGGCCCGCGTCATCCACCAGGACCCGCCATGTCTGCCACTCCCACCAAGACCCGGACCGCGTCCCCCCGCTCCGCATCAACCCGCAAGACGGGCGTGCGTGAACAGGCCGCACAGACCACGCGCGACAACATCCTGAAAGCGGCGACCAAGGTGTTCGCCCGCTACGGCTACGAAGGCGGCAGCGTGGAGAAGATCTCCAAGGCAGCCAAGTCCTTCGACCGGATGATCTATTACTACTTCGGCAGCAAGGAAGGCCTGTTCATCGAGGTGCTGGAAGAAACCTACCGGCGCATGAACGATGCGGAATCCAAACTGGATCTGGACACCGCCAAACCGGTCGAGGCACTGCAGGCCGTGATCCGCTTTGTGGTGGGCTACTACCGCAAGAACCCCGAGTTCATCACGCTGCTCAACACCGAGAACCTGCACAAGGGCAAGCACATCTCCAAGTCGATGCGCGCCCGCGAATACTCGTCGCCCGCCATCGAGGTGATCCGCCGCGTGCTCGAAAGCGGCCAGGCGCAGGGACTGTTCCGCAAAGACGTGTCGGCGCGCGACGTATACCTGCTGATCGCCGCCACGGGCTACTTCTACATGTCCAACCGGCACACGCTGTCGGCCTTTCTGGGCGAAGACCTGGAGACGCCCGATGCATTGGCGCACTGGGAATCCTTCGTCATCGACAGCGTGCTGCGCACCGTGGCGCCCGGCCCCAGCCTGCCCAAGGGCAAGGCAACAGCAACGGCCTGAATCGACAAGAGATTTTTCCCTGCGGAGCGCCGCATGGCGCCCCGCTCACCACCCCACGAGGAGAATCCATGGCAGAAGCAGCAGCCGGCGGCAAGTCAGGCAAGGTCGTCATCCAGAACATCGGTCTTTTGTTGTCGGGCGACCTGGACCGCCCCATCCTCGACGCCGACACCATCGTCGTCAACGACGGACTCATCGTGGCCGTGGGCCGCTACAAGGACTGCGACACCGACCACGCCAACACCGTGATCGACGCGCGCCAGACCTGCGTGGCGCCCGGTCTGATCGACAGCCACGTGCATCCGGTGTTTGGCGACTGGACGCCGCGCCAGAACCAGATCGGGTGGATCGACTCGACCATGAACGGCGGCGTGACCACCATGGTCTCGGCCGGTGAAGTGCACCTGCCCGGCCGCCCCAAGGACATCGTGGGCCTCAAGGCGCTGGCCATCACGGCGCAGCGCTCGTTCGACAACTTCCGCCCCGGTGGTGTGAAGGTGATCGCGGGCGCCCCCGTCATCGAAAAAGGCATGACCGAACAGGACTTCAAGGACCTGGCCGATGCCGGTGTGACCCTGCTGGGCGAAGTGGGCCTGGGCTCCGTCAAGGCGGGCTACGAGGCCCAGCAAATGGTGGCCTGGGCGCGCAAGCACGGCATCCAGAGCACCATCCACACGGGCGGCCCGTCCATCCCGGGCTCGGGCCTGATCGACAAGGACGTGGTGCTGGAGGCCGATGCCGACGTGATCGGTCACATCAACGGCGGCCACACCTCCCTGCCCTGGAAGCATGTGTGCGAGCTGTGCGAGAAGTCGTCCCGCGCGATCGAGCTGGTGCACAACGGCAACGAGAAGATCGCCATCCAGGCCGCCCGCGCGGCCATCGAACTCAAGTGCCCGCACCGCGTGATCCTGGGCACAGACGGCCCGGCGGGCTCAGGCGTGCAGCCACTGGGCATGCTGCGCATGATTGCGCTGATATCGAGCTTTGCCGACATCCCGGCCGAGCTGGTGTTCTGCTTTGCAACCGGCAACACGGCGCGCATCCGCAACCTGAACTGTGGCCTGGTCGAAGTGGGCCGCGCGGCCGACTTTGTGTTCATGGACCGGGCGCAGCACACTGCGGGCGCCACGCTGCTGGAGAGCGTGCAGCTGGGCGACATCCCGGGCATTGGCATGGTGATGATCGATGGCCTGGTGCGCTGTGGACGCAGCCGCAACACGCCGCCTGCGACCGAGATTCCGGTGGTTCTCTAACCAGGCTCAGGCAAGAAAGACAAAAGCCCGCATCTGCGGGCTTTTGTCTTTCTTGAAGCAGCTGACTCAGTAAGTGTCAGACACCCGCACCGCGCCCGGCTGAGGCTGCGGCTGGCCATAGGGGTCTGCGGCGCGCGCCTGACCCCCCTGGTCCACACGGAAGCCCTTGCCTTGCAGCACGACGGGCGTGCCCACCGCCGTGGGCTCAGCGCGCTGGAAGTGGCGCAGCGAACCGTCTTCCATGCGCACGGCGATCTGGTACACCGTGTGGGTGCGGCTGCGCTCCTCGACCTTGTGGCCCACGTAACCGCCGCCCACGGCACCCAGCACGGTGGCGGCGGTGCGGCCGCTGCCCTTGCCGATCTGGTTGCCTACCACCGCGCCCAGCACGCCACCAGCTACAGCACCCACGCCTGTGGCAGGGGCAGCCTGTTGAACGGCCTGCACGGACTCGACACGGCCGCAGCTTTGGCACAGGGGCGCCGCTGCACGCACGGGCTGCGCCACCCCTCCGGGGGCCATGCTGCCCGCCATGTCACCGGATCGGCCTGCGCTGCCACCCGCCTGCGGACGGTAGTTTGCTCCGCTATTCATAGCGCCTTGACCAGATACAACCGGCGCTTGCGCCCGCTTTTCATCAATGATCTGGGATTCGGGCGTGCGGGGGGCGGCCGCCAGAGTGGCGGGAGATGCCGCATCGGCCGCCGAGGGCGTGCGGTTTTGCATCACCAGAGTGGCGCCCAGGGCCAGCACGCTCACGCCCAGCACGCCAATGGCCGCCCACATCCATTTCATGGCCGAACCGGCAGGGGCTGCGGCGGTTGCGGGCGGGGTGGGAGTAGAAACCGTCAGGTTCATGGTCATTTCCTTGTGCAATGTGGTAGGAGGTGTCCGCAGGGCGGCGGGTGCGCGAGGAGGCTCGATGCGCCTGCCGGGGCGGGGGGCCGTGGTCGTTCAACGGGCCGGATGGTGCAAAGGTACACAGCCACAGGCACTGCGGTGCGGCCGCTTTGTAAGCGACCGTAAGCAGCGGTAAGCCGCCTATGGCTAACTTTGGCTCGCAGGGCCCCGAGCAATGGGCCCACTTGCATCGCAGGCCAGCGCCCGGGACACGGCCCGCGCCGCCAGCGGGGCCACGGCAATGCCCTGTGTTCCATGCAAAACCCACTGTTGCCAACATTTACAGCCCCTGCGCCCGCGCACGGGCCAATGCCGCCCACCGCGCCAGCGCCGCCGGGCGGCGGGGGCCCGAGTGCAGGGCATCCTCCAGGGCCTGGGCGCAACTGGCAGAAAACAGCAGGATGGCCGACGAAAAGTAGATCCACATCAGCAGCACCACCAGCGAGCCCGCCGCGCCGTAGGCCGACACCACGGCGGCGGTGGACAGGTACCAGGCCAGCAGCTGCTTGCCCACCGTGAACAGCGTGGCGCCCACCACGGCGCCCATCACCAGGTAGCGCAGCGACGGCTTGGGGCCCGCGCCGATGCGCATGAGCCCCACAAACAGCGCCACGGCCAGCCCGAAGGCAATGGCTTCGTTGACCAGCTGCAGCAGCGGCGCCAGGGGTGCCAATGCGGGCAGATGGGCTGTGGCCAAGCGCTGCCCGGCCCAGCCCGCCAGCAGGTGGATCAAGGTGGACAGCGCCAGCGACACCAGCAGCAAGAACCCCAACGCCAGCACATAAGCCAGCCCCCGCAGCCGCAGCGACGCCATGCGCCACCACGCGGCGCGCAGGGGCGGCGTGTAGCCCTCCTTGCGCCACAGCCGCTCCAGCGCGGACTGCAGCTCCACAAACACCCCGGTGGCCCCCGAGACCAGGACCCCAAAACCGATGATCGATGCCAGCCGCCCCTCTGAAGGCGCCCGGGCGCTGGTCAGGGCCTGGCGCACCACATCGGCCACCTGCTGGCCCATCACCGACTGCACCTGGGCGACCAGGCTGCTCTCCAGGTAGCTACGGTCCACCCACCAGCCCAGCACGCCCACCAGCAAGAGCAGCAGGGGCGCCAGGCTCAGCATGCCGTAGAACGACATGGCCGCGCTCATGCGCAGCCCGTCGGCGTCCAACCACATCTGCGCGGCGCGCCAGAACGGCTGCACCAAGCGCCACAGCGGCTGCAAGGGCTGGGCCATGCGGGCAAGCCAGGGGGTTGTCGCTAGGGGCGGGGAAGACTCGTTCATCCCCGCGAGCCTAGGGCCATGGCGCTCATCCGTCCATCCGCCGTGGCCGCAAGCGGGGGTAGGCGCCATCCCACACCCGGCGAGAAAAGCGGCAGCGCCCAGAGTTTCAAAGGTGACAGCGCCGGTTTTACACCGGGCGGGTGCGGGGCTAGCATGAAGCGCTGACCAATCGACCTGCACGGCGGCCACCGCCGCCTTCCCCGCCCCCCTTCACCCCACCCGGCGCGCCACGAGCCACCGGGACCCGGGATCGGGCATTCATTCACCTTCACCCTCTCTCTGCACGAAAGCGTTTTCTCCATGAGCGTCAAGCAACTCTTCGATCTCACCGGCCAGGTCGCCCTGGTCACCGGCGGCTCGCGCGGCCTGGGCCTGCAGATGGCCGAAGCCCTGGGCGAAATGGGCGCCAAACTCGCCATCACCGCGCGCAAGGCCGATGAGCTGGCCGAGGCCAAAAAGCACCTGGAAGGCATGGGCTACGAGGTGCTGACCGTGGTGAACGACCTGCAAAAGACCGAGGACATCCCCGGCCTGGTGGACCAGGTGGTCGAACGCTTTGGCACCATCGACATTTTGGTCAACAACGCGGGCGCCACCTGGGGCGCCAAGGCCGAGGACTACCCCGACGCCGCCTGGCACAAGGTGATGGACCTGAACGTGAGCGCGCCGTTCTTCCTGTCGCGCGAAGTGGGCAAGCGCTGCATGATCCCGCGCGGCAAGGGCTCGATCATCGTCACGGCCTCGGTGGCCGCGCTCAAGGGCACGCCCCCGGGCATGAACACCATTGCCTACAACACCTCCAAGGCCGCCGCGCTGCACTTTGCGCGCACGCTGGCGTCCGAATGGGGGCACTACGGCGTTCGCGTCAATGCGATCTGCCCCGGCTTCTTCCCCAGCAAAATGGCCAGCGGCCTCATCGAAAAGCTGGGCCCGGCAATGATCGAGCGCACGCCGCTGCGCCGCATTGGCGGCGAAGAGGACCTCAAGGGCGCGGTGGTGTTTCTGGCGTCCAACGCCTCTCGGCACATCACGGGTGAAAGCATCGTGGTGGATGGTGGCGCTAGCTTGATTTGAGCCCCCTGAGGCGCTGCGCGCCTTCCCCCTCAGGGGGACGACGGCCTTGGCTGCGGGGCGGCCCTTGCTGGCCGTCCCTCGCCTGAGTTGTGCCCTGTTTTGCCCGGCCTGTACCCCGCACGAATCAACCCAGAGTTCCGTATCCCATGTCCGACCGCCACCTCGCCCACTGGCCGCCCGGCCTGTCGCGCCACCTCACGCTGCCGCAGACGCACCTGTTCCACAACGCCGAGGTGTCGGCCGCGCGCTACCCGGACAAGCCTTTTCTGGTGTTCTACGACACGCTGGTGACCTTCCGCCAGTTCCAGCAGCAGGCCGAGCACATCGCAGGCTTCTTGCAGCAGGTGTGTGGCGTGAAGGCGGGCGACCGGGTGCTGCTGTACATGCAGAACAGCCCGCAGTGGATTCTGGCGTTCTACGGCATCCTGCGCGCCAATGCGGTGGTGGTGCCGGTGAACCCCATGAACCGCACCGACGAGCTTCGCCACTACGTGCACGACAGCGGCGCCACCGTGGCCTTTGTGCCGCAGGACCTGCACGCGCAGGCGCAGCCGCTGGTGGATGCTGCTGGGAGCGAAGGCAAGCTGAAGCACCTGATCGTGGCCGCCTACAGCGACTACCTGCAGGTGCCCACCGACCTGCCCGTGCCTGCTTTCGTCAGCGCACCGCGCCAGGCGATTGATGCCCCCGGCGTCACGCTGTGGAGCGACATGCTGGCGCAGCAGCGCTCCCCCGGCCCCATCACCACCGGACCCGACGACCTGTGCGTGATGCCCTACACCTCGGGCACCACGGGCCACCCCAAGGGCTGCATGCACACGCACCGCAGCGCCATGAGCACGCTGGTGGGCGGAGTGCAGTGGTTTGCGCGCACGCAGGATTCGACCTACCTCGCGGTGCTGCCGCTGTTCCACGTCACCGGCCTGTCGGGCAGCATGAACGGGCCGCTGTTTGTGGGCGCCACCGTGGTCGTGCTGCCGCGCTGGGACCGTGACGCGGCTGCCCAGCTCATCCAGCGCTACCGGGTCACGATCTGGCAGGCCATCTCGACCATGGTGGTGGACTTTCTGGCCAACCCGCGCATCGCCGACTACGACATCAGCAGCATCCAGGCCATACGCGGCGGCGGCGCGGCCATGCCCAAGGCCGTGGCGCAGCAGCTGAAGGACCTGACCGGGCTCGACTATGTGGAGGGCTACGGCATGTCTGAAACCATGGCCGCTACCCACATCAACCCGCCGCACCGCCCTAAGCCGCAGTGCCTGGGCATCCCGGTGTTCGACGTGGATGCGCGCGTGGTGGACCCGGCCACGTTCGCCGAACTGCCCCCGGGCGAGATTGGCGAGATCGTGGTGCACGGCCCGCAGGTCATGCGGGGCTACTGGAACAACCCGCAGGCCACCGCCGACAGCTTTGTGACGCTAGACAGCAAGCGCTTTCTGCGCACGGGCGACCTGGCGCAGGTGGATGAGGACGGCTACTTCTTCATGGTGGACCGGCTCAAGCGCATGATCAATGCATCGGGCTTCAAGGTCTGGCCCGCCGAGGTCGAGGCCATGATGTACGCCCACCCCGCCATCCAGGAGGTGTGCGTGATCGCGGCGCACGACGAGCGCCGGGGCGAGACCGTCAAGGCCCTGGTCGTGCTGCGCGACGCCTTCCAGGGCAAGGTGAGCGAGCAGTCCATCATCGACTGGAGCCACGAACACATGGCCGCCTACAAAAGCCCGCGCATCGTGCAGCTGGTGGACAGCCTGCCCAAGTCCGGCACGGGCAAGGTGCAATGGCGCGAACTGCAAGAGCAGGAACGCAGCCGCGCGGCCAATGCGACGCCCTGAAACCCGCATTCAAGGTCTGCCAGATTTGCTCTGTTTTTGATAGCTGCCAGCGTAATTTGCACTAGCGCTACCGGCCAAAATTACCTCAAAACCCACTTCCACCCGCCATGAACCCCACCGCCCTCGCCCGCCTGCGCTCCGTGCTGCAAACCCATGTGGACCAGGGCCTGCTGCCCGGTGCCGTGGCCCTCATCCACCACCGGGGCCACACGGTGCTGCACACGGCGGTGGGCCACCAGCGCCCGCCCAGCGCCGAATCGGCGGTGCCCGCCATGGCGCCCGACACGGTGTTCCGCATCTATTCCATGACCAAGCCCATCGCCTCGCTGGTGGCGATGATGCTCATGGAAGAAGGCCGCCTGCTGCTGTCGCACCCCGTGGCGCACTACCTGCCCGCCTTTGCCGGCCAGCGCGTATACGACGAAGCCACCGGCACCACCGCCCCCGTGCAGCGCGAGGCCACGGTGCACGACCTGCTGCGCCACACCGCCGGCCTGAGCTACGCATGGGAGGCCGGCACCGTGCCCGACGCCTACCGCGCCGCCCGCATTGGCTCGCGCCGCCACAGCAACGCCGATCTGGTCGCGGCGCTGGGGCCCTTGCCCCTGGTCCACCAGCCCGGCACCTGCTGGGAATACAGCCGCGCCACCGACGTGCTGGGTGCGGTGCTGGAGGTGATCGAGGGCGAAAGCCTGGGCGCCATCCTGCTGCGCCGTGTGTTTGGCCCACTGGGTATGCACGACACGGGCTTTTCGGTACCGGCCGCGCAGCAGCACCGCCTGGCCGAAGCCTTTGAGCGCGACCCGCAAACCGGCCTTGGCATGCCGCTGATTGAGGTGACCGCGCCGCCCGTGTTCGAGTCGGCCGGTGGCGGGCTGGTGTCTACCGCCAGCGACTACGCGCGCTTCTTGCAGCTCATGCTGGGCCGGGGCACCGCCCCCGGGCCCGACGGCCCCAACGGCCTTGGCGCCCCTGTTCGCCTGCTGGGCCGCGCCACGGTGGACTTCATGACCGCCGACCACCTGGGCAGCCTGCCCGTGGCGGGCGACATCCTGCCCACCGGCTACGGCTTTGGCCTGGGCGTGGCCGTGCGCACCGCCACGGGCCAGGCCACCCGCCCCGGATCGGCCGGGCACTACAGCTGGAGCGGCCTGGGCGGCACCTTCTTTTTTGTGGACCCGGCAGAAGACCTGTTCGCCATCCTGCTCACGCAGGCGCCCGGCCAGCTGCGGTATCTGTGCGAGCTGTATCCGGCGTTGGTGTACGCAGCACTGTGATTCGGACACCGCCCTGAGGAGCTTCGCGCCACGGGGCTGCCCCCAGAGGCGGCAGCTCTTCAGGCCGTCCAAGCCTGCGCAGGCAGGCTCGGAGCCGCGGCCCTCAGCCCCCGCTCTCGCGCTGCGCGCGGGCAGGGGGACGACGCCCTCGCTGCGGTGCGGCCCTTGCTCGGCGTCCACTGGTCTGGGTCGCGCCAGTTGCGAAGGGCGTGCCGGACATGCGGTGCGCGGGGGCAGGCTTACACTCGGCCTCCAGTCACGGCACGCGACACAGCTCCACCCGCAGTGCGCAAGCCCGTCCCCCAGACCTCTTTCTTGAACCTATGCAGATTCGCTGCGCACTGGTCGGCATGCCCGGCTCGGGCAAATCCACCGTCGGCCGGCAACTAGCCCACCGGGCGGGCGTGCCCTTCATCGACCTGGACCACCGGCTGGAACAGACCCTGGGCACCACCATCCGCAGCTTCTTCGAGGCCGAAGGCGAAGCCCGCTTCCGCGACATCGAGGCCCAGGTGCTGGCCGACGTGGCCCGCCAGCCCGGCGGCATGGTTCTGTCCACCGGCGGCGGCGCTGTGCTGCGCCCCGAGAACCGCGAGGTGCTGCGCCAGTTCGGCAACGTGCTGTACCTGCGCGCATCGCCCGAAGAAATCTACAAACGCGTCAAACACGACAAGACCCGCCCCCTGCTGCAAGGCGGCAACCCCATGGACAAGCTGCGCGACCTTTACGCCCAGCGCGACCACCTGTACCGCGAGACGGCCCACTACGTGATCGAGACCGGGCGGCCGTCCGTGCACACGCTGGTCAACATGGTGATGATGCAGTTGGAAATGGCGGAGAGTGCGGGTGGGGCGGGGTCGCACTGAAGGACAAGGCAGTGCGGGGTCCGGGCGCGGTTTAAGACTTATCGATTCAGACAACCAACGGCAGATAGTAGCCACGAGCAGTCATTGCTAGAAAGCGAAAGCAGACATCAACGCCAATGGCGTCCAGAAGCCTACCAAGCTAGATTTCATGTTCGTGGTCATCCACGTAGTAAAAGTCAAGATCCAGCGCTAACCCTAGTTGAGCAGCTTTACGGACTTGTTCGCGGTCGAAGTGCATCCCGTGCCCGCTTGGCGGAAAGTAGCCCACGCACTGCAAAGTAAGGTCGTGCTCAACCCATAGCTGTCGGAGATCCGATGCTTTAGGCTGCAGCCGATGTAGAAGTGCGGCAATGTGCTCCGCTAGAGGACTGGTGTCGTCAAGGCCGCTATTCATTCGCCAGCTCATTGAGCTTCGCATCCTCCCGTTGCGCAGATTGGTGTCACCAACATTCCACGCTTCTGAAGGTCTTAGGCCGAGCAACGCTGTCACTTCCTCATGCGTGCCCGGCCCCGTGACATGAAAGTAGGCGTACTCACGGGTCGTAAGTGGTGGGGATGTCATGAGCTGTGTGTGGGACGGTGAAAATCCGCAAAAACCGGCTAACTTCAGTAGGCAAACTATAGCTAGGAACTGGCTGGGTTCAGGACACGAGCCGCCCTGTGATGAATCAATGATCGCTTTGCAGTGCTCTGATTCACTGTCGCCTTCGGGCCCATTCCAGCCTAGTCACAAAGGTCCAAAGCGGCACCACACAAACTGCCAAAATCTCGGCTCCACCCCGCTCAGCCCGAGCCCCCTCCCGCCCCTAACAGGAGCACCTATGTCCCCCAAAGCCACCCTCTGCCTCTGGTTCAACGGCACGGCGCTAGAGGCGGCGACGTTCTACGCGGCCACCTTTCCCGACAGCGCCGTGGGGCGGGTGATGCATGCGCCCGGCGACTACCCCGCAGGGCACCAGGGCGATGTGCTGACGGTGGAGTTCACGGTGCTGGGGATCCCGTGCCTGGGGCTGAACGGCGGTCCGGCCTTTACGCACAGCGAGGCGTTCTCGTTTCAGGTGGCGACAGAGGACCAAGCCGAGACCGACCGGCTGTGGAACGCGATTGTGGGCAACGGCGGGCAGGAGAGCGCTTGCGGCTGGTGCAAGGACCGGTGGGGCTTGTCGTGGCAGATCACGCCACGGGTGTTGACCCAGGCCATCAACGACCCCGACCGCGCAGCGGCCAAGCGGGCCTTTGACGCGATGATGGGCATGCGCAAGATTGATGTGGCGGCGATTGAGGCGGCGTGGCGCGGATGAGGGGGTCGCAGGTTTTTGCACTTTGCCCAGTGCATTTTTCTGACTCAAAACACTGCCTTGCGCCTGTCCAGTAATCTTTGTCTGCTATCTATTCAATAGCATTTACCTGCCGCGCCCCACCACCGGCGCATGCCGCGCCATCAGCTCCGCCACCCAATCGATGAACACCCGCACCTTGGCGCTCACATGCCGTTGGGGTGGGTAGGCCACGTACAGCGGCATGGGCGCAAGCGCCCAGTCCTGCAGCAGGGCACCAGCTCGCCGGTGGCCACGTGGGGGCGGGCCATGTAGTCAGGCAGCCAGAGCACGCCCAGGCCCGCGAGGCCTGCGGCCAGGTAGGCGTTGCCGTCGTCCACGGCGCAGATGTCGTGGCCCTGGGCGCGCACGTGTTCGGTGCCACGGCGCATCTCGAACGGCAGGGGCTGGCCAGTGCGTGCCCATAGAAAACCCACGGTGCGGTGGTGCGGGCCTTCCAGCGCCTGCGGGTGCTCGGGCGCGCCCGCGCGCTGCAGGTAGCTGGGGGCGGCGTACACGCGCAGTTGCAGGTCACCCACATGGCGCGCGACGAGCGCGGGGTTGGTGAGGGGGCCGCCACGCACCACGCAGTCCACGTTGTCGCCCACCATGTCCACGGGGCGGTCGCTCACGCCCATGTGCAGGAGGATGTCGGGGTACTGCGCGTGGAACGCGGGCAGCGCGGGGATGAGGACCAGGCGCGCCAGGGGGCTGGGCACATCCACCCGCAGGCGGCCCCGGGGCGCAGCGGCGGCGGTGGAAACGCTGGCGTCGGCGTCGTCCAGGTCGGCCAGCAGGCGCACCACGCGCTCGTAGTACGCGGCACCATCGGGCGTGACCTGCACGCGCCGGGTGGTGCGGTGCAGGAGCTTCACGCGCAGGCGGGCTTCGAGCTGCTGCACCAGCTGCGTGACGGTGGTGCGGCTCAGGTGCAGGGTGAGGGCGGCCTTGGTGAAGCTGCCGGATTCCACAACGCGGGCGAAGGCCTGCAGGGCGTCAAAACGGTCCATGGCATGTAGGTCGTTGGGGCATGTTGAAGCAGCGACACGCCCACCATTGTTTGGCGATCAGGAACAGTGGTGCGCAGATTAGCCTGTTTATCAGAACAACGCACGCTTCTACAGTGCCTGCATCGCAACCCTCTGCCCTGCAGAACGAAAGGATTTCCATGCCCCAACGTGATGTTGTCTTCCCTGCAGGCCGCCAGGCGCTGTACGAGCGCAACCGCTATTCGCCCGCCGTACGTGCCAACGGTTTCTTGTTTGTCTCCGGCCAGGTGGGCAGCCGCGAAGACGGCTCGCCCGAGCCCGACCTGGCCGCGCAGGTGCGCCTGGCGTTCAGCAACCTCAATGCCGTGCTGCAGGCTGCGGGCTGCACGTTTGATGACGTGGTGGATGTGACGATGTTTGTGGTCAACCCCGAGGCGAACTTTGCAACCGTCTGGGGCGTCGTGCCCGAGTTCTGGGGCGAGGCGCCCTACCCCACGCTGACGGGCATCGGGGTGACCTGGCTGTATGGGTTTCAGTTCGAGATCAAGGTGATCGCAAAGCTGCCGGACAGCGAGGGCTGATGGCCCCGAGAAATTTGAATCAAATAGGCTGCTGGTGCTTTCACGACAAGCCCCAACAGCTATTTATTTCATAGCATCATAAGTTGGGTGCCAGCAACCGCTCCAGCACCTTCTCGTCCATGCCCCGGCGTTTTGCCATGTCGTGCAGCTGGTCTTCGCCGATCTTGCCAACGTTGAAATACACCGCATCGGGGTGGCCGATGTAGAAACCGCTCACGCTGGCCGCAGGCATCATGGCCAGGCTCTCCGTCAGGGTCATGCCGATCTCTGCGGCGTTGAGCACGCGGAACAGGTCGGTCTTGGCGCTGTGGTCCGGGCAGGCCGGGTAGCCAGGCGCGGGGCGGATGCCCTGGTACTTCTCGGCAATCATGTCGTCGTTACTCAGCGCTTCACCGGCAGCGTAGCCCCACAGGTCGGTGCGCACGCGGTGGTGCAGGCATTCGGCAAAGGCTTCGGCCAAGCGATCGGCCAGGCTCTTGAACATGATGGCGGAGTAGTCGTCCAGCGCGTCGATGAAGGCTTTTTCCTTCTTCTCCACACCTAGGCCCGCCGTCACCGCGAACAGGCCCGCGTAGTCGGCAATGCCGCTCTCCTTGGGCGCCACAAAGTCGGCGAGACACCGGCTGGGGCGGGTCACACCGTCGATGGTGTGCTTCTCGGCCTGCTGGCGCATGCCGTACCAGGTCATGGCGACTTCGGTGCGGGTGTCGTCGGTGTAGAACTCGATGTCGTCTTCGTTCACGCTGTTGGCGGGCAGCAGCGCCATCACGCCGCTGGCCGTGAGCCACCGGCCTTCGATAATCTTTTTCAGCATGGCCTGGCCGTCGGCAAACACGCGCGTGGCTTCCACGCCCACCACCTCGTCGGTCAGGATGGCAGGGTACGGGCCGGCCAGATCCCAGGTCTGGAAGAACGGGCCCCAGTCGATGTACTTGGCCAGCTCGGCCAGATCGAAGTTCTTGAACACGCGGCGGCCCAGCGCGCGCGGCACGGCGGGCTGGTAGGCCGACCAGTCCACGGGCGTCTTGTTGGCGCGGATCTTGGCCAAGGGCCACAGGGGCGTGGCTTTTTTGTTGGCGTGCTGGGTGCGCACCTTGTCGTAGTCGGCGTTCAGCTCGTCCACATAGTTCTGCACGCCATCGCCCAGCAGGCTTTGCGCCACGCTCACGCTGCGCGAGGCGTCGGGCACGTAGACCACGGGGCCTTCATAGTGCGGTGCGATCTTGACGGCGGTATGCACACGGCTGGTGGTGGCGCCGCCGATGAGCAGCGGGATCTTCTTGACGCGGAAGTGGTCGTCCTTCTGCATCTCGCCGGCCACGTACTGCATTTCTTCGAGGCTGGGCGTGATCAGGCCCGACAGGCCCACGATGTCCGCCCCCTCAACCTTGGCGCGCGCCAGAATCTCGTGACAGGGCACCATCACGCCCATGTTCACCACCTCGAAGTTGTTGCACTGGAGCACGACGGTGACGATGTTCTTGCCGATGTCGTGCACGTCGCCCTTGACGGTGGCAATGATGATCTTGCCCTTGGTCTTCACGTCACCGCCCGCGGCTTCGAGCTGGCGCTTTTCTTCTTCGATGTAGGGCAGCAGGTGGGCCACGGCGCTCTTCATCACGCGAGCGCTTTTCACCACCTGGGGCAAAAACATCTTGCCCGCGCCAAACAGGTCGCCCACCACGTTCATGCCGTCCATGAGCGGGCCTTCGATCACGTGCAGCGGGCGGCCGCCCTTGGCAACGATGGCTTGGTAAGCCTCTTCGGTGTCTTCGACGATGAAGTCGGTGATGCCGTGCACCAGCGCGTGGGAAAGGCGCTCGCCCACGGTCTTGGGGTGCTCGGGCGTGCCGCGCCATTCGAGCTTCTTGCTCTCGTCCTTGGCGCCGCTCTTGGCGGTTTCGGCGATTTCGACCAAGCGCTCACCCGCGTCGGGGCGGCGGTTGAGCACCACGTCTTCCACACGCTCGCGCAGCACGGGCTCCAGGTCGTCGTACACACCCACCATGCCGGCGTTGACGATGCCCATGTCCATGCCGGCCTTGATGGCGTGGTACAAAAACACGGTGTGGATGGCCTCGCGCACGGGGTCGTTGCCACGGAAGCTGAACGACACGTTGGACACACCGCCCGAGACCTTGGCGCCCGGCAGGTTCTGCTTGATCCAGCGCGTGGCCTCGATGAAATCGACCGCGTAGTTGTTGTGCTCCTCGATGCCGGTGGCCACCGCGAAGATGTTGGGGTCGAAGATGATGTCTTCGGGCGGGAAGCCCACCTCATCGACCAGCACGCGGTAGGCGCGCTCACAGATCTCGATCTTGCGGGCGTAGGTGTCGGCCTGGCCCACTTCGTCAAACGCCATCACCACGGCGGCAGCGCCGTAGCGCTTGACCAGCCGCGCCTCGTGCTTAAACTTCTCCACGCCCTCTTTCATGCTGATGGAGTTGACGATGCCCTTGCCCTGGATGCAGCGCAGTCCGGCCTCGATCACCTCCCACTTGGAGCTGTCCACCATGATGGGCACACGGGCGATGTCGGGCTCGGACGCGATGAGCTGCAGAAACCGCACCATGGCGGCCTTGCTGTCCAGCATGGCCTCGTCCATGTTGATGTCGATGACCTGCGCGCCGTTTTCCACCTGCTGGCGCGCCACGGCCAGGGCCTCTTCGTACTGGCCGTTCAAGATCATGCGCGCGAACGCCTTGGAGCCGGTGACGTTGGTGCGCTCGCCGATGTTGACGAACAGCGTGCCCTCGCCAATGGAGACGGGCTCCAGGCCGGACAGCTTCATGGGGGGCAGGGACGGGGCAGACGCGGACATAGGACTCACCTGTGCAGGGGCAGCAGAAAAACAGGTGAGCGTCGTTGCGGTGGGGCTTGAATAGCTTTTGGAGTGCCCAAGCCTGACGGCTTCACCATGGCGGTGGGGCCGCTGCAACGCTCCTTGGGCAAGGGCTAGATTTTACCGGGTGATACGAGCAGGCGTTCGCCGCATCAGCGCACGGGCAGGAATTGCAAGAAGCTGCCGCCCACGATGCCCTGCACATAGCTGATGGCGGCGCGGCGGTACTTTTCGGTGGTAAAGGCGGCCAGCAGGTCGAGCCGCGCGATGATCTTGCTGAACTCGCGCTCGAAGCTCAGGTTGCGGCCCTGGGCGCCGATCTCGTCGGCCAGCAGCAGGGGCTGGCCCTGGGCGTTGCGGCGCTGCGCGAGCAGCCACACGGCGGTCTCGACGTTGCGTGCGGCGTTGTAGAGGTGCTGGGCGTCCATGCCGTCGAGCAAGAAGAACTCCGTCTTGCCGCCGTGGGCGGTGATGATCATGTCGGCCGTGGCATGGATGAAGGCCGCCACGCGGTCGCCCACGAACTCGGGCGCCAGCGCCTGCGCCATGGCGGCGATGTCGCGGCGGCCCTGCAGCGGGGCCCAGGGCTGGCGCTGCAACACGGCGGTGCGCAACTGCTCCAGCGCCTGCTCTCGGCTGGTGGCGGTGCCCTTGCGCCATTCGGCGGGGTTGCGGCGGTAGAGCTTGTCGGCCAGGCGCAGCAGGCCTTCCAGGTTCTCTTGCATGGCCAGGGTGGCCATGCGGTTGGCGTCGGACTGGGCCATTTCCGCGGCATGGGTGGGCGCCCCATTCACCTCGCCGCGCGGCGTGGGAGCGTTGCTGGCACAGCCTGCCAGCGCGCAGCAGGACACCGCCACGCCAGCCCACCGGCCCGGCAATCCCCGCAGCAGCAGCAACAACAAAAACGGCCCTCTCATGGGGCCGATTATGGGTGGCGGCTGAGCGCCCCTGCCCGTCGCCGAACGGCGGTTGACATTGTTTGAAGAAGCGTGGCCTAGGCTGTTGTTACGACGCCGCCATGGCCGATGCGGGCAGGCCGAACAGGTGGTCAAACACCCAGTTGAAGACAAAGGTGTAGCAAAGGAAGAACACGATGAGCCCCAGGTCCATCACGAACGCGTGCCACAGGCTCACGCCGAACCACCAGGCAAACAGCGGCACCAGCGTGAAGACCAGGCCGCCCTCGAACCCGATGGCGTGCGCCACGCGCCGCGCCACGCTGCGCCCGCGCACGGGCTGGCGCGCCTCCCAGCGCTCGAACGCCCAGTTGAAGACGATGTTCCAGACGATGGCAATTGCCGAGGCCGCCACCGCCACCACGCTCGAATGCCCCGCACCCTGGCCCGTGAGCAGCGCCAGACCCACCGTGGCGGCGCCAATGGCGATCAGCTCGTACAAGGTCACATAGATCAGGCGGCGCTTGACGCCTTGCAGGCCAAAAAGAGTCGGTGTCTTGTCCATGGCCGGTACTTTATATTCGCTGCACTGACACATAAAGTCAGCTTATTTCAGTTTTATTGATAGATCAAACCGCCATGGCCTTCAACTCCGACAGCGTGCAGGTGTTTCTGACGGTGCTCGACCACGGCTCGTTCTCGGCCGCCGCGCGGGCGTTGTCGCGTGTGCCGTCGGCCGTGAGCATGACCATGGCCCATCTGGAGGCCGAACTGGATGTGCAGCTGTTTGACCGCAGCGGGCGCGAGCCCCGCCCCACCGCCGCCGCCCGCGCGCTGGAGCCCCAGGCCCGGCTGCTGGCGGGGCAGCTGCAGCAGCTCAACGCCCAGGCCTTGGCGCTGACCCAGGGGCTGGAGGAGCGGCTCACGCTGGCCATTGCGCCCGAGCTGCTGGCCGCGCGCTGGACGGAGGCGCTGGCGGCACTGGCACAAGAGCACCCGCTGCTGCAGATCGAGGTGCTGGCCGCGCCGCAGGTGGATGCGCTGGCACTGCTGCACAGCGGCCGCGCGCAGCTGGCGCTGGTGTTTGAGCGGCCCAGCATCGACGGGCGCGAGGGCTTTCAGGAAGTGGGCACCGAAACCCTGGTGGCGGTGATGGCGCCACAGCACCCGGTGCTGGTGGCCGCCCGCACTGCGGCCCAGGCGCGCGGCGCCCCGCCTGAAGACGCCATGCTGCGCGAGGAACACCTGACCACCACACGCCAGATCGTGGTCGCAAGCCGCGACCTGGCACAGACCGACCCGCGCTTTGTGTTTGCCCGCCACCACTGGCGCACCGACAACCACCTGGCCGCGCTGGGCCTCATCGAAGCCGGGATGGGCTGGGGCTGGCAGCCGCGCGCGCTGGTGCAGTCGCGCATCGAGGCGGGGCGGCTGGTGGAGATGCCGTTCGAGAATCTGAGCAACGGCGCCGCGCTGTGGGTGGACGTGGTGTGGTCCAAGGAGCGGCCGCTGGGCCTGGGCGCTGCGCGGTTTGTGGCGCTGATGCGGGACCAGCGCGCGTTGGAGGTCGAGCTGGCGTGAGTTACGGCCTTTTTGGGCGGTAGCGCCAGTCGATCATGCCTCTGCAGCTACTGAATTCATAGCATTGCTTTTGACGGTGGGCCAGGGGTAGTGCCGACTCTCGCCGTCCTCGGGCACCCACAGGCGGTGCGCCCACCCGCCGCGCTGCGCCAGGGCGCGCACCTGGGCGCGGGTGGTGGGGCAGTGGTCCAGGGCCTCCAGGTGGTTGACCACCACCGCGCCGGTCGTCAGCGCGGCGGCCTGCGCGACCTCCGCAGCATCCATCAAGATATCCGCGCCCAGGTCGAACTGGGCGCCACCGGCGGGCAGCACGGCCACATCGGGCCGCAGGTGCTGCAGGCAGTCGCGCACTGGGGGCGTCAGCACGGTATCGCCTGCCAGGTACACGCTGGGCTCGCCCGGCAGCTCCAGCAGGTAGCCGTGGCCATGCTCCATGAAGCGCGCCACCCAGCCCCGGCCGTGGGTGCAGGCCACGGGCGTGACCTGCCCGCCTAGCGCAAAAGGCTGGCGGCCCTCGCCCGCCAGCGGCAGCACCTGCAGGCCACGCTGCGCCAGGTAGGCGGCGTCGTGCGGCATGCAGAGGACGGGAATCTGGCGCTCGCGCAGAAACTGCTTGCCCGCGCGGTCCAGGTGGTCAAAGTGCCCACGCTGGCAATGGGTGATGAGCGCATGGGTCACGCGCTGCAGCGCCGCGTCGGCCTCGGGGGGCAAGTCCACCAGCGGGTTGCGCTGGCGCCGGGTGCCCAGGTAGCGCAGCGCAGGCAGGCTGCCCCGGGGCGCGAGCATGGGGTCCACCAGCAGGCCGACAGGGCGGCCCGCGTGCGGGAACTCCAGCAGAACGGTGGCGTTGCGCAATTGGGTGATGAGCATGGGGTGCTTTCAGTGGGAGGAGGTGCTGCCATTGTTGAAAAGCAGGCCTTCCGCGAAAATGGCGCAGATTGACAATTTCTTGCGCCTTTGTGCCACTCATGGTTTCTCCAACATCCGTACCCCAGCCGCCCCTGCGCGTGGCACTGCTGCTCTACCCGGGCTGCATGCCCGCCGGCCTGTTTGCGGCGGCAGACATGGCACGCGCCGCCAACCTGCGTGCGCAGGCCAGCGTGATGGACATCTGCTGGGCGGGGGTGGACCTGTTGCCCGTGCCCACCTGGCAGGGCCCCCCGCTGGCCCCCACCGTGGCGCTGCAGCAGGCTGAGGCCGATGTAGTGTTGGCGCCGGGCCTGTGGCTCTCGTCGGCCGACCAGCTGCAAGGGCCGCTGCAGCAGCTGGCCCCGGTGGTGCAGGCCTTGCGCGCGCTGCCCCGGCGCACGCAGGTGTGGAGCTACTGCGCGGGCGTGGTGCTGGCGGCCGCCAGCGGGCGGCTGCGCGGCCAGGGGGCTACGGCCACCTGGTGGTTGCGTGCCGCGCTGGAGCAGCAGTTCGCGCAGGTGGACTGGCGCTTTGACGAGCCGCTGGTGGCCGGCCCCACCGCCACCACGGCCGCCGGGGCCAATGGCTACCTGCCGCTGATGCTGCACGCGCTGGCCGCTCGCCTGTCACCCCAGGCGCTGACCGACCTGCAGGAGCTGCTGATGCTGCCCCGCCCCCGCACGGCGCACCCGGCATTTGCCGGGCATGACCTGATGACGCTGGCAGACGCCGACCTGCGCCGCGCCATGCTGTGGGTGCAGCGCAGCCCCGCCGCCGATCTGCGGCTGCCCGCGCTGGCCCAGGCGCTGGGCCTCTCGCCCCGCACACTGGCGCGGCGAGTGCAGGCCCACACGGGCCTGACGGCGGCCCTGTGGATGCGCCGCATCAAGCTGCGCCAGGCCAGCGAGGCGCTGTGCGACACGCCGCTGCCGCTCAAGCGCATTGCCGAAGACCTGGGCTTTGCCAGCGAAGCCGGACTGCACCGCGCGTTCCGCCAGGCCACAGGGCAGACGCCGCTGGCCTACCGCATGGCGCATGGCGCGCGCTGAGCGGCCCGTGCGGCCAGTTTCAAGCCCAATCAGCCTCAAGCGCTAGTGAATCATGCGCAAATAGCTATCACTTTAGTAGCATCCCATTTTCGCAAGAAAGGAAAACCACGCCCACGCTGCTGGCGTACGATGGCCCATCGAGGAGCCCGCATGAACCACCCGTTTCACAGCAGCAACAAAGACGTGGCCCAGCGCTGGTCGCAATGGCAGCCGGACGCCCTGCAGCATGACGACGACCCGCAGCCCGATGGCCGGCCCGAGCGGCGCAAGGCGGGCAAGCACAGTCGCACGGTGTCGCTGAAGGACTTTGATCCGTCGGCCAAACCGTTTTCGCTGGGCGACAAGCTCAAGGACAAGACCGTCACCGAGTCACTCGCGCAGGAGCTGGACACGCTGCAGAACCTGTTTTACGCCGACAAACGCTACAAGCTGCTGGTGGTGCTGCAAGGCACCGACACAGCCGGCAAGGACGGCACGATCCGGGGCGTGTTTGGCCGCATGAGCGCGCTGGGCGTGCACACCGTGGGCTGGAAGGCGCCCACCGAGGCCGAGCTGGCGCACGACTACCTTTGGCGCATTCACCAGCAAGTGCCGCAGGCGGGTGAGATCACGGTATTCAACCGCAGCCACTACGAGGACGTGCTGGTGCCCGTGGTGAATGGCTGGATCACGCCCGAGCAGCACCAGCAGCGCCTGGCGCACATCAACGACTTCGAGCGCATGCTCAGCGAGACTGGCACCGTCGTGCTCAAGTTCATGCTGCACATCAGCGCCGACGAGCAGCGCGAACGCCTGCAGGAGCGCCTGGACGACCCGACCAAGCACTGGAAGTTTTCGATGGGCGACATCGAGGCCCGCAAGCAGTGGAGCCAGTACCAGAAGGCCTATGAGATGCTGCTGGCCGCCACGCACACGCCCTGGGCGCCGTGGACCATCGTGCCCGCCAACTCCAAGACCCACCGCAACCTGATGATCGCCACGCTGGTGCGCGAGGTGCTCACCGGCCTGGACCTGCGCTACCCGCCGGGCGACCCGGCGCTGCAGCAGATACGCATCGAATAGCCCAGCCCCGCACGCTGCCCGCGCGGGGGATCGGCGGGCCGGGCAGGCCGGGCGCTGGGCTTACTGCAGCTTGTGGCCGCAGTGCTCGCAAAAACGGTCGTCCGCGTGCACCACGCCCGCGCATTGGGGGCAACGGTTGCCCGGGTGCGCGGCCACGGCGGCGCTGGTGGCGCCAGCAGCAGCGGCGGCGACCACGGGTGCAGCAGCGGGGGCCACCGGAGTCTGCGCCTTGTCCTTGAGCTCGGCCACACGGGCGTTGACGTCGTTCAGCGCGGAGTCGGTGGACGAGCGGATGGTGCTCCGGTCCACCTTGTCCGAGAACTCGCACCAGGTGAGCACGCCCACCATCAGCGGCAGCAAGAACACGAAGGCCGACGCGGTGACAAACACCAGCACGTACCCGATGCCCGCGCCCACCCAGTGGCTGCTGCCGTAGCCCCCCACCAGTGCATCCCAGTCCAGCCCCATGCCCGTTCCGATGATGGGTGCCGCCATGCCCCCCACGATGGCGCTGGAGACGCCGACCAGGCCGAACACCAGGGCCGCAAAAATGCCCGACAGCAGCAGGCCGCCGATGATCTTGCCGATGGCCGCAAACGGGTGGTTGCGGGTGATGCCCCAGGTGATGGACAACGCGTGCATCACCCGCTCGCCATCCCAGATCGCAGGGCCCACGATGGACACGGCCACGTAGTACCCCAGCAGCGCCAGCGCCACCGTGAGCACCAGCAGCGGCACCGCCACCACCAGCAGCACGGGGCCGATGCCTGGCAGCTTGCACACCAGCAGCACCAGCGCCACGCCCAGCAGCACTGCGCCGTACAGCAGCAGCATCAACAGCCCGGCGCCCAGCAGCTTGGGCAGGCTGAACAGGCCCGCCACGCAGTAGCTCAGCACGCCCCGGTAGGGGCGGCCGCGCGCCAGGTCGGTGAGGCACACCCCGGCACCGCTGGTGCCCGCAATCACGAGCACCAGGGCCAGCAACCCCAGCAGCACGGGGAAGACGATGGACACATGGCCCACCATGCTGCCCAGAGCGGCCAGCAGCGCTGCGGCGAGGTAGGACGCGCCCATCACAGCCACGGCCTGCCAGCAGGTCAGCGCCTCGGGCAGGCGGAAGATCGAATACGGGTGGTCATCGCTGGGCAGAAATCGCTGGGGGTGGTTCATGTGGGGATCCCTCTCTGGGTGTCGTTATGTATGTCGTCCGCATGGGCGGTCATTGGCCCGGCGGGCACTCGGGGATGCGGCCCCAGGCGTCGCCGCAGAAGTTCTGCCGCGTGCGCGCCAGGCAGGTCGCACGCGACAGCTCGTTGCCCATGGCGGCGCACTGGGCCAGCGCGCCGCGCAGGCGCGCCAGACTGTCGGCGGGCGACGCCGCGGGCCGGGCCGCTGAGGGCCAGGGCGCGTCGTCGTTGGGTGCTGCGGGGCGCGGTTTGGCGGAGCCAGGTGGCGGGGCGGCATCGGCCACGCGGGGCACAGTGACCGGGGTGAACGCGGGTTCGGCCGCCGCTGGCGCAGGCACCGGCCCCGATGCCGGTGCAGCGATGGCGCCGACCGGCGCCGGTGCAGCGGCTGCAGCGCGCGCACGCTCGGACTCGATGATTTCTTCCACCGGCTCGGCGCGGGCGGGTGCAGACTCCGCCACGCCCGGGGTGTCCGGCACGCCTGCCGGCGCCACCACGGCAGGGGCCGGGGGCGTGGCCGGCGCGGCATCGGGCCGACCCAGCAGATACCAGCCCGCAGCGCCCGCCACGGCCAGCAGCGCCACCGCCGCCAACGCATAGGCCCCGGCGGGCCGCTGGCGGGCGCGGGGTGCATGGGGGTGCTCATCGTCATCGAACACAAAGTCCATCGGCGCTGCGGCTGCGGGTGTCGACAGGGACGCCCCTGCAGGGAGGGCGCCGGTGGCGAGGGGCTCGGTGTGCTGTCGGGGTACGGGGTCGGAAGCGGCCGCGATCACGGGGGCCATAACGGACTCGGTCATCGACGCGGCAATGGGCTCCACCGTGGGGTGGAAAGTCGGCTCGACCAGCGGATCCGCAACGGCGTCGGCCGCAGGCACGGCGGCCGGTGCGGGCGCTGCCACGGCCACAGGCTCGGGCGCCACCTCCGTCGGCACGGTCGACGGCACCAGCGAGTGCCCGCACTGCGCACAAAAACGCGCTGCTGGCTTGTTGCGGGCCTGGCATTGCGGGCAGGCGGTGGTCAGCTCGGCGCCACAGGTGGTGCAGCAGCGCGCGCTGTCACGGTTGTCGCCATGGCAGGCAGGACATGTCACGCTCATTCAGATCCCTCTCTTTTCAAAAACCTGGGTGTCCGGCTCTGCGTCCGGTCGGCTGAGTCTAGGGGCAATGGATGGCCCGGAGATGACCGTGCCGTTCTGCAGCGTTTTACCCCGCGCGGATTGCCGCACTGCAGCATCGGAAGCATGTCGGCAATGTATGCATTAAACGCATAACCCACAAACACACCGGCCTTGGACAGTGCCCCGGGCCAGGCATAAGCTTCGCAGCCTGAACTGATCCCACAAGGAAATTCACCATGTCAAACCCTGTCGGCGCCCCCGCCGCACAATCCCACCCCCTGCCCTCGTACCTGCAGGCCGACCACCTCGGCCCCTGGGGCAACTACCTGCAGCAGGTGGACCGCGTCACCCCTTACCTGGGCAGCCTGGCGCGCTGGGTGGAAACGCTCAAGCGCCCCAAGCGCATCCTGATCGTGGACGTGCCGATCGAGCTGGACAACGGCACCATCGCCCACTACGAAGGCTACCGCGTGCAGCACAACCTGAGCCGGGGCCCCGGCAAGGGTGGCGTGCGTTTTCACCAGGACGTGACGCTGTCGGAAGTGATGGCCCTGTCGGCCTGGATGTCGGTGAAAAACGCGGCGGTGAACGTGCCTTACGGCGGCGCCAAGGGCGGCATCCGTGTGGACCCCAAGAAGCTGTCGATGGGTGAACTGGAGCGCCTGACGCGCCGCTACACCAGCGAGATCGGCCTGCTGATCGGCCCGTCCAAGGACATCCCTGCACCCGACGTGAACACCAACGGGCAGATCATGGCCTGGATGATGGACACCTACTCGATGAACGTGGGCGCCACCGCCACCGGCGTGGTCACCGGCAAGCCTGTGGACCTGGGCGGCTCGCTGGGCCGTGTGGAAGCCACCGGCCGCGGCGTGTTCACCGTGGGCGTGGAAGCCGCCAAGCTGACCGGCCTGGCGCTGGACGGCGCCCGCGTGGCCGTGCAGGGCTTTGGCAACGTGGGCGGCATTGCCGCCAAGCTGTTTGCAGAAGCGGGCGCCAAGGTGGTGGCGGTGCAAGACCACACCGGCACCATCTTCAACAGCAAGGGCGTGGATGTGCCCGCGCTGCTGGCGCATGTGAAGGCCCGGGGCGGCGTGGGCGGCTTTGCCGGCGCCGATGTGATGAAGGCCGAAGAGTTCTGGGGTGTGGATTGCGAGATCCTGATCCCCGCCGCGCTGGAAGGCCAGATCACCAAAGACAACGCGGGCCAGATCAAGGCCAAGCTCGTGATCGAAGGCGCCAACGGCCCCACGACCACCGAGGCCGACGACATCCTGCACGACAAGGGCGTGCTGGTGCTGCCCGACGTGATCGCCAATGCGGGCGGCGTGACGGTGAGCTACTTTGAATGGGTGCAGGACTTCTCCAGCTTCTTCTGGAGCGAGGACGAGATCAACGCCCGCCTGGTGCGCATCATGCAAGAGGCCTTTGCGGGCATCTGGCAAGTGGCGCAAGAGCACAAGGTGAGCCTGCGCACCGCCACCTTCATCGTGGCCTGCCAGCGCATCCTGCACGCGCGCGAAATGCGCGGTCTGTATCCATAAGCTCTGCGCAACACGCTGTGCAAGCCTGAGCAAGCACCGGCGCATCACGCCGTTGGCTTGCCCCAAGACCGCCAGATGCCGTGACCCGGCCCTGGCGGTTTTTTGTTCGCGCTTTCGCCAGAGATGCCCTGTACGTATCGAGCGGAAAGTGTGCGCTACGCATCGGGACGGCTGCAAGGCGCAAAGTACAGCCACAGCCGGTAGCTACCCCGAGCCTTCGCAACGCCACAGGCAGCCCCAGGCCACAGAGGCACAGGGCGCGGTGATTCTTGCGGGGGACCCCTACGGGTTTCCTGCCAGCGGCACGGGCCCCACGGGCTCGGGCGGCAGCACGCCGCGCATCGCCATGCAAAACGGCTGCACGCATGCGGCCCGCGCTGCGTAAGGGCAGCCTGCGGTGTCGCACAGGCCCGATGCGCCATTGCGTGCACGCTCGTCCTCGCGCGGCACCTGGCCGCTGGCTTGCAGCACGGCCATCTGGGTCCAAGGGTCCAGGCGGCCGGTGGCCTGCTGCAGCATGTCGCGGCCGTAGACGGTGGCGGCCAGTTGCGGTTGCAGGTCCAGCACCAGCAGCGCGCTGGTGCGCGGCGCGGCAGCATCCATGCCCTGCAACACCAAGGCCATCACCCCCGATTGCAACGCCTGGCCCCCGCCCGCATAAGGCACCTGCAGCGCACCACCCGCAGCGGTGGCGCCCACGCCCAGGCTTGCGCCAGCTGGCACCGCCGCCGCGCCCGCAGCGGCGGGCGACGCCTGGGCCGCCAGCCAAGGCACCGGGGCACGCAAGGTGAGCGCCAGCCCGCGCGGCCCCTCGGGGGTCGCTACCACGCCCTGGCGCACCAGCCAGGTCTGCAGCGGCGGCTGGTCGGCATCCAGCGCCCCGCTCTCCAGCGCCTGCGCCATGCCAATGGGCCAGGGCTGTGCGGCCACCACGCGCTGCGGCACCCCGGCCTGCGCCGTCACCTGCGCCACCAGCGCGCTGACCATGCGCAGCAACGGCGTGCCAAGGCCCGACGCAGGCCAGGTTGCCGCGCCCGTGGCAGAGGCCGCCGGTGCAGCCGCATTGCCTGGCGCCGCTGCGGTGGCGCCACGGGGCAGCGCCGGTGACAAACCAGCCTGTGCAGCGCCGTCGCCCCTGGCGCCCGGTACACCGCCATCGGCCCCGCCAGGCCGGCGCGGGTCGAAGCCCGCCGCCAGCTGTTCACGCGCCTGGGGCGAGATGCTGGCCTGATCCGCCGGTGTAGGCAGCGGTCCGCCGGGCGGACTGGGCGATGTGACAGAGGGAGGCGGCGCGCTGGGGTCTGCGATAGGCAACGGTGCGGGGGCCGCGGGTTTGGGTTTGTCCAGCCCCAGCAACGCCGTCTGCCGCTGCAGCGCCGCCTCGGCCAAGAACTGGGCCACGGGCGGCAGGGCGCTGCGGGTAGGGTCGATGGGGAGGGACATGCCGGACACTCAGGGGGGACGAATGCCCGATTCTGTAGTGATTCACACGACATGAACAGCGCCCGCCAGCGCTTTGGCCCCCGGCACTTTGCGCAGTGTCCTTCCCTCATCCGGGCGGGCGCTGGGGGACCAGCGGGCTGGCAATCGCTACCAAATTCATAGCTACATCGCCAATATTCACTGGCGCTGCAGCCCATTTACTTCCAAATGCCGTCTGTAGAAGGGGGATGAGCCGCTCCGGCGCGCCCGAGCCCTTTCTAGGGCAGCGCCTTCACCCCCTCAAACGCCGCGTTCAATGCCGCCTCGGCGGCCAGCAGGCGCTGCCGAGCCTCACCCGACCAGACGCGGTCTTTGGCAAGAACGTCCTTGGCGACGGCCACCATGCGGGTGACCTCCTGGGGCTGCGGTCCGCCTGTGCCGGTGCGGGTGGCCACCATTTCTGCGGGAGACAAAGCGCGGCGGAATTCCTTTTCCGTGAGCGGCAGGCGCTGGTCCTTGATGTCGTACTTTTTGCCCGCTTCGCGGTAGATGCGCACGGCTTCGGCGTACGGAAAGTCCTTGGGCCGGATGTTGCGTTCCTTGGCATACACCACCACATCCGACGCAAAGTGGTGGCCCACCCGGAACGGAATGGCATGGGTGCGCTGCAGGGTTTCGGCCAGCTCCATCGACGTGGTCCATTCGGATTCGAGTTCGTCCAGCGCGCGGGCCGGGTCGATGCGCAGCGAGTCCAGCACATCGGCCAGCTGCTGCAGCATCTCCACGCCCTGCACAAAGGTCTTGGCGCTGCCGGGGCTCCAGGTGTTCTTGTAGTCGATCATGCCGGGCGTGACGTTATGGGCGCGCCACAGCGATGCCTGGGCCGACGCCACCACATCGCTGGCCTTGGCGCGGGTGTTCTGGATGATGCCCGGGTTCGCCTTTTGCGGCATGGCGCTGCTGGTGTAGGTCTTCCCGCTGGCCAGCAGCAGCCATGGCCGGGTCTGGTGGTACTGGGTGTGCACGTCCTGCATGAACGCGCCCACGCGGATCGCCGTGGAGCTGGCGATGGACGTGGCCTCGATAGGAATGTCGTACGTGCTGATCTGCCCCGCATCCAGCGAGTTGACGATGAGCCCGTCAAACCCCAGCAGCTGTGCGAGGCGCTCGCGGTTGATGCTCCAGCTGGAGTTGGCCAACACGGCCGTGCCCATGGGGCTGAGGTTGATGCGCGCGTAGGCCTCGCGGATGCGTGCAGAGTCGCGCGCAAACGAATCGGCAAACGCCATCAGGTAGTGCCCGTAGCTGATGGGCATGGCCTGCACGCCGTTGGTGTAGGCGGGCACATAGGTGGCGGTGTGCGCCTGGGCGATGGTGATGAGCCGTGCGCGCACCTGGTCCAGGGCATCGGCAAAGTCCAGCATCTCCAGCCGCAACTGCGCAGCGTTCAGGGTGGAGTGGATGTCCTGGCGGCTGCGCCCGGTGTGGATCAGTGTGGCCTCGGGGCCCACGGCGTCGGTGATGATTTTCTCGACCTGCAGCACATCGGTGGGGCGCTTACCACCCGGGGCCGTCGCCTGCGTGATCGACAGCTCCACACCGCGCGCGATGCGGCCTGCCTGGGCTTTGGGGATGATGCCTTGCTCCACGTTGACCACGGTCGATGCCATGTTGATGCGGCCAAACCAGTAGAAGGTGTCCTGCGACTTGGACAGGGCGCTGGTGGCATCGCCCTTGACCAGGCCCTGGATCTTGGCGACCTGCGCCTGGCATTCGGCCGTGGTCTTGCAGGCCGTGTCCAGGGTGTCTGCAGCCTGTGCCTGACCCATGGCCAGGATGGCGCCCACGACCGGGGCGAGCAGGAAGCGGGTGGGGCGCAAGATGATCGTGCGCGCAGGGCGGCGCTGAGGCGATAGCATGGGGTTTTGTCTCCTGAGCTCCCGCTCAGCCAGCGGTGGGCTGGTGCGGGAATAAGATTCGTTAATTGAATGAACCCAGCATGGGCTTGCACCCTACTGGCCCCGGAATCGTTCCACAACGGTCCCAGCAAGGCCAATGCTTCTTTTTCAATTGAATTCATTTTTTGAATAGCCCATGCCAGACTTGACGCCCTCGGTCCTGTTCAACCGCATCCTGGGGCGCGTGCGCCTCAAGCACCTGCAGCTGGCCATTGCGATTGCCGACCTGCAAAGCCTGCACCGCGCGGCCTCTTCCATTGGCCTGAGCCAGCCCGCAGCGACCCACGCACTGGTCGAGCTGGAAAGTTCTCTGGGCGGCCCCCTGTTCGAGAGGCACTCCAAGGGCATGCGGTTGACCCGCCTGGGAGAAGCGATCTTGCCGCTGCTGCGGGCCTCGCTGGTTCCGCTTCAGGCGGTTGCAGGCAATGCGGCGCTGATGCAGCAAGGGGCGGGGTCCGCATTGATCCGCATCGGCAGCATCGCGGCGGGTATCAATGGGCTGCTGGCGGCGGCGATCCCGGCTTACTTCGCCAAGCACCCTGACGCCGCCATCGATGTCCACGAAGTCACGATCGACAATTTGCTGGAGAGCATCCAGGAGGGCACGCTGGACCTGGCGATCTGCCGCGAACCGGCCCCGCTGCCGCAGGGGTTCGAGTTTCGCGCCGCGCTGCGGGATGAGTTCGTGGTGGCCTGTCGCCCCCGGCACCCGCTGGCCCGGCAGGCCGCCGTCACGGCCGCTGAGCTGCTGGCGCAGCGCTGGCTGGCCCCACCGCTCACGGGGCTGGGGCCCCAGCAGGTCGAGAATCTTTTCGACGATCTGGGCGGCGTGCCCGAACTGTGCAGGGTGTCGAGCCGCTCGACAGAAATCATCTACGCCATGCTGACCGAGAGCGACATGCTCGTTTGCGCACCAGCAAGCCTTCTGCGGCCGTTGGTACAGCGCAAAGAACTGGCCGTTCTATCGTGGAGACCCCAGGGTGTGGGGCCTCTTGGCGTGCTGGTCAAAACGGATGTGCTCGCCAACCCGGCCCATTCTTGCCACGCATTCATCGAGCACGTGCTCTCCCTGTCGGCTTGACCGAGACGTGCCGCGGCGCATCTGCTCACGCGGTCAGTGCAGGCTCAGCCTTCGCATCGCCCGCCTGGGCCTCCACAACCCGGGCCAGCAGCGCGCCGCTGTAGCGTGCGGGCAGCGCAATCCACACGCGCACGGGACTGCCCTGGGCGACCTGCACGGGCTGGCCTTCCACGTTGCGCATTTCCTGAAGCCGCACGGTGATGTTGCCGCTGGGGTGCACCACTTCGATCAGGTCGCCCACGGCAAAGTGGTTCTTGGTTTCCACCAGCACCCAGTCGCCTGCCAGCCCCACATCGGCCTGGCCCTCGGCACCCAGCACCTCGCCCACGTACTGGCTGCGCTGGGTGACGGAGTGGCCGCTGATGTAGTTCTGGTAGTCGTTGCTCGGGCGGCGCTCCAGCAGGCCGCCGGTGTAGCCGCGGTTGGACAGGCCTTCCAGCTCAATCAGCAGCTCTGGGTTGAAGGGGCGGCCCGCCACGGCGTCGTCGATGGCGCGGCGATAGACCTGGGCGGTGCGGGCCACGTAGTACAGGCTCTTGGTGCGGCCTTCGATCTTGAGCGAATCGACGCCGATCTGCGCCAGGCGCGCCACATGCTCCACCGCACGCAGGTCCTTGCTGTTCATGATGTAGGTGCCGTGCTCGTCTTCCATGATGGGCATCATCTGCCCGGGCCGGCCGGCTTCTTCGATCAGGTAGACCTTGTCGGCCTTGGGGTGGCGTTCGCCGCTGCCGGTGGTGGATGCAAAGGCCTGCTCGGCCTTCTGCTGCGCGGCCTCAAAGTTGAAGTCTCCCTCCATCTTCTGCGCGATGGCTTCGCCCGTGGTGGGGTCGATGTCGGCGTCGTGCGTGGCGTAGTTCCAGCGGCAGGCGTTGGTGCAGGTGCCCTGGTTGGGGTCGCGGTGGTTGAAGTAGCCGCTGAGCAGGCAGCGCCCTGAATACGCGATGCATAGCGCGCCGTGCACGAACACTTCCAGCTCCATGTCGGGGCATTCCTGGCGGATTTTTTCGATCTCGTCCAGGCTCAGTTCGCGCGAGAGGATCACGCGTTCGACCCCCATCTTTTGCCAGAACTTCACCGCCGCCCAGTTGGTGGTGTTGGCCTGCACCGAGAGGTGCACCACCTGCTCGGGCCACTTTTCCTTGACCATCATGATCAAGCCCGCGTCGGCCATGATCAATGCGTCAGGCTTGCAGTCGATCACGGGCTCGATGTCGCGCAGGTAGGTTCGGATCTTGTCGTTGTGCGCAATCAGGTTGCTGGTCACAAAGAACTTCTTGCCGCGTGCGTGGGCCTCGTCAATGCCTTGCTTGATCTGCTCCAGGCGGAACTCGTTGTTGCGCGCGCGCAAGGAGTAGCGCGGCTGGCCGGCGTACACCGCGTCGGCACCAAAGTCGTAGGCGGCGCGCATCTTGTCGAGCGAGCCAGCGGGCAGGAGGAGTTCGGGGGCTTTGAGCGTGGTCATGGGGTGGCCCAATCTAAAAATCGTCGGGGGTCGGGTTCAGCGCGGCATCAGCGGCAGGCCGCCCAGCATGCCCACGGCCTGCGCAGGAAATTCTTCGGCATCAAACGCCTTGTCGCCATCGGCGTCTTGCACGCCGTTGGGCACCAGGCCCTTGAAGTCGAACTGGCGCGGGTCCATGAAGTGCGAAGGCACCAGGTTGCGCAGCGCCACGGCCATGTTCTCGATGCGGCCGGGGTAGAGCTGCTGCCAGTCGCGCAGCATCTGGCCGATCTGCTTGCGCTGCAGGTTCTCCTGGCTGCCGCACAGGGTGCAGGGAATGATGGGGAACTGGCGGTGTTCGGCCCAGCGGGTGAGGTCGTCTTCAGCCACGTAAGCCAGCGGGCGGATGATGAGGTGGTCGCCCCGGTCGCTCTGCACCTTGGGCGGCATGCCCTTGAGCTTGCCGCCAAAGAACATGTTCAAAAAGAACGTCTGCAGCATGTCGTCGCGGTGGTGGCCGAGCGCAATCTTTGTGCAGCCCAGCTCGTCGGCCACGCGGTACAGAATGCCCCGGCGCAGGCGGCTGCACAGGCTGCACATGGTCTTGCCTTCGGGGATGTGCTCCTTCACAACGCTGTAGGTGTCCTGCGTTTCGATGTGGAAGGGCACGCCCACCTGGGTCAGATATTCGGGCAGCACATGGGCAGGAAAGCCCGGCTGCTTCTGGTCGAGGTTGACGGCGATCAGCTCAAACTTGTTGCCGTTGCGCTGCTGCAGCATGCGCAGCACGTCCAGCAGGCCGTAGCTGTCCTTGCCACCCGAGACGCACACCATGACCTTGTCGCCGTCTTCGATGAGGCCGAAGTCGCCAATGGCCTGGGCGACCTGGCGCACCAGGCGCTTTTCGAGCTTGAGCGCGGCGTGCGCGGCAGCCTTGGCGGCCGCTGCGGCTGCGTCGTCGCCCTCCACAAAGGACGAGGCGGGCGGGGTGGCGGTATCAAGCATGGGGTGAACGGACCAGACGGCGAAACGGGAAGGCGCAATGAAGGGGGATTGCAAGGTTGCCGCACCCGGCGGCGCCTTGCAATGGGCTGCCGCACTGCGCTGGTACGGCATTGACTACTATTTTTATAGCTACCAGCGCATATGGAACAAGCGCTAGCAGCCAATTCGACTCAAATTCAGGCTTCTGCGGGGTAGAACATCTTGCGCGTGGGCACATCGGCCACCGCCTTGGCAATGGCGCCGATGTGGTCTGGCGTGGTACCGCAGCAGCCGCCCAGGATGTTGACCAGCCCCTCGGCCGCGAACTCGTGCACCAGGCGGCTGGTGATCTCGGGCGTTTCGTCAAAGCCGGTGTCGCTCATCGGGTTGGGCAGGCCAGCGTTGGGGTAGCAGCTGATGAAGGTGTCCTCGGCCACGCGGTTCAGCTCCTGGATGTAGGGACGCATCAGCGTGGCGCCCAGCGCGCAGTTCAGGCCAATGGCCAGGGGGCGCGAGTGGCGCACGCTGTGCCAGAAGGCGGTCACCGTTTGGCCCGACAGGATGCGGCCCGAGGCGTCGGTCACGGTGCCGCTGATGATGAGCGGCAGGCGCTCGCCGCTCTTTTCAAAGAACTCATCAATCGCAAACAGCGCGGCCTTGGCGTTCAGGGTGTCGAAGATGGTCTCGACCAGCAGCACATCGGCGCCGCCTTCGACCAGCGCCTCGGTCTGCTCGTAGTACGCGGCCCGCAGCGTTTCAAAGTCGACATTGCGCGCGCCGGGGTCGTTCACGTCTGGGCTGATGCTGGCCGTCTTGGGCGTGGGGCCCAGGGCGCCGGCCACAAAGCGGGGCTTGTCGGGCGTCGAATACTTGTCGCAAGCCGCGCGCGCCAATTGGGCGGAGCGCAGGTTCATCTCGCGCGCCAGGTGGGCCATGTGGTAGTCCTCCTGCGCCACGGTGGTCGCGCCAAAGGTGTTGGTCTCGATGAGGTCGGCCCCGGCCGCCAGGTAGCGCTCGTGGATGTCGCGGATCACGTCGGGGCGGGTGATGCTGAGCAGCTCGTTGTTGCCCTTCACGTCGTACGCAAAGTCCTTGAACCGATCGCCCGCGCCATCCGGCCCGGTGTAGCCCTCGCCCCGGTACTGCGCCTCGCCCAGCTTGAAGCGCTGGATCATGGTGCCCATGGCACCGTCGAGGATGACGATGCGTTGGGCGAGGATGTCGGGCAGTTGCGCGGCGCGGGTGTAGTGGAGGGCTTGCATAGGGCGCTATTGTAGAAAGCGTCGCTGACGCCCCCCAAGAACGGGGCCTTCCCTGAATTGAGTCCTATATGATGCCGCGCGTCGCCACATTCCACGCGCCGACAAATCCAAATTTTCAATGAGAGGGAGGCTATTTAATGGCATCGAAACGCCCAATTTTTCTTGCACTGCCGCTGGCCGCTTTGGCCTGCATTTTTTTGGTCGGTTGCGCTGGACCTGCGCCCAACTACACACCGTCGGTAGACAACGTAGAGCGACTGAAGAAAACTTCATCCTCTGAGGTGAAGGTTGGCACGTTCGCCACCAAGCCAGGAATGCAAAGCGCGGACGCCATATCCCTGAGAGCCTCTTCCATGGTGTCGCCTGTGGGCAAAAACTATGGCGACTATCTTGCAGCGGCTCTGCGTTCCGAGCTCGAATTGGCAAAGCTGCACGCCCCCAACTCCCCTGTCGAAGTGTCAGGCACCCTGCTGCACAACAACATCAATGCGGGTGGAATCCAAACCAATGATGGGCAGTTGGAGGCGCAATTTGTCGTGAAGAAGGGGGCGGAAGTTCGGTACGACAAGGTCAAGAAGATCACACGACAGTGGGAAGGTGCATTCGCTGGCGCTGTCGCTATCCCTCAGGCCGCAAACAACTATCCGCTGATGGTGCAAGACCTCTTGGGGGCTCTGTTTGCTGATCCGGACTTCGTTGCCTCTCTCAAGCAACGATAAGGAGACAACATGTACCAGCGCATTGTTTTCTTGTCGCTCAGCGTAGTGTTGGCCCTCACCCTGGGGGGCTGCGCGCATCCCATCTCCATGGCACCCAACTTGGCCACTGTCCAACCTGCGGCGGACAAGCCGATGCTGGACAAAAAAGCGGGTTATCACATTTCGGCGGCGTCCAAAGCCCTGGAAGTCACTACACCGGGCGGAGGCGGCGACAAGGTGCGTTACTTTCCCTATCGGGATCTAGAGCCTGGCCTGTACAAGGCTCTGGGGGTAGTGTTTCGCGATGTCGCCAAAATCAACAATCCAACCGATGCAGCGGAGTTGAGTGCCAGTGGCATTCAGCTGCTGATTACTCCAGAGATCACCACCAACTCCTCGTCAGAAAGCGCGTTGACGTGGCCGCCCACGGTTTTCACAGTGACGCTGTCCTGCCAAATCAAGGACATGCAAGGTAAGACGCTGGATTCGCTGCGGGTGGAAGGACGCGGTCAAGCGGAATTCTCCGAGTTCAAATCTAACTTCTCGTTGGCAGCCGTCAGAGCGAGCGATGACGCATTGGCGAAACTTATCGTAGCGCTGCGTCAGTCAACGGCACTTGCAAAATAACCTGACCTTGTAACCTCGGCCCTATGGGGGCCGAGGTGGAGAGCCAAGGATTCGCTCCGCCACCGGCAGCGCGGATATCGGAATCCCAACACGTTCTCAAAGTGCCAGGAGATGGCAGCGGCGCACAATAAGCCTTGTCAGCAGTAGTCACTGCTTACCGAAGAATCAGACAGATCGCCCCTAGCTCACTATCAAAGCGCGCTAGTAGCTATCAATTTCAGAGTATCCGCTTGTCCTCTCGCCTGTCCCCCGCACTGTCCCCTGCCCATTCCGTTTTGCAGGACGTTTTTGGCTACGAACAGTTTCGCGGCCCCCAGCAGGCCATCGTCGAGCATGTAATCGCAGGCAGCGACGCGCTGGTGCTCATGCCCACGGGTGGCGGCAAGTCGCTGTGCTACCAGGTGCCGGCCATCGTGCGCCAGCAGCAGGGGCGCGGGGTGACCATCGTGATCTCGCCGCTGATCGCGTTGATGCACGACCAGGTGGGCGCGCTGCACGAGGCGGGGGTTTCCGCCGCGTTTCTCAACTCCACCCTGAGTTTTGACGAGGCGCAGGATGTGGAGTTGCGTTTGCAGACGGGCGACATCACCCTGCTGTACGCCGCGCCCGAGCGGCTGAACACACCGCGCTTCCTGGGGCTGCTGGACAGCCTGTACCAGGGTGGGCACCTCTCGCTGTTTGCCATCGACGAGGCGCATTGCGTGAGCCAGTGGGGCCACGACTTTCGCCCCGAGTACCGCGCACTCACCGTGCTGCACGAGCGTTATGCGGGTGTGCCACGCATCGCGCTCACAGCCACAGCCGATGCACTCACGCGCGCTGACATCATCGAGCGGCTGCAGCTCGAAGACGCACGGCTTTTCATCAGCAGCTTTGACCGGCCCAACATCCGCTACACCATCGTCGAGAAGAAGGACGCGACCACGCAGCTGCTGCGCTTCATCGAACGCGAGCACGCGGGCGAGGCCGGCGTGGTGTATTGCCAGTCGCGCAAGCGGGTGGAAGAGTTGGCCGCCACGCTGAGCGACGCTGGCCTGACGGCCCTGCCCTACCACGCGGGCCTGGACACCAAGGTGCGCCAGAAGAACCAGGACCGATTCCTGCGTGAGGAAGGCATCGTGATGGTGGCCACCATCGCGTTCGGCATGGGCATCGACAAGCCCGATGTGCGCTTTGTGGCGCATGTGGACATGCCCAAGAACATCGAGGGCTACTACCAGGAGACCGGCCGCGCGGGCCGCGATGGCCTGAACGCCGACGCCTGGATGGCCTACGGCCTGAACGACGTGGTCAACCAGCGCCGCATGATCGACGAGAGCCCGGCGGGCGAGGAGTTTAAGCAGGCGCTGCGCGGCAAGCTCGACGCCCTGCTGGCGCTGGCCGAGGCCACCGACTGCCGCCGCGTACGGCTGCTGGCCTACTTTGGCGAGCAGTCCACGCCGTGCGGCAATTGCGACAACTGCCTGAATCCGCCCGCGGTGTGGGATGCCACCGATGCCGCCCGCAAGCTGCTGTCCACCATCTACCGCGTGAACCAGGCCAGCGGCATCAGTTTTGGCACGGGGCACATCATGGACATCCTGCGCGGCAAAAAAACCGAGAAGGTCGCGCAGTTCGGGCACGAGAAGATCTCCACCTTCGGCATTGGCGCCGATTTATCGGAGCCCCAGCTGCGCGGCGTGCTGCGCCAGCTGATCGCCACTGGCGCCCTCGGCCTGCAGAAGGTGATGCTGGACAGCGGCCACAGCTTCGACACGCTGTGCCTCACCGAGGGCTCACGCGCGGTGCTCAAGGGCGAGGTGCCGGTGCAGCTGCGCGAATCGGTGTCGTCCGCACCGGCCAAGCGCACCCGCAAGGGCAGCGCCCCCCCAGCGGCCGCCGCCAACCTGGGCCCCGACGCGCAAGTGCGCTTCATCAACCTCAAGGCCTGGCGCGCCGAGGTGGCGCGCGAGCACAACCTGCCGGCGTATGTGATCTTCCACGACGCCACCCTGGCAGCCATTGCCGAGCGCAACCCGGCGTCGCTGGACGACCTGCAGGGCATCAGCGGGATGGGGGCGAAGAAGCTGGAGGCGTATGGGACGGAGGTGCTGAGGGTTTGCACAGGCACCTAGAAGGCCGTGGGGCAAGAGGAGCATCGGCCAAACGTAAACGCCGCAGGACAGCGTGCATGCCTGCATGCACGCCTCGCCGTGAAGGCCAACAAAACACCAGCGCAACAGGCACCCACCGTGGTTGATATGCATCAAGCATTGAAAACAATATCAACACCAATGGCGCACCAGTGTGTTCTGCGTCGCCTGATTTATCAACAAATCTGCGACCAATACACTGACTTCACCTTCTGGATGAACGGGGTTGCCAGGCAAGGCCCAAAAGGTCTCGCCGCCTCGCACGTGGAAGGTGCACCGTTGTCGAGGTCATCATGTCATCGCTCCCACTCACTGCTTCCTCGTTCGCCTCCCGGGAGGCGAACGATCCCCTGATGCGCGCCCTGCGCATGCTCGTGGGCTTTTTTTACCTGCCCCATGTGCTGTCCAAGATCGTCGGCTTTGCAGGCACCGTGGTGTTCTTCGGCAAGGCCGGGTTCCAGCCGCCGGAGGTGTTTGTGGTGTTGTCCGGCTGCATGGAACTGGCGGTAGGGGTGGCGCTACTGCTGGGCGTGTTCACCAAGTATGCGGCGCTGATGTCCGCCGGCCTGATGGTGGTGGCAGCGGGCGCGATCATGATCGTCAATGGTGTGGGCTGGTACTGGAACAAGTCCGGGGTGGAATACCTGGTGTTCTGGGCTGTGGCCTCCCTGGTGGTTTTTGCCGACGCATGGCGCAAGGAACCAGGCCTGCTCGGCTGGGTGCCCGGCCGCAGCTGAAGCCAGCGCTTGCCCCCCGCGCGACCAGGACGGCTTACGACACGACGTAGCTGCCCTGGTCGCTTTTTTATGGGCGCGCCGCCGCGGGATCGTCCGCAAGGTTGCAGGGCTGCACCTTCCACAGCTTGGCCCCTGCGCTGGCCAGCGTATTGCCCAGCACCTACAGTCCCTCGGTCGGGAACAGTCCGGCATGCCAGGTGGTGCGGCACTCGTGCGCCACACCGCTGGCGACCAGAAGACCTCACACGTGCCGACATCATCGAGCGGCTGCAGCTCGAAGACGCGCGGCTGTTCATCTGCAGCTTTTACCGGCCCAACATCCGCTTCCGCATCGAGGAAAAGAAAGACGCCACCACCCAGCTGCTGCGCTTCATCGAGCCCGAACACGCGGACAAGGCCGGCGTTGTGTATTGCCAGTCGCGCAAACGTGTGGAAGAACTGGCCGCCACACTGTGCGATTCAGGCCCGCAGAAGGTGATGCTGGACAGCGACCACAGCTTTGACACCATGTACCTCACCGAAGGCTCGCGCGCCGTACTGCGCGGAGAGGTGCCGGTGCAGTTGCGCGAATCGGTGTCGCCGGCTCCCGCCAAACGCAGCCGTAAAAGCAGCGCGCCACCAGCCGCGCCGCCAACCTGGGGCCCAACGCGCAGATGAGTTTCATCAACCTGAAGGCCTGGCGCGCCGAAGGGGCGCGCGAGCACAACCTGCCAGCGTATGTGATCTTCCACGACGCCACCCTAGCAGCCATTGCCGGGCGCAACCCAGCATCGCTGGACGAGCTGCCGGGCATCAGCGGCATGGCGGCGAAGAAGCTGGAAGCGTATGGGACGGAGGTGCTGGGGGTTGTGGAGAAGAGCTAGACCCACGCGAATATGACCGGGGGCAAAAGTTATCTTGTTACATACCCCGCATTTCCGATACATTCGCCTCGCTACTTCAGCAATTACTTCACGCTTCAAGACAAGAGAGAGGGACCTCCATGTTTTTCAAGAAATTGGCCGCGACAGCGTTGTTCATGGGCGCTGGCTTAGTGCATGCCTTCTCACCCCAGGCTGGCACGTGGGTTGTCACTTCCGAATTGGACGGCAAACCCGGGCGCGGCTTTGGTATCGATGTGCAAAACACCACCTTGGTGATGCAGATGTATGCGTACGAAAACAGTGGCCAATCGACGTTCTATCTGGTTGTCGGGGATGTCGTTGACAACAAGGTGACCGCACCTTTGACCAAATACACCGGTGGTCGCTATTTTGGTAGCGGTGCACGGTCAGGCGCGGCGGCAGGAAGCCCTGGCAACGTGAGCATCCGTTTTACGTCTGGGACTACCGGGTTCATCACTTTCCCCAATGAGGGAGAGGTTGCCATTTCACGCTTCAATTTCGGTTACCCATTCGCGCCCTCCAGCCTCAAAGGCATCTGGAACTTCACTTCCATGGGGTCATTGGGTCTGACGACCGAGGCCGTCAATTTGACTGTGAGTGGCTCATCGACCAGCACGGGCAATGGTGTCGTGGCGTCCTCTGATGGCCTGTTCGGTTGCGAGCACCAAGTGAGCGGCAGCATGGCCGGCACCGTGCTATGCGCGAAGATAAACGCACAGGGCCAACTGCAACGTGGATACTGGTTCGCTTACAGCGTCAATGAGGGCGAGGGTCGAATGTTGAACTCGAGCGCCGCTCTGACCGATCAGTTGGTTTCAATCCGACGTTTGACGACACCTTCGGGTATCGGCACGGGCATAGTGTTCAAGGACTCAGAGCAAACCGCTCCCACCTTGACGGAGCTGGAGCGCCAGCTGAGCCAATTGGCAGCGCAGGGCGCATCGGACTAAGTCCATCATCCATTGCGCCTGTACAGGTGTCTCGCTCGGAGGCACCTGCACAGGCCAAGGTAAGTGCAATATCGGTATCGCGCCAGCGTCAGGTCTTGCGAGTTCGTAACGTCACCGGGTAAAAAGCTGCGCCGTCCACTGTACGAGCTGACGCTCAAAAAGAGCGAACTGTCAGGGAGACAAAGTCCCGGTTGATCCGGGTGCTTCGCAAAAACGCTAAATCGGCCGATCCCGCCTCCGGGGTACGACATTCCTGCACGGCCCAATGTTTCACACCTTGGCCAGCCAGAAATGCGGCCAATTCCAGCAGTTCATCCTGGCTAAAAAGACCTGCGTGCCAAGTCGTACGGCATTCGTGGGCCACGCCGCTGGCGAGGAGGCGACGCAACGACTCATAGGCCTTCACACCGCTACCCGTTGCGCGTGTGATGGCGTCATAACAATGCAGGGGCCCCTTGATATCCAGCCCCACCCAGTCCAGCAACGGCAGCAAACCGGCCAGTCGCTCGGGGTACATGCCCCCGGTGTGCAGGCCGGTGGCAAAGCCCATGGCGCGCACCTCGGCCAGCGCGGCGGGCAACGCAGCCTGCAAACTGGGCTCGCCGCCTGAGAACACCACGCCGTCGAGCAGGCCCCGGCGGCTTTCCAGAAAGGCCAGCGCGCGCTCCCACGGCAGCGCGGGCGGCGCGGTGGCGTCCAGCAGCTCGGGGTTGTGGCAATAGCCGCAGCGCCAGGGGCAACCCTGGCAATAGAAAACGGCCGCGAGGCGGCCAGGGAAGTCGATGGTGGTCAGCGGCGTGAAGCCGCCCAGGCGCAGCGCTGGCCCAGGCGCTGCGTCAGCAGGCGCTGATGCTGCAACCACGCGTGTGCTCGGAGAAGAAGCGGCGCTCGGCGTGCTCACCGCGTTTGCCGGTATTGAAGCTGGCCACCGGGCGGTGGTAGCCCATCACGCGGGTCCAGACTTCGCAGGGCTGGCGTTCGTCGTCGGTGAGCTGCACGGCGGACAGGGCGGTGTGTTCTGCGGACGAAAAATGACTCATGAAATGCTCCTTGGTTGAAAGACTATGGTTTTGATAGCAATAGAGACCTGATCAAAAGGCGCCAGGGTCTCTGCCGCCCTGCTCTACTCCACTCATGCAGCCAGGCGCGCACACTTGGCCGCCAGGCGCTCTTCGTCGCAGCGGGGGCAGAACGGGTGCTCGCCTGCCAAATAGCCATGCGTGGGACAAATGGAGAACGTCGGCGTGACCGTGATGTACGGCAGGCGAAAGCGGGTGAGCGCACGCTTGACGAGGTCGCGGCAGGCTGTGCCGCTGGACAATCGCTCGCCCATGTACAGGTGCAGCACGGTGCCGCCGGTGTACTTGGGCTGCAGCGCCTCCTGGCGCATCAGCGCCTCGAACGGGTCGTCGGTAAAGCCCACGGGCAGCTGCGACGAGTTGGTGTAGTACGGCTGCTCCGCCATGCCGGCCTGCAGGATGGCGGGCCAGCGCTTTTTGTCTTCCTTGGCGAAGCGGTAGGTGGTGCCCTCGGCGGGCGTGGCCTCCAGGTTGTAGAGGTGGCCGGTTTCTTCCTGGAACTGCGTCATGCGCTCGCGCACATGGTCGAGCAGGCGCACCGCAAACTGGTGGCCCCAGTCGCTGGTGATGTCGTGCTGGTCGTGCGTGAAGTTGCGCACCATCTCGTTGATGCCGTTCACGCCCAGTGTGCTGAAGTGGTTGCGCAGCGTGCCCAGGTAGCGCTTGGTGTAGGGGAACAGGCCCTGGTCCATGAGCCGCTGGATGAGCTTGCGCTTGGTTTCCAGGCTTTGCTTGCCCAGCTCCATCAGGCGGTCGAGCGCGGCGAACAGACCCGCTTCGTCGCCCGCATGCAGGTAGCCCAGGCGAGCGCAGTTGATCGTCACCACGCCCAGGCTGCCCGTCTGCTCCGCACTGCCGAACAGGCCGTTGCCGCGCTTGAGCAATTCGCGCAAGTCGAGCTGCAAACGGCAGCACATGGACCGCACCATGTTCGGCTCCAGCTCCGAGTTGATGAAGTTCTGGAAGTACGGCAGGCCGTACTTGGCCGTCATGTCAAACAGCAGCTGTGCGTTCTCGCTCTCCCACGGGAAGTCTTTGGTGATGTTGTACGTTGGGATGGGGAAGGTGAACACGCGGCCCTTGGCGTCGCCTGTGGTCATGACGTCGATGTAGGCGCGGTTGATGAGGTCCATCTCCTCTTGTAGGTCGCCATACGCGAACGGCATCTCTTGGCCTGCGATCACGGGCACCTGCTCGCGCAGATCCTCGGGGCAGGTCCAGTCGAAGGTGAGGTTGGTGAACGGTGTCTGCGTGCCCCAGCGCGAGGGCACGTTGAGGTTGTAGACAAGCTCCTGGATGCATTGGCGCACGGCGGCGTAGTCCATCGCATCCACGCGCACGAACGGCGCCATGTAGGTGTCGAACGACGAGAACGCCTGCGCACCCGCCCACTCGTTTTGCAGCGTGCCCAGAAAGTTCACGATCTGTCCCACAGCCGAGCTCATGTGCTTGGGCGGCCCGGCTTCGACCTTGCCGGGCACGCCATTGAGCCCTTCATTGAGCAAGGTGCGCAGCGACCAGCCTGCGCAGTAGCCGCTGAGCATGTCGAGGTCATGGATGTGCATATCGCCGCTGCGGTGCGCCTTGCCGATCTCGGGCGTGTACACGTGCGAGAGCCAATAGTTGGCCGTGACCTTGCCCGCCACATTGAGGATGAGGCCGCCCAGGGAGTAGCCCTGGTTGGCGTTGGCGTTCACACGCCAGTCAGCACGCGTGAGGTATTCGTTGATGGAGCTTTCCACATCCACCAAGGTCTGCTTGTCGGCACGCAGCGTGGCGTGCTGCTCGCGGTAGACGATGTAGGCGCGGGCCGTAGCCAGGTGGTTGGCGGCGATCAATGTCTGCTCGGCCACGTCCTGGATCTGCTCGACCGTAGGCGCCTCGCCATGAAAGCGGTGGATCAGCACCTTGGTGACCTGGGCGGTGAGCAGCGCGGCTTCCTCATCGCCGTATTCCCCCGAGGCCTGCCCGGCGCTGACCAGTGCAGCGCGGATGCGTTCGGCGTCAAAAGGAACGCGCTGACCGCTGCGCTGCACAACATCGCGGAGCAGGGTGACAAGGGTGGGCACCATGGGTTCGACCAATCAGTGGAATGGATTAAAAACACTACCTATGGTGTCTACGATACCCACCAGACACTATAGGTAGTTTGACCCAGCACAAACGCAGCGGTAAGCAGGGGTAAAAAAAAGCCGGCACAAAGGCCGGCAAAAGGGAGGTGCCGTCAGGCCCTACCGATGGATGGGGGAGCGTGCGGTGACACGCTGGCGCACGAGGAGTGGGTGGTCGCAGCGCGCGGTGAAAAGGCGGGTTGCTGTGATGGGGCTGCGGGGCTGCTGCGCTGCGGACGGGCTGCGCTCTCGCTCAATGGCAGCCGGCGGTTTCTTCCTCTTCGATGCGGGGATAGAAGTCATGGTCCTCGCGCTGCATGCGCTCGAACACGCGGCGCAACACCACGTTGGCCTCGTTGCGAAAGCCCTGGGCATCGCGCCGCACGTTCTCGGCCGTATTCCAGCGCCGCGCAAAGGCGTCGTAGGCGCTGGCAATCGAGGCCATTTCGCTCTGGTACTGGCGGCCCAGACGGGCCAGTTCGGGGTTGCCACCGCGCTGCAGCGCGGGGTACAGCACCTGGTCTTCCACCGCCAGGTGCAGCTTGATGGTGCCGCTCATCGCCACGATGCCCTGCGCAATGGCGCTGGCATTGGCTTCCACGCCCGCCTGTGCCAGGGCACGCAGCGTCGCGATGCTGCGCAGGATGTCGGTGTGCTGGTGCTTGAATTTGTCGAGGTTCATGTTCACTCCTTGTGGGATCGATGGATAGCCAGCGCTGCCGCGGGGGGGTGGTGGCGGCAGTGCGGCGCGGATCAGCGGCGGGACTCCGCCAGATAAACCCCTGCCGATGCAGCCGGGGCACGCGAACCAAACACGCCGCTGACCACCTGCCAGGCCATGGCCAGCGCGCCAACGATAAAGACCACGTCGCCGAAGGTGCGCACCCAGCGCAATGTCTGGATGAAAGGCTGCTGCATGAATTCCTCGCCCCGGGCGTACCACAGGCCTTCGCTCACGCTGGCGTGGAACTGGAACAGCGCGATGGGCAGCAGGCTGGTGGCAATCATCAGCACCAGGCCGGCGTTGAGCCACCAGAAGCCCGTCTTCATGAGCCGCTCGCTGAACACCAGCTGCGGCCGGATGTAGCGCAGCACCAGCAGCGTGAAGCCAAGCGCCAGGAAGCCGTACACCCCGAACAGCGCGGCATGGGCGTGCACCGGCGTGGTGTTCAGGCCCTGCACGTAGTACAGCGAGATGGGCGGGTTGATCATGAAGCCGAAGACGCCCGCGCCCAGCATGTTCCAGAAGGCCACGGCCACGAAGCACATCAGCGGCCAGCGCAAGCGGGCCATCCAGGGCGCGCGGTGCTGCAGACGCCAGTGTTCCCAGGCCTCGTGGCCCAGCACCACCAAGGGCACGACTTCGAGTGCGCTGAAGGCCGCGCCCACCGCCATCACGGGCGTGGTGGTGCCTGCAAAGTACAGGTGGTGGAAGGTGCCGGGCACGCCGCCCAGCATGAACAGCGAGGCCGATGCCAGGCTGGCCGTGGTGGCCATGCGCACCGACACCAGACCCAGGGTCGAGAAGATGAAGGCCAGCGCCGTGGTGGCAAAGACTTCGAAGAAGCCCTCGACCCACAGGTGCACCACCCACCAGCGCCAGTACTCCATCACCGACAGGTGGGTGCGCTCGCCGTAGAAGAAGCCCGCGCCGTAAAACAGACCAATGGCCACCACCGACGCAGTCAGCAGCGCCAGCAGATTCTTGTCGCCGCCGGGTGTGCGCAGCGCCGGCACAATGCCGCGCAGCATCAGCACCAGCCAGAAGGCGATGCCGATGAACTTGCCGATCTGCCACAGGCGGCCCAGGTCCACGTATTCATAGCCTTGGTGGCCCAGCCAGAAATTCCACTCGGGCGGCATGATCTGCGCGATGGCCAGGTAGTTGCCCACGAACGAGCCCACGACCACCACGACCAGCGCCCAAAACAGGATGTCCACGCCCAGCTTCTGATAAGCCGGGTCCTTGCCGCCATTGATGAGGGGCGCGAGGAACAGGCCTGCAGCCAGAAAGCCCGTGGCGATCCAGAACAGCGCGCTCTGGATGTGCCAGGTACGCACCAGCGAATACGGGAACCACTGCGACACGTTGATGCCATAGAACTGCTGGCCCTCCACCGTGTAGTGCGCGGTGAAACCGCCCAGCAGCACCTGGAAGCTGAACAGCGCGACGATGAGGAACAGGTACTTGCCCAAAGCGCGCTGCGAGGGCGTGAGCGGCACGCGTGCAAGCGGGTCATGCTGGGGGGGCGTGGGCTCCACTTCGTCGTGCTTACGCAGGAAGGACCAGCCCCAGACGAGGAAGCCCACACCCGCCATCATCACGACCACGCTCATCACCGACCACACCATGTTCTCTGCGGTGGGCTTGTTGCCGATGAGTGGCTCGTGTGGCCAGTTGTTGGTATAGGTGGCGACGCTGCCGGGGCGCTCTGTCGCGGCAGCCCAGGCCGTCCAGAAAAAGAAACCCATCATCTGCGCGCGCCGCTCGGCGCTGGGCAGGGTGTTTTCCTTCATCGCGAAATGCTCACGCGACTTGTGCAGTGCGGGCGCGTCGCTGAAGAGCTGATCGTAGTACAGCGCCGTCATGGCGATCGCGTCGGCCCGTGTCGAAGACACCGTGGCCACGCCCGTATCGGGGTTGAAGGTGTTGGTGCGGTACTCGGTCTTCATGCGGTCGCGCAGCACGGCCTGGGCAGCGGTGTCGATGTCTGCAAAAGGCTTGCCGTGCGCGCGCTCTGCCGCAACGTCGAGCCAGTTGGTCAGCTCGCGGTGCAGCCAGTCGGCCGTCCAGTCGGGCGCCTGGTAGGCGCCATGGCCCCAGATGGAGCCCAGCTGCATGCCCCCCACCGACTGCCAGGCGGTCTGGCCGTCGAGAATGCTGTCGTGGGTATAGAGAACCTCGCCCCCCGCCGTGGCGATCTTGGCCGGGATGGGCGGCGCGGTGCGGTAGACCTCCGCGCCGTAGTAGCCCAGCAGGCTGAAGGTGACGATAAGCACGCCGATCAGCGTGAACCAGAGCTTGCGATAGTTACCCATGGCGGGCCTCCTGCTGGAACTGAACAACAACGGGACGGCGCCAGCGCACGCTGGCAGCACGGCGGGCCGCGCAGGGGGCCGCCGGGGGTCGGGGTCTTGTGGTCATGGCTTTTCTGAACGAGTGAGTCGGTGTCGCGACCTACATTGCAAGCGCCAGGCCAGGGCCACAAGCCCATCAAATCAACCACTTACAGCGGTCATGGTTTTTTTCACCATTTGCAAATAGGGTTTAATTCACCCATCAAAGGTAAATATCACCATGGACCATAGCCCGCTGCTGGCCGACCTGGCCACCGACCTCCCCCAGGCCGTGCGCCTGCAGCGGCTGGTCGCCCACCTGCGCAGCCGGTTCCACTGCGGGGCCGTGGCGCTGCTGCAACTGGAAGAAGAGCACCTGCGCCCGCTGGCCGTGGACGGCCTGGTGCGCGAGGCGCTGGGCCGGCGCTTTGCGGTCAGCCAGCACCCCCGGCTCGCGGCCATCCTGGCGCGGCGCGAGGTGACTTGTTTTGACCACGACAGCAGCCTGCCCGACCCCTATGACGGCTTGCTCGACACCCTGGTGGGCGAGCCCCTGCCGGTGCACGACTGCATGGGCATGGGCCTGCAGGTGGATGGCCAGCCCTGGGGCGTGCTCACGCTCGACGCCCTGCAGACCGGCACCTTTGGCGAAGCCGCACGCGCCGCGCTGGCCGACTGCAAGGTGCTGGTGGAGGCGGCCGTGCGCATCTCGCGGCTGGAGCGCGAAGTGCAGGCACTGCGCAGCGCCCCCCACACGCGCAGCGCCGACGATGAGCGCGCCACCCGCGCGGGCGATGGCGACATGGAGATCGTCGGCCAGAGCGAGCCCCTGTTGCGCCTGCTGCACGAGCTGGAGGTGGTGGCCGGCTCGGACTTGCCCGTGTTGCTGCTGGGCGAAACCGGTGTGGGCAAGGAGCTGCTCGCGCGCCTGCTGCACCGCCAGTCCACGCGCCGCACCAAGCCGCTGGTGCACGTGAACTGCGCGGCGCTGCCCGAATCGCTGGCCGAGAGCGAACTCTTCGGCCATGTGCGTGGCGCGTTCTCCGGCGCGGTGACCGACCGGCCCGGGCGCTTCGAGGCTGCCGAGGGCGGCACACTGTTTCTCGACGAAGTGGGCGAGCTGCCGCTGGCCGTGCAGGCCAAGCTGCTGCGCACATTGCAGAACGGCGAGATCCAGCGCCTGGGCGCCGACCGCCCGCGCCGCGTGGACGTGCGCGTGATCGCCGCCACCAACCGCAACCTGCGCGAGCAGGTGCGCGACGGCGCGTTTCGCGCCGACCTGTACCACAGGCTGTCGGTGTATCCCGTGCCCATCCCGCCGCTGCGTGAACGGGGCAACGATGTGCTGCTGCTAGCGGGCCGTTTTCTGGAACTGAACCGCGCTCGCCTGGGCCTGCGCAGCCTGCGCCTGTCGGCCAGTGCGCAGGACGCACTGCGCCGCTACCCCTGGCCCGGCAACATCCGCGAGCTGGAGCACGTGATCAGCCGCGCCGCACTCAAGGCCCTGAGCCGGGGCGTGAACCGCGCCGACATCGTGACGCTGGAGCCCGCGCTGCTGGACCTGGACGCCCAAGCCGCCAGCGCGGCCCATGCGCCGCTGGACGCCAGCGCCCCCGCCATGGCTGCGGAGCTACCCCCACCCGCCACCGCCGAGGGCCCCTTGCGCGATGCCGTGGATGCCTGCCAGCGGCTCGCCATCACCCAGGCCCTGGCCCGCCACCAGGGCAACTGGGCCCGGGCCGCGCGTGCACTCGAGGTGGACGCCAGCAACCTGCACAAGCTGGCGCGCAGGCTGGGCGTCAAATAGACGCTCAAAATTGATAGCAATAAGCGCATGAATCTCTAGCACTTGCGGCACTTTTCATTCAAATACCTGCTCCGCACCCGCCACAGCGCCCTACCCTCCCACGTTGCGCCACAATCGGCCCATGCTGACCCTCCAAGACATCCGCGACGCCGCCACCCGCCTGCAAGGCCAGGTGCTGGACACCCCCTGTGTGGAATCCAAGACGCTCTCGCAGATCGTGGGCGCGCAGGTATTCCTCAAGTTCGAGAATCTGCAGTTCACCGCGTCGTTCAAGGAGCGGGGCGCCTGCAACCGGCTCACGCTGCTGACCGACGCGGAGCGAGCGCGCGGCGTGGTGGCCATGAGCGCGGGCAACCATGCGCAGGGCGTGGCCTACCACGCGCAGCGCCTGGGCCTGCGCGCGGTGATCGTGATGCCGCGCTTCACGCCCGGGGTGAAGGTGGAGCGCACACGCGGGTTCGGTGCCGAGGTGGTGCTGCATGGCGACACGCTGGAAGAAGCCCGTGCCCACGCCTACGCCCTGGCCGACGCGCAGGGGCTGACCTTTGTGCACCCGTATGACGATGAAGGCGTGGCCGCCGGCCAGGGCACGCTGGGCCTGGAGATGCTGCAGGCCGTGCCCGACCTCGAAACGCTGGTGATTGCCGTCGGCGGTGGCGGGCTGATCTCGGGCGTGGCCACGGCCGCCAAGGCGCTCAAGCCCGGCATCGAGATCGTGGGCGTGCAGACCGCACGCTTTCCGGCCATGGTCAACGCCGTCAAGGGCACGCACCACCCGCAGGGCACGTCAACAATAGCCGAGGGTATTGCCGTGGGCACGCCGGGCAAGATCACGCAGGAGATCGTCAAACGCCTGGTGGACGACCTGGTGCTGGTGGACGAGGGCGACATCGAGCAGGCGGTGCTGATGCTGCTGGAGATTGAAAAGACCCTGGTCGAAGGCGCAGGGGCTGCCGGCCTGGCCGCTCTGGTGCGCTACCCCGAACGCTTCAAGGGCAAGCGCGTCGGCCTGGTGCTGTGCGGCGGCAACATCGACCCGCTGCTGCTGGCGGCCATCATCGAGCGCGGCATGGTGCGCTCGGGGCGCCTGGCGCGCATCAAGGTCAGCGCACGCGATGTACCCGGCGTGCTGGCGCGCATCACCGCCACCGTGGCCGACGCGGGCGCCAACATCGAGGAAGTGCACCACCAGCGCGCCTTCACCATGCTGGCCGCACAGAACGTGGAGATCGAACTGGTGCTGCAAACCCGGGGCAAGACCCATGTCGATGAGGTGCTGGGACAGCTGCGGGCGGCGGGCATGCAGGCCGACCTGATTTGAGAGCCGGTTCATAGAGACCAGAGGGTTTTGCCCCTGCGCAGGTTCTCGCGGCTAGAATTGCGCAAGTTTTAAGCATCTGGAGCCCACCATGTCTGACCACAACACTTCGCACGCCTCTGCAACGCCATCGAACGACCCCGTGGAAAACGTCGTTCACGTGGTCCCCATGGTGCTGCCGGTGGTGGGCGGCATCATGATGTTCCTGCTGGCGTTCATTGCCGTGATGATGGCCTGACCGCTCCGGCAGGCATCCCCCACAGCCCCGCAGTGCGGGGCTTTTTTTCGTCCAGCCCCCACTCCCATCCTCGTTTGACCTGGAGAACCCCCATGAGACCCGGACACGCACTCGTCCTCTTTTCCGGAGGCCAGGACTCCACCACCTGCCTGGCCTGGGCGCTTGAACACTTCGCCCATGTGGAAACCATCGGCTTTGACTACGGCCAGCGCCACCACATTGAGCTGCAGGCGCGGCAGACGGTGCTGGCGTCGCTGCGCGCGCAGTTTCCGCAGTGGAACGCCCGGCTGGGCGACGACCACATGCTGGACCTGGCGGTGCTGGGCCACATCAGCGACACCGCGCTGACCAGCGACGCCGAGATCCAGATGACCGCCGCCGGCCTGCCCAACACCTTTGTGCCGGGGCGCAACCTGCTGTTCTTCCAGCTGGCCGCCGCCGTAGGCTACCGGCGCGGGCTGCACACCCTGGTGGGCGGCATGTGCGAGACCGATTTTTCGGGCTACCCCGATTGCCGCGACGACACGCTCAAGGCGCTGCAGGTGGCGGTGTCGCTGGGCATGGGCCAGCGGTTCACGTTCGAGACGCCCCTCATGTGGCTGGACAAGGCCGAGACCTGGGAGCTGGCGCGAACCCTGGGTGGGCAGGCGCTGGTCGATCTGATCGTGAACGACTCGCATACCTGCTACCACGGCGTGCGCGACACGTTGCATGCCTGGGGGTACGGCTGTGGCACTTGTCCGGCGTGTGCGCTGCGCAAGGCGGGCTTTGAGCGCTGGAGCGGTGCGGCGACCCAGCCCTAGCGCCACAGCCAGGCGTCTACCGGGCGTAGGATTGAATGCATAACCCCATGTTTTTTTTGCATGGTTTTGATCCCTGTCTGACAGACAAATGGGCGGCAGATTCATAAAATTGACATCCCAGCCGACCCGCGGAATCCGTGGAACTAGCCTCCACCCGTGGGGCTGACACACGCTCCCGCCCGCCGACTGAGCACGAAAGCCGTTTTTTCAAAGGCAGCGCTCAGCACCGCAATTGCGCCAGGCCTCGCCGTGACCCGTTCGGTCCGCTTCCTTTGAAAAAACGTTTTTTCAACTTAGGAAGCTCCCCGATGAACGCACCCACGATGCAGGGCCTGAATCTCAACGCCCCCGCTTACGTCAAAAACGCCCGGCTGCTCGCCTGGGTGGCCGACATGGCCGCCCTGTGCAAGCCCGACAACATCTACTGGTGCGATGGCTCCCAGGAAGAGTACGACCGCCTGTGCCAGCAACTGGTCGATGCCGGCACCTTCAAGAAGCTGAACCCCGCCAAGCGCCCCGGCAGCTTCCTGGCTTGGTCCGATCCATCGGACGTGGCCCGCGTGGAAGACCGCACCTACATCTGCTCGGCCGCCAAGGAAGACGCCGGCCCCACCAACAACTGGATGGCCCCCGCTGAAATGCGCGCCACCCTGCAGCCGCTGTTTGACGGCTGCATGAAGGGCCGCACCATGTACGTGGTGCCCTTCAGCATGGGCCCGTTGGGCAGCCACATTGCCCACATCGGCGTGGAACTGACCGACAGCGCTTACGTGGCCGTGAACCAGAAGCTCATGACCCGCATGGGCAAGGCCGTGTACGACGTGCTGGGCGTGGAAGGCGAGTTCGTGCCCTGCATGCACACCGTGGGCGCTCCCCTGGCCGAAGGCGAGAAGGACACGACGAGCTGGCCTTGCAACCCCAAGGTCAAGTACATCGTGCACTACCCCGAAACGCGCGAAATCTGGTCCTACGGCTCGGGCTACGGCGGCAACGCGCTGCTGGGCAAGAAGTGCCTGGCCCTGCGCATCGCCTCCACCATGGGCCGTGACCAGGGCTGGCTGGCCGAGCACATGCTCATCCTGGGCGTGACCAACCCCCAAGGCAAGAAGTACCACGTGGCAGCGGCCTTCCCCAGCGCCTGCGGCAAGACCAACTTCTCCATGCTGGTGCCGCCCGAGGCGGGCTTTGCCGGCTGGAAGGTCACCACCATCGGTGACGACATCGCCTGGATCAAGCCCCATGCCGACGGCAAGATGTACGCCATCAACCCCGAGGCTGGCTACTTTGGCGTGGCCCCCGGCACCAACATGCATACCAACCCCAACTGCATGCGCAGCCTGGACAAGGACGTGATCTTTACCAACGTGGCCCTGACGGACGACGGCGACGTGTGGTGGGAAGGCATGGAAAAGGACACGGGCAAGCTGCCCGACCACCTGATCGACTGGCAAGGCAAGGACTGGACGCCCCAGATCGCCAAGGAAACCGGCGCCAAGGCCGCCCACCCGAACTCGCGCTTCACCGTGGCCGCCACCAACAACCCAGCGCTCGACCCCCAGTGGGACGATGCCAATGGCGTGGCCATTGACGCCTTCATCTTCGGCGGCCGCCGCTCCACCACCGTGCCACTGGTGACCGAAGCCCGCACCTGGACCGAAGGCGTGTACATGGCAGCGACCATGGGTTCCGAAACCACCGCCGCCGCCTTTGGCGCCCAAGGCGTGGTGCGCCGCGACCCCTTCGCCATGCTGCCGTTCTGTGGCTACAACATGAGCGACTACTTCCAGCACTGGCTGAACATGGAAGGCCAAATTGCCGCCACCGGAAAGGCGCTGCCCAAGGTGTTCTGCGTGAACTGGTTCCGCAAGGATGAAGCCGGCAAGTTCGTCTGGCCCGGCTATGGCGACAACATGCGTGTGCTCAAGTGGATGATCGACCGCATCGAAGGCCAAGCCCAAGGCCAGGAAACCATGTTCGGCGTGGCCCCGCAGTACGCCGAGATCAACTGGACCGGGCTGGATTTCAATGCCCAGAAGTTCGACGCCGTGACCAGCATCGACAAGGCCGCATGGACGGAAGAGTTCAAGCTGCACACCGCCCACTTTGAGCAGCTGGCCTACCACCTGCCCCAGGCGCTGCTCGATACCAAGGCGCAACTGGAAAAGCGCCTGGCGGCCTGATACGCTCGTCTGATCCAGGAAGCTTCCCTACTCAAAGCCGTCCCGCACTCGCGGGGCGGCTTTTTTTCGCCCCCGCGCTGCAGCAACAGCAGCGGCCTGGAGCACCAGGAATGGGACATGACAAGCACAGACATAAAAAAAGCCGTGGCGTCTGCCACGGCTTTGAATGGGCTGGGTTGCGCAGTGTGCTGCGCTAAACCCTCAGTTCAGTAGTACTTGCGAATGCTGTCCACGGTGGGAATGCCCATCGCGTGGTTCAGCTCGGCCATGATGCGGGGGTCCTTCATGGCGACTTGCCAGGTGCGCTGATCTTCAGCGGCGCGGCGACGGTTTTCAGCCCAGGCCAGCGCGGAACCGCGCAGCGCCACACCGGCGCGACGGGCGGGGCTGGTCAGCAGGGCCAGCGCGGCAAAGGCCACGAGCCACAGCACCATCCAGGCGGCCAGCAGGTGGCCTTCGGTCCAGGTGTCGATGACTTGATTGGCAACCACCAGCAGCGCGGAGACCACGGCGGCCAGCAGCAAGGAGGCTGCGCCACGCGCGCCGTCAAAATGGGCGGCAGCGCTCTTCAGGGCGGCGGCAGCGTTTTCGGCGCGGACAACGCCGGGGTGTTCGGTGGGGTACTCAACGTGTGCAAAGGCGGTCATTTCGGTTTCCCTTTTCTAACGCTTGTGGCGAGATTGCCGGGCGATGGGGTGATATTAGGGTTTACCCTTTGCATGTTCAAGTTTATATTTTGAATCATTGATATTCATGTTTGTGATGAATATGCTGTTGGGGCGACCATGACTCCTTTGAACTTCCGCTCCCTGGACCTGAACCTGCTGCGCGTCTTTGACGAGGTGATGGCCGAGCGCAGCCTCACCCGGGCCGCGCACAAGCTCTCCATCACCCAGCCGGCCGTCAGCAACGCCATGCGGCGCCTGCGGGATGTAGTGGGGGATGAACTGGTGGTGCGCAGTGGCCAGGGCGTGGAGCCCACGCCACGCGCACTGGCCCTGTGGCCGCCGGTGCGCGAGGCTCTGGCCCATTTGCAGGAGTCCCTGGCGCCCGGTCACTTTGACCCGGCAACGGCGGAGTCCACCTTTGTGCTGGCCATGGCCGATGCCACGGCGGCGACGCTGGTGCCCGCCCTGGTGGAAATCATCGAGCGCGAAGCCCCTGGCATCTCCATCCGCGTGCTGCCACTCACCACGCGCGACCCCCGGCGCCTGCTGGAAGAAGAGGCGGCCGACATGGCCGTGGGCTACTTTCCCGCAGCGCTGGCCGACCTCACCGCGCGGGCGCAATCAGGCGGCGTAGTGGCCTTTGAAAGCCGCCGGCTGTACGACGGCGAATACGTGTGTGTGATGCGCCAGGGCCACCCTTTGGCCGACGCCCCGCTGACGCTGGACACCTACTGCGCAGCGCGGCACATGCTGGTGAGTTTCTCGGGTCGCCCTTTTGGCTTCATCGACGAAGCCCTGGCGTCGCTGGGCCGCGAGCGCAAGGTGGTGATCACGGTCAACCAGTTCTTCACGGCGGGGCGGGTGGTGTCGGGCTCGGACCTGCTGACCGTGCTGCCACGCCACTTTGTGCCGGTGACCGGCATTGCCGACGCCCTGGTGCAACGGGCCCTGCCGCTGGACGTTCCCGCCGTACACGTAGACGCCCTGTGGCGCCGCCGCGGCCCCCAGCAGGCCGCGATGACCTGGCTGCTGCAGGCCCTTGCGCGGTCAGCGCGGCGCACCTTCCCTGGGAAGGACCTGCACGGCACGCCGTAGACTGCACCCATCTGCCCTCCAGTCTGATGAATATCCAGCTTCTCTCTGACCTCCACCTGGAGGCTCACCCGCACTTTGTGCCCGAACCCGCCCCCGGCGCCGATGTGCTGGTGCTGGCGGGGGATGTGGGCTCCTACCAGCAAGGCTCCCAGCTGGGCGACGACGACTTCGGCCTGGCCCGGTTTTCGCCGCTGCCCCAGCATGGGGGCTGGCCGACCCCTGTGCTGTTTGTGCCCGGCAACCATGAGTACGACGCCCAGGACTTCGATGCCGCGCACCTGCGCCTGCGCCAGACCTGCGAGCGCCTGGGCATTGCGTGGCTGGAGCGTGAAGCCCTGGTGCTGCAAGGCGTGCGTTTTGTGGGCACGACGCTGTGGAGCGATTTCGACGCACTGGCCGACCATGAGGGCACGACCGACCTCACGCGCCGGCTCAAGCTGCGGGACAAGGCCTTTCGCGCGGCCAACTTCTACCTGCGCAAGACCGGTGGCACGCGCCACACAGAGCCGTTTCTGGCCGAGCCCATGCGCGAGCAGGCGCTGGTCTGCCAGCAGTGGCTGCGCGATGTGCTGCAGCAGCCGTTTGACGGCCCCACCGTGGTCGTCACCCACTTTGCACCCAGCCTGCGCAGCGCCGACCCCCGCTACGGCCTGGTGCCCGGCACAGCAGGGTTTTGCAACGCACTGGACGACCTGCTGATGCACACCCCGCTGTGGCTGCATGGCCACCTGCATGCGCCCAGCGACTACACCGCGCAGGGTCAGCGCAGCGACGGATCGCCCTGGCAGTGCCGGGTGGTGGCCAACCCGCTGGGTTACGCACGCAAGGGCGAGCAGGCAGCGTTTCAGCCGCGCTGCGTGGTCACCGTATGATCAGCATGCGGTTCGTACGAATCCGCCACGCGCCGAACAGAACAACATGACCCAGGTCAAGACAACAGGCACCCGCGCAGAGTAGTCTGCCCCATCCCTTTTCGGAGAACACCATGAATATCCTGCTTGCTGTCGATGGCAGCGCCTACACCAAGAAAATGCTGGCCTACCTGGCCACCCACGAAGAACTGCTGGGCGGCACCCACACCTACACCGTACTGACGGTGCAGGCCCCGCTGCCTCCCCGCGCCCGCGCCGCGCTGGGCAAGGAAGTGGTGGACAACTACCACGCCGAAGAAGCCGAAAAAATCCTCGCCCCTGTGTGCAAGTTCCTGGGCCGCCACGGCGTGGATGCCAAGCGCAGCGTCAAGGTCGGCACGGTGGGCGAAACCATCGCCAAGGTGGCAGACACCGGCAAGTTCGACCTGCTGGTCATGGGTTCGCACGGCCATGGCGCCATCGCCACGCTGGTGATGGGCTCGGTGACCACCCAGGTGCTGGCGCACAGCAAGGTGCCGCTGCTGATCGTTCGCTGAACGTCCAGCTCCGCTGCGCAACCGCGCAACACCATCCAAAAGCCCTGCCTTGCAGGGCTTTTTTTCATCTCGTTACGACTAAGTGGTTATTGAATAACCAATAAGTTTACTTTTGTACCAAATGGTTATACATTCGCGCCACGCCCATCTTGGCGTGTCAATTCCATCGAAACCGAGAGGAACGACCCATGAAGAAGACCCTGATTGCACTCGCTCTGACCGCAGGCGCCACCTTCAGCACCATGGCGCAAGACATCGTCGATACCGCCGTGAAGGCGGGCAACTTCAAGACCCTGGTGGCCGCCGTGCAGGCCGCCGGTCTGGTGGACACCCTCAAGGGCCCCGGCCCGTTCACGGTGTTTGCCCCTACCGACGAAGCGTTCGCCAAGATCCCCAAGGCCACGCTGGACGGCCTGCTGGCCGACAAGGCCGCATTGACCAAGGTGCTGACCTACCACGTGGTGCCCGGCAAGGTCATGGCCAGCGACGTGAAGGCCGGCAAGGTCAAGACCGTGCAAGGCCAGGAACTCACAGTGAGCACGAGCATGGGCGTGATGGTCGACCAGTCCAAGGTCATTGCCACCGACGTGGCCGCCAGCAACGGCGTGATCCATGCGATCGACACGGTGCTGATGCCCAAGTAAGCCACCGGCACCACCGCTCTTTTCACCCACCATCCATTCACGAGGAGAAGCCGCCATGAACACCGTATTCAATCGCCGCACCGTCCTGATGGCTGCCGCCCTGGGCGCCAGCGCCACCCTGCTGCAAGCCTGTGGGGGCGGAGACGACGAGCCCCAGCGCAACATCGTCGAGCTGGCCCAAAACACCCCCGAGCTGAGCATCCTGGTCGAAGCCGTGGTCGCTGCGGGCCTCGCGCCCACGCTGAGCACGGGCACGCTCACCGTGTTCGCACCCACCAACGCAGCGTTTGCCGCGTTGCTGACCGAACTGGGTGTGACCAAGGAAGCGCTGCTGGCCAACAAGCCCCTGCTGACTGCCGTGCTCACCTACCACGTGCTGGGCAGCAAGGTGATGCGGGCCGATGTGCCCTTGGGCAAGGCGATCACGCCGGTGTCGGGCGGCTTCTTCAAGATCGAGTCGAACAACGGCCTGAAGATCACCGACGGCCGCAATCGCGTGAGCACCATCACCAGCACCGACATCCAGGCCAGCAACGGCGTGGTGCATCTGGTGGACAAGGTGCTGCTGCCCGCCGACAAGGACATCGTGGCCACCGCCTCGGCGCTGCCCGACTTCAGCATCCTCGTCGAGGCCGTAGTGGCTGCCGGGCTGGTGAGCACACTGCAAGGCGCTGGTCCCTTCACCGTGTTTGCTCCTACCAACGCGGCGTTTGCAGCGCTGCTGACCGAGCTGGGCGTGACCAAGGACGCGCTGCTGGCCAACAAGACGTTGCTGACCCAGGTACTGACCTACCACGTGGTGCCCGCGCGCGTGCTCAAGGCCGAAGTGCCCGTGAACACCGCCATCACCACCGTGCAGGGCCAGACCTTCACCATCAACTCCAGCTTGGTGATCACCGACCAGAACATGCGCACCAGCAACATCGTGGCTACCGACGTATTCACCAAGAATGGCGTGATCCACGTGGTGGACAAGGTGATCCTGCCGAAGTGACAGGATCCCAGGTGCTGCGCGCCCCCACCGGCGCAGCACCCACACAGCAAAAAGCCCGGCACGCCGGGCTTTTTTTATGGGTGCGGTTGATTGGGCCGCCCAGTCAACGCGCTGCCAGCCCGTCAAAACAGGTGCGCACCACCAGGTCCACGATTTCGGCGTCCGAATACTGCCCGCCTTCCTTGAGGAAGCTCACTACCGGGTCGCAGGCGCGCGCATACAGCGTGTAGAGCACCACCAGCGGCGGCAGCGTGGGGCTGATCACCCCCTGGGCCTGGGCCTGGGTGATCCACTCCCCGATCTGGTCGCTCACTGCCACCAGCCCGTTCAGATAGTCCTTGTTGGCCATGAGCACGGCACGCAGCGTGGAGTTGCGGCTGGGCAGCAGGGGCATCTCGTTGGTCAGCAGACGTTCCAGCGACCAGCGCACCAGCGCATGCAGCTTCTCCAGCGGCGGCATGTCCGCGGGCAGGCCCGCCAGGTAGGTCTGCACCCGCCCCAGAATCTGCACCATGGCGGCACTGCACAGCTCTTCCTTGCTGCAGAAATGCTTGTACAGGCTGGCCTTGGCGATGCCGACGGCGTTGGCCACGTCGTCCATGGTCATGGCGTCGAAGGCCTTTTCACCCAGCAGGCGGCAGGCGGACTGGAGGATGGCATCCTCGCGGGCCTGGTGCATCTGCTCCTTGAACGAAACTTTGGGTTGCGGCGTTTGCATGGCGTCCATTTTATACATTGCAGTAAAAAAATAAATGACGAAGTTGCAATGCAACTACGTCGTTCACGTTTTTGACAGCACAAAACGTGCCGCGCACCCCGCCGCAGGGGCACAGCCAGACGGCCTTTGAACAGGTTCTTAGGACACCAGCGCCTGGGCTGCAGCGCTCGTCAGTGCCGACGACAACGCATCCAGCAGCTCGGACTCCAGGTTCCAGCAATGCCAGTACAGCTGGATCGGCAGCGACCGGCCGGGGGCCAGGTCCACCATGCTGCCGTCGGCCAGCGCCTGCCGCGCCATCAGCTCGGGCATCACCCCCACGGCCCAGCCAGCGGCCACCGCGCGCATCTGCGCCTCGGAGCCCGGCACAAACAGGTGGTTGAGCGCCACGCGCTTGAGCCCGAACGCACGGGCCACAAACTCGGCCGCCATGTCGTCCTTGCGGTTGAACGACAAAAACGACACATCGCGGAAGTTGTGGGGCGTCAGCCCCTGCGGCAGGTACTGCTGTGCGTAACTGGCCGACGCTACCGCCACATAGGGCATGGCCCCCAGCGGCACCATCTTGCAGCCACGCAGCGCCTGCTTGAGCGTGGTCACGCAGCCCAGCACCTGGCCCGAGCGCAGCCATTCCTGCGTGAAGTCTTGGTCGTCCACGATGATTTCGAGCGGCAGGCGCTGGCGCACCAGGTCGTGCAGCGCGCCCATGGCCCAGGTGGCGATGCTGTCGGCGTTGATGGCGATCGAGATGCGCTCGTCCTCGCGCGAGCCCCCTGGCGCACTGGGCGCCAGCTCCTGCAGGTCGCGCTCCAGGTCGGCGCGCAGCAGGCGCATCTGCTTGGTGTGCTTGAGCAGCAGCTGCCCGGCCGACGTGGGCCGCAGCGGGCGGCTGCGCACGATGAGCACCGAGCCCACCTGCGCCTCCAGCGCACGCAGGCGCTGCGAGACGGCCGACTGCGTGACATTGAGGCGCTGCGCAGCGCGCTCGAAGCCGCCCTCTTCAACGATGGCGGCAAGGCATTCCAGGGCGGCGGGATCGTAGGTGCTCATGGTCTCGAACTCGAACAAAAGAGGGTTGTCTCCGCAGCGCTATTCATTAGGTGCGCTGATGTTTTTGGAGTAAGTTTAATTTTGCTTTTAGTTGAATGCAATGTCGCGCACACTCCGCCCCATCGTGTCCCGCACTGGGGCGTGTGGCACGCAAAGGCTCACAAGGCATTCCGCATATGAAAACCATTGTTCTCGGCGCCGGCATCATCGGCATCAGCACAGCGTGGCACCTGCTGGAACGCGGTCACGAAGTCATCGTGATCGACCGCCAGCCCGATGCAGCACTCGAAACCAGTTTTGCCAACGCGGCGCAGATCTCGGTGAGCTACTGCGAGCCCTGGGCCAACCGCGAGGCGCCGCTCAAGGCGCTCAAGTGGATGTTCGACAAGGAAGCGCCGCTGCTGTTTCGCCCGCAGATGGACTGGCAGCAATGGCGCTGGGGCCTGCAGTTCCTGGCGCAGTGCAACGATGCGGCCTTCGAGCGCAATGTGCAGCAGATTGTGGCGCTGGGCGCCTACAGCCATGCCGCGCTGAAGGACCTGGTGAAAACCACCGGCATCGAATACAACCGGCTCGAACGCGGCATTGCCCACTTCTACACCGACCAGAAATCGTTCGACGCCGCAGGCCATGCTGTGGAGCTGATGCGCAAGCACGGCGTGCAGCGCCGCCTGGTGAGCCGCGACGAGCTGCTCAAGATCGAACCGGCCTTCAAGGCCTACGGCGACAAGATCACCGGCGGCACCTACACCAGCACTGACGAGAGCGGCGATGCACGGGCTTTCACCCAAGAACTGGCCCGCCGCTGCGCGGCACGGGGCGTGCAGTTCCTGTACGGCCACGATGTGCTGCGGCTGAACAAGATTGGCAATGCTATTGATTCAGTAGCAGTCATGCCAAATTCCACTAGCGCAAGCGGCAAAAAAGACTTCATATTGAAGGCGGACGCCATTGTGGTGGCCTGTGGCTCGTACAGCGCGCCGCTGCTGCGCAGCGTGGGCGTGGACCTGCCGATCTACCCCGGCAAGGGCTACAGCGCGACCTTCCCGCTGCTCAAGCCCGAGGGTGCGCCCATGGTCTCCACCATTGACGACGGCAAGAAGATCGCCATGAGCCGCCTGGGCAACTTCCTGCGCGTGGCGGGCACCATCGAACTGAATGGCTGGGACCTGACCCTCGACAGCTCGCTGGCCCGCGCCCGCTGCCACATGCTCTCGCGCCGCATTGAGGCCATCCTTCCCGGCGTGTGCGACACCCGCACGCCCGAGGAAGGCGGCAACCCGCAGTACTGGACCGGCCTGCGCCCCGCCACGCCCACCAACATCCCGTTCATCGGCCGCACCCGCGTGGGCAAGCTCTGGGTGAACGCGGGCCACGGCACACTGGGCTGGACGCACGGTGCGGGCTCGGGCAAGGCCCTGGCCGAGCTGATCAGCGGCGAGCAGCCTGCGATGAACTTCGGCTTTCTGGGGGCCGAAGCCGTGCGCGCGCCGCGCACCGTAGTCGCGGCCTGATAGGCGGCGCCCACAGCGCGCCTGCAGACACGGGCCGGTGCCGCTACGATGCCGGCCATGTCTGCACCCCATTACCTCTTCCTCACCACCTCCACCCGCGAACCCGGCCACCTCGGCAACACCGAATGGCTGGCGCGGCAGGCCGCTGCCGCCCTGCCTGCGGGCACGGAGCAAACCTGGCACCACTTGGCGCGCATGCAGTTGCCGCCCTTTGTGGACCAGCGCCACACCACCGGCACCTACGCACCGCCTGAGGGCGACATGAAAACCCTGCTGGACGCCACGCTGGCCGCCAGCCACATCGTTTGGGTGGCGCCGGTGTACTGGTACAGCATCCCCTCGCCGCTCAAGACCTACCTTGACCACTGGAGCGCCTGGATGCGCGTGCCGGGCCTGGACTTCAAGGACGCCATGGGCCGCAAGACCCTGTCGCTCATCACCACCAGCGGCGACCGCACCAAGGCCCAGCCCATGATCGATTCGGTGGCGCTGTGTGCGCAGTTCCTGTCCATGACCTGGGGCGGTGCGCTGTGGGGCAAGGGCGGCCCCCCGGGCGCCGTGCAGGCCGACGCGCAGGCGGTGGAGGCGGCCAGCCGCTTCTTTGCTACGCCCGCTGCGAGCTGATCTCAGCGGTCCAGCGAAGCACGCTGGGCCACTATGCCCAGCCACTCATGCAGCGCCAGGCTGCTGTCGGACAGCGCCGAGGCGCGCGGCAGCACGCGATACAGCTTGCGCGCCTGCCCCCCTTTGAAGCCCATGGGCGCAGGCAGTACCTGCAGCCCGGCCTGCTCAAAGTCCCGGGCGGCACGCACCATGTGCCAGCCGTGGGTAACGAGCGCAATGCGCTCGATGCCCGCGGCCTTGAGCAGGACGGCCGACCTGGTGGCGTTGTTGCGGGTGTCGAGGGACTCCACTTCGGTCCAGCGCACCCGGCCTTTGAACTCCCGCTCCACCACATCCTTCATCACCAGGGCCTCGGCCCGTGTGCCGCCCGTGGAGCCCCCGGTGGCCAGAATGGGCAAACCCGTCTGCTGCTGCAGGTAGGCGGCATAGCGCACCCGTTCGCGCGCACCCCGGCTGAGCACGTCCACCCCGTATTCGGGCGCCACGGTGTCGGCGCCGCCACCCAGCACCACGATGGCCTGCACCTTCGCCTCGGGCAGCTGGCGCGGCGTGACGGCGGGGTAGCGCTCCAGGCTGCGCACCAGCGCGTCCGACACCGGCGGCCAGGACAGCACCAGCACTGATAGCAGCGACAGCACCACCAGCGTATTGCCCGTGCGACGGTGGTAGCGCGCCAGCCACAGGCCGAACAGCGCCAGCACGATGCTGGACACCGGCGGCAACAGCAGCGCAGACAGAATTTTCTTGAGGGCAAACAACATGGAGAAAAAAGGCAGCGTTCATGCCCCGGCGCGGTGGCTGGGCAAAGCGGGGTCCAAAGGGTCAGTGCAGCGTGCGCCGCTGGGCCAGAAAATCTAGCAGCGCTGCGTCAAAGCCTTCAGGGTCTTCCAGCTGGGGCCAATGCCCCACATGCGGCAGCAGCTCCATCTGCGCATCCGGCAGCACCTGGGCCAGGGCCTGCAGGGCCGCGGGCGGCGTGCAACGGTCCTGTTCGCCCCCCACCAGCAACACCGGCATGGCCAGATGCGCCAGCGCGGCGGCCCCCCGGTCAAACGTGGGCAGGGCGTCCAGGGCGCGGCGGTAGGCACCCGGAAACACCCGCCCCAACGCATGGCCCGCCAGCCGCACGCCTTCGGGCAGGGCACCGGTGCCGATGCACTGCGGCACCAGGGTCTGGGCCAATTGCTCCATGCTGCCGCCCGCGTCCAGGGCCTTGAGGGCCTGCTCGCGCGGTGCCACCCAGTCTTGCACGGCCTGGGCATCCAGCGCCGGACCACCCGCGCACAGCACCATGCGACGCACCCGTGACGCATCGCGCACGGCGGCCTCCAGCGCCACCATGGCGCCCATGCCATGGCCCACGAGCGTGACCGGGCCGCAGCGCAGGGCATCGATCAGCGCCAGGCAGCTCTGCGCCAGCGCCTTGAAGGTGTAGGGCTCCACGGGCGCGCTGCGGCCATAGCCGGGCATGTCCCAGGCCACGGCACGGTACCCCATCGTGGCCAGGGTCTCCACCTGGGGCGCAAAGGTGAGGTGGTCGCCGTCGGCATCGTGCAGCATGAGCACGGTGGGGCCGAAGCCCAGGGTGGTGAAGGTCGGAAGCGAAGCAGCCATGCGGTGACAAGCAGAAGTAAACCCCGCAACAGCGCGGCGGAAGGTGGCGCCTGATAATAGGTCCTGTCGCTTGCCCCCACGCCGCCACCGCTGGCGCCGCTTTTGTGAACCCTTCGCCCCCCCGCCCCGCCCTTGCCCTGCCACCCAGCTTTTCGTCCCGCGAATTCCGCGATGCGCTGGGCATGTTCGCCACGGGCGTGACCATCGTCACCGCCCGCAATGCGGGGGGAGAACTGGTGGGGCTCACGGCCAGTTCGTTCAACTCGGTATCGCTGGAGCCCCCGCTGGTGCTGTGGAGCCTGTCGCACGGCGCCAGCACCATGCCGGCGTTTGCCAACGGCTCGCACTACGCCATCCACGTGCTGGCGGCTGACCAGAAGGACCTGGCCGAACGGTTCGCCACCCGCGGCATTGACCGCTGGGCTGGCCTGGAGCACCGCCCCGGTATCAGCGGCGCGCCGCTGCTGGCCGGTGCCGCCGCCACGTTCGAGTGCTTCAACCGCAGCCAGTACAAGGAGGGTGACCACACCATCTTCGTGGGCGAGGTGGAGCGCTGCGAGCACCGCGAGGGCGCATCGCCCCTGCTGTACCACGGCGGCAAGTTCTACACCGAGCACCCGCTGTGACGGCGCCCTCCGTGGTGGTCCGCAACGTGAACATCGGCACCGCCCGGCGGCTGAAGGTGGGCGAGCGGTCGGTGCTCACCGCCATCGGCAAAACATCCGTCACCGGCCCCGTGGCCGTGGGCCCGCTGGGGCTGGCGGGGGACGAGCAGGCCGACCTGAGCGTGCACGGCGGCCTGACCAAGGCGGTGTATGCCTACCCCGCCGCGCACTATGCGTTTTGGCAGGCCCAGCGGCGCGACCGGGGCGTGAGCCTGTTCGACGAAACGCTGCCGCCGGGCTTCATGGGCGAGAACCTCACCATCGACGGCCCGCTGGAGCATGAGGTGTTTGTGGGCGACGAGTGGCATTTCCCCGACTGCGTGCTGCGCGTGGCGGCGCCGCGCGAGCCCTGCTTCAAGTTCAATGCCGTGATGGGCTTTGTCCAGGCCGGCCGCGCCATGGCGGTGGCGGGCTGCTGCGGCTACTACTTGGCGGTGGACCGGCCCGGCACCATCGCCGCCGGGCAGACCGCCACGCTGGTCGCGGGGCAACGCGGGCTGAGCATTGCCCAGGCTTTTGCGGGCAAGTTCTCCAAGCACGCACGTTGACCCGCTTGGGCAGACCCGGGCACCGCGCGCTTCCCCTATTCCGTGGTCACCAGCTGGCGCGCCTGCGCCTGCAGCTGCGGAAACACCTTGCCCACCAGCTGCAGCTGCGCCGCCATGAGGCTGTGCGCGCTGGGCGCTGCCGGTACCGTACCCCACTCGCGCAGTACCTCGGCCACTGCCGGGGCACTGTGGGCCTTGCGCACCCGGCCTGACTGCTGCGCGCGCTCCAGCTCCAGCGCCAGTTGCTGCAGGGACGCCAGCAGGGTTTGCGCCAGCTCGCGGGTGGCATCGTCCATAGGCTGAGCGGCTGCGGCACCGCGCTGGGCGCCCAGCGCCGACAGGTAGTTGAGCTGGGTGTGCGACAGGCACAGAAAATTCCCCACCACCTCGGCGTTGCCACGCACATGCAAAGGCTCCTTGAGCATGGCGCTGTACGAGTTGGACAGCGCGGCATCCGCGTTGTGGGCATTGCGCCGGGCCAGGCGGTAGGCCAGGTGGTCGCACTTGCCGCCCTGGTACTGCGCCAGGATCTCCCGCAGGTACAGCGCTTGGGTCTGCAGCACTTGGGCGGCCAGCCGGGGCCAGTGGCGCGACTGCCACGACGGCAGCACCAGCCATGAGGCCACGGCCGCGATCACGCAGCCCACCACGGTATCGAGCAGGCGCGCAGAGATCACGCCGCTGGCCGCGCCCATCTGGTGAAAGCTGAGCAGCAGCAAGGTGGTGACCGCCGCCGTGGCCAGGGTGTAGCGGGTGTGCCGCGCGCCAAAAAACACCGCGCCCCCCAGCACCAGCAAAGCGGCCTGCACCAGCTCGCCCGGGAACAGCTGGATCACCGCCCACCCGAGTGCGAGCCCCATGGCCGTGCCCTTGGCGCGCTCCATCAGCCGCGTCTGCGTGGCCGCGTACTGCGGCTGGCTCACGAACACAATGGTCAGCAAGATCCAGTACCCGTGCGGGTCGGCCGTGGCCTGCATGAGGGCAAAGCCCACCATGAGGGACAGGCTCAGCCGCAGGCTGTGGCGCAGCCAGGGAGACTGCAACTGCCAGTGCGAGCGCAGGCGCACCCAGGCGTCGCGCAGGCTGCGGGGCTCCCGGTCAAACAGTGCATAGTCCACCGCCGCTTCAGCGGCGTTAGCCGGCAGCGTCAGCGCACCGGCAAACACCCCGGCCAGCGCCGTCAGGTTGTCGGCCAGCGCATGCAGCGACCGCAACGGCCGGGCCTGGGCGGGTGGGGGTATGGCGCCGCTGGACTGCGTTCGAGACTCCAGGTGCGCCACGGCAGCCTGCATGTCCTCGATGGCACGGGCCGTCACACCCCAGTGCTGGGGCACCGACTGCGCCTCGATCGCCACCGACAGCTTGAGCGCCTGTTCACCCAGCAGCGTGAGCACCCGCTGACAGCGGTACAGCACATCGCTGTGAAAAAACGACTGGGCGAGCAGGTCGTAATGCTCGTGGGACGAACTCACGCGCTCGTGCACGTCCTGCGCCGCCAGGTACTGGTGCATGGCGGTCTGCAGCCACAGCGGGGGCGTGCCCCGGCCCATGCGGGTGATCAGGCTCTCCTTGGTGGCGTTGAGGGCGTCCACCACGCGGCCGTTGTGCAGCGCCAGTGCCATGCGGCGGCGCTCCAGGTCCACATCCCGCACCGGTTCCAGCAACAGCGCCTTCAGGCGCAGGTATTCGCCCAGCATGGCGTAGAGCTTGGCCAGGCGGTAGCGCACCGGTGCACGCGGCAGCACGGCATGCCACATCACAGACACCACGCCGTACCAGGCCGCACCGGCCAGCATGCGGGGAATGGCGTCACCCGCACCCGCACGGCTGCTGTGGGCGGCCAGCCCCGCATAGATGAACAGGATGAGCGACCCAAAGGCAATGGCGCGATAGCGCTCGCTCAGCGCCCCCAGCATGGTGATGCCAAAGGCCAGCAATGCCATCACCCCCATCAGCACCCGGGGCCAGGACACCGCGGCCCAGACGGCCCCGGCCATGAGGCCAAAACACGCCAGCGCCAGGCACTGCGCCCGCAGGCGCCCGCGCCAGCTGTCGTCGGTTTCGGTGAGTGCGCTGGCGATCACGCCCAGCAGTACCGGCATCAGCTCGGCCTGCCAGTCGGCCCAACAGCCATAGGCCAGCACGGCGGCCAGGGCCACCAAGGCACGTGCGCCGCGCGTGACGCCCTCATGGTTACGCGCACGCTGCCAGCTGAGTTTCCAGGTTGTGTCCACAGGAGCCTTGTTGCCGAGAGATTAGGGATTACCCTAGTACATCTAGCAATTGTCAGGCCAAATCAGGCCCCACCAGCCCAAAAAGAAACCCTGCCGCGCAGGTTGCGGGACAGGGTCTGGGGCGACGAAGGGGCGCGATGGGAGTGCGCGGCCCGGTGGCCGTGGCGTCCTATCGCACGGTATCGGGCAGCTCGATCTTGACTTCCAGCACTTCCAGGTTGTCCTGGCGCTCCAGGTGCACCTTGAGGTCGTCGGGGTTGATCTTGACGTACTTGGAGATCACCGCCACCAGCTCGCGCTGCAGCGCGGGCAGGTAGTCGGGCTCGGACGCATTGCGGCCATTGCGCTCGTGCGCCAGGATGATCTGCAGCCGCTCCTTGGCTACGCTGGCGGTTTTTTTCTTCTCGCCGAGCAGGAAGGACAGGAAAGAAGCCATGGCTATTTGCTCCCGAACAGGCGTTTGAAGAAGCCGGGCTTTTCGGCGTCAATGAAACGCAGCGGCTTGTCCTGCCCCAGGAAGCGGTCGATCACGTCCTTGTATGCCTCGCTCACATCGCTGCCCTGCGCATGGATGGCTGGCGTGCCCTGGTTGGACGACTGCAGCACCACTTCGGACTCGGGGATCACGCCGATCAGCTTGATGCGCAGGATGTCCTGGATGTCTTCCAGGCTCAGCATCTGGCCGTCCTGCACGCGGCTGGGGTTGTAGCGCGTGATGAGCAGGTGTTCCTTGATCGGCTCGCCGCCGTCGATGGCGCGCTTGGTCTTGCTGCCCAGCATGCCCAGGATGCGGTCGGAGTCGCGCACCGAAGACACCTCGGGGTTGGTCACCAGCAGCGCCTCGTCGGCAAAGTGCATGGCCATCAGCGCGCCGCTTTCGATGCCGGCGGGCGAGTCGCAGACGATGTATTCAAAGTCCATCGCGGCCAGGTCCTTGAGGACCTTCTCGACGCCATCTTGCGTCAGCGCGTCCTTGTCACGCGTCTGGCTGGCGGCCAGCACGAACAGGTTGTCGCACTGCTTGTCCTTGATGAGCGCCTGGTTCAGGTTGGCCTCGCCCTGGATCACGTTGATCAGGTCATACACCACGCGGCGTTCGCAGCCCATGATGAGGTCCAGGTTGCGCAGGCCGACGTCAAAGTCGATCACGGCGGTCTTGTGGCCGCGCAGGGCGAGGCCGGTGGCAAAGCTGGCGCTGGTGGTGGTCTTGCCCACGCCACCTTTGCCGGAGGTCACGACGACGATTTTGGCCATGTGTTGCTGATTCTCTGTGGGGTTGGTACGAATGGGGAATGAAGGGATCAGGTCAGCGGCTCGATGAGGAGCTTCTCGCCTTCGAGCCGCACCTGGGCCGGCTTGCCGCGCACATCGGCGGGCAGCTCGGTCTCGGTGGTGCGGTAGATCCCTGCGATGGAAACCAGTTGTGGCTCCAGGCAGGTCGAAAAAATGCGGGCTTCGGTGTTGCCGCGTGCACCGGCAATCGCGCGGCCACGCAGCGGGGCATAGACGTGGATGTTGCCGTCGGCAATCACCTCGGCGCCAAAGCTCACCACGGCCATCACCACCAGGTCGGCGCCGCGCGCATAGACCTGCTGGCCGGAGCGCAAGGGCTTGTCCACCACGACCGTGCCGGGGCCGGGCATGGGCACTTCGCGCACCACTTCGACCTCGCGGATCACCTCGCGCACCACTTCCTGCACCGGCGCGGGCGCCTCGGCTCGCGCGGGGGGCGCATCGGGCGCTGCAGCCAAGCCCGCAGTGCGTGCCGCCTCCATCTGGTCGGGGCTGCCGCCGCGCACGGCCACGGGCAGGGTGTTGTGTTCGCGCAGCGCGGCTGCGATGGCGGCAAAGTCGATGGGCGCTTCGGCCTCACGCACGGGCGCCAGGTCAATCAATACCGGGTCGTTGTCAAAAAATCCCGGGGCATCGGCCACGCGCTCGGCCAGGTCGGCTACGAACTGGGCGGCGTCGGTGGTCTTGAGCAACACCGCCACCACCGGCAGCGAGGCGCTCTTGAGGTCAAAGCTGGAGCGGGACTGCGCCGCCGTCGTAAGGGCCATGAGGGGATAGGAAAAGGAGCGCGGGAACCTGTTTCAGAAGCCGCAAAGTGTACCGTGGGCCTGTGTAAGCGTTGGTTCGCACCTTTCCGGCATGAACACCGGCTTGCGTGGGGGCTTGGCAGCGCACACAGGCGACCGGCCGTGCGGCCCGGCCCTTTGATAATGCAGCGATGCCTTCTCCCCGCAAAACCCACCTCGACGCCCTCGCCATCTCTTTGTTGCTTGCCTGCTGCATGTTCTGGGGCTTCCAGCAGGTGCTGGTCAAGGCCACCGTGGCCGAGGTGGCGCCCGTATTCCAGGCGTTTGTGCGCTTTGCGCTGGCTGCGGTGGCCATTGCGGCCTGGTGCCTGTGGCGCGGGGTGCGGCTGTCCAGCGCGGGGGAACCGGCGGGCGCGGCACGCGCCGGCCTGCTGGCGGGGACCCTGTTTGCGTGCGAGTTTGCGTGCATCTATTTGGGCCTGCAGTACACCACCGCATCGCGGCTCACGGTGTTTTTGTATGCCTCGCCCTTCTGGGTGGCGCTGCTGCTGCCGCGCTTCATCCCCGGCGAGCGCCTGCAGGGCTGGCAGTGGCTGGGCCTGGCGGCGGCGTTTGTGGGGGTGGGGCTGGCGCTGGGCGATGGGCTGCTGGGCCATGCCAGCGCGGCACTGCCCCAAGGCTGGCTGGGGGACCTGCTGGGACTGGCAGCGGGCCTGATGTGGGCGCTGACCACCGTGGTCATCCGCACCACGCCGCTGGCGCGCGTGGCCCCCGCCAAGCAGCTTTTCTACCAAGTGGCTGTGAGCACGGCGGTGCTGCCGCTGCTGTCGCTGGGCCTGGGCGAGGCCTGGGTTTGGCAATTCAGTGGCTTTGCCTGGGGTTCGCTGCTGGTGCAGGCGCTGGTGGGCGCGTTTGTGAGCTACCTGGCTTGGATGTGGATGCTGGCGCACTACCCTGCCACCCGCATCTCCGTGTTTGTATTCCTCACGCCCGTGTTTGCGCTGCTGTTTGGCGCATGGTGGCTGGGCGAGCCCGTGACGCCCGGGCTGGTGGCAGCGCTGGTGCTGGTGGCAACGGGCATCGTGCTAGTGAACCGGCGGCCGGCGGCAGCCTGAGCCCTGGCACAGAAGAATGGGCGCCAAAACAGGCCGTAGCGCTTATTTTTCATACATTAAATGCTCTTATTTTTATAGCAATTCTCACCCCAACCACTCATTGACCTTCGGGCGGGGGGCAGCGGTGAAGGTCTGTGGCAAACGCGCACCGAGTACATGGCGCCTCTGTCTGCACGCGTGAGAAGATCCCTCGCATGTCACCCCGCCTGCCCCCGTTGAATGCGGTCCGCGCCTTTGCAGCGGCGGCGCGGCACCAGAGCTTTACCCACGCCGCGCTGGAGCTGCACGTCACCCACAGCGCCATCAGCCGCCAGATCAAGGCGCTGGAGGCCCACCTGGGCGTGGACCTGTTCGAACGCAAGACGCGGCAGGTGCTGCTCACGGCGGCGGGCCACCAGTTCCACGCGCAGGTGGGCCCTGCGCTCGCGCAGATCGGCGCCGCCGCCCAGGCACTGCGCGGCGATGCCGGGCTGCGCAGCGTCAAGATCAATGTGCGGCCCAGCTTTGCGGTGCGCTGGCTGATTCCGAGGCTGCCGGGCTTCGTGGCCCAGCACCCGGACATCGAGCCCCAGGTCATCACCAGCACGCTGGCGCCAGACCACGCCACCGAGGCCTTCGACCTGGCCCTGCGGCGCGGCCCGCGCGGGTGGCCGCCGGGCATGCAGGTGCAGCCGTTTCTGGAGGACGAGGCGCTGGTGGTGGGCGCGCCCGCCCTGTTCGCCCAGCGCCCGGTGGCGCAGCCCGAGGCGCTGTCGGCCCATGTGCTGCTGCTGTCCAAATCGCGCAGCAAGGACTGGGAAGGCTGGAAGAAGCAGGTGAACGCCCCCGGGCTGCAACCCGCCAGCTGCCTGCAGTTTGACCACCTGCATTTTGTGCTGCAGGCCGCCCTGGACGGGCTGGGTTTTGCCGTGGCCCCGGTGTCGCTGATCACCCACGACCTGGCCTCGGGGCGGCTGGTGTCGCCGCTGCCCACCCTGCGCCTGCCACTCACGCGGCACTACCTGGGCATGGCGCCGGACCCGTCACCGGAGACGCTGGTTTTTGTGCAGTGGCTGCAGGACGAGATCAGCGCTTGAGGGAGCGCCGGGCAGAGCGTACAGAGGCCCCAACGCGCCCGTTTGTCCCAACTTATGCACAAATCGGGCGGTAGTGCTAGTGCATCATGCGCCAGTAGCTATATTTTCAATAGCAAAAATCATTCGCCGTCACCCATCCACCGCGCCGTGCCCGACACGCGGATGGAGCTGCCCGCCACCGGCCCGATCTCGGCCCGCAGGCGCGAGCGCATGCCCATGTCCTCGCCCTGCACCACGTCGATGGCACCGCCGTGCGGCCAACCCAGGTCGCGCAGGTAGCCCGCCAGTGCGGCCGTGGCAGCGCCGGTGGCCGGGTCTTCCAGCACGCCGCCCGAGGCAAAAGCGTTGCGGGTGTGCAGCAGGCGGTCTGACTCCACACACACCAGCACGATGGTGACCAGCTGGGCATTCACCATCAGCGTGCGGCCCGCGTCCAGCGCGTAGTGCATGGCCGCCAGCGCCGCGCGGCTGCGCAGGGCCAGCACCAGGTGGTCGGCCCCGCCGTGGATGAGCGCGGGCGGAATGCGCGGGTCCAGATCGGCTGCGCCGAGCCCAAACAAAGCCAGCGCATCGGCCAGCAGCGCGGCAGACGCAGGCCCGCTGCGCGTGGGGGGCGACTGCAGCGCTGCCTGCACCAGATCGCCCGCGCGGCGACCTTCGACCGTGATCTCGGCCTGGCTCAGCGACAGCGCAAACACGCCGTCGCCCTCGCGCTGCGCAAGCGCGGCGCCCAGGGCAATGGTGGCGTGGCCACAGAAGGGCACCTCGCTCTCGGGCGCAAAGTAGCGCACCCGCCAGCGGCCATCGCCCAGCGGCGCGGCAAACGCGGTTTCAGAAAAGCCGACGTCGGCAGCAATGCGCTGCATGTCGGCGGGGCTAGGCAGTGCGTCACCGATCCACACACCGGCGGGGTTGCCGCCCTGGGTGCCATCGGAGAACGCTGCAATTTTTTGAAGTGCCATGGGGTTCAACGTGCAGAAACAGGGGACGACCCCGCGCGTGACTCAGAGCTTCGGAATCCTGATCCGGCTGATCATCAGCGACCCCGACACCGCGAACAGCAGCACCAGCGGGTGCAGCGTGAAGCCGCCGATCAGCAGCTTGCCAAACCACAGGTTCTCGCGCACTGCGCCCAGCCAGGCGGCCAGGGCCAGCAGGCCCACCAGCACGATGGAGGTGGGGATGGGTGTGCCCTCGAAGTATTTGACCTTGCCGTCGTCGCCCGACAGCGTTTCGGCCGTGACGTTGTAGCGTGCCAGGCGCGACACGCCACAGGCCACGAAGTAGGCCAGCACGATGCGGTCGTACAGGCCCTGCATGCCGCAGCCGTAGGCAATGATGGCCGGAGCCACGCCGAACGAGATCACGTCGGCCAGCGAGTCCAGCTCGCGGCCCATGGCCGAGCTCTTCTGACGCCAGCGGGCGATGCGGCCGTCCAGCACATCAAAGATCAGTGCGGCCAGCACCAGCGCGCAGGCAAAGTACACATGCACCACGTCGCCCGTTTCCAGGTAGGTCATCGACGAGAACAATGCGCCCACGCCGCAGACCGCGTTGCCCAGCGTGAACCAGTCGGCGAGGTGGAACTCGCGGATCATCGAAAAACGTTTGGGCGGCTGCGGAGTGTTCATGAAGGGGTAGCGCGCGGGCGCGCGCAGTGACAAACAACAAGGTCCATTATGGGTGTGTGCCGCGTCACCGGCGCGTCAGGAGCGTGTTGGCCATCTCGCGGGGGATCATCGCCCATAGGCCCCGAAAACCTGCTCTGACATCTGCGTGACTGCTTTTACGCTGGCACACGGACAGACTGTGGGCACGCGGCGGTCGCCGCCAGGTAGGACGACGCCGCATATGTGCTCCGTCGGTGACCGACCTGATTCCCCACAAGACCCGAGACAACCCCATGCGCCACCCGTTGCAGCCCCCTTTTGCCCCCGGTCCCCCAGTGCGCAGCCTGCAGGATGTGGAACGGATCGAAGCCCGCCCCCTGGCCGAGGCGCTGCCGGTGCAGAGCACTTACGAAATCTTCGTGAATTCGGCCCACGCGTTTGGCAACAAAACGGCGCTGACTTTTCTGCCCACCGCCGACCCGTCTGCCGAGCCCATCCGCTGGTCGTATGCGCAGCTGCTCACCGGCATCCACCAGACGGCCAACCTGCTGCACCACCTGGGCGTGGGGCCCGAAGACGCCGTGGCCGTGCTGCTGCCCGGCTGCCTTGAATACCACCTGGCCCTGTGGGGTGGAGAAGCGGCGGGCATCGTGCAGCCGCTCAACCCCATGCTCACCGACGAGAAGATCGCGGCCATGATGACCCTGGCCCGTGCCAAGGTGCTGATTGCCTATGGCGGCGAGGGCGACCTGGGCTACTGGAGCAAGGCCCTGCGCCTGCGCGCCCTGGTGCCCACGCTGACCACGGTGCTGCGCGTGGCGCCGCACGATGAGGCGCCGGGAGCCGCGCCCGCCCTGCCCGCTGGCGTGCTGGACCTGGCCGCGCGCCACCAGCACCCGGGCGACCACCTGGCGAGCGGCCGCCGCATTGCGGCCAGCGACATCGCCGCGTACTTCCACACCGGCGGCACCACCGGCGCGCCCAAGCTGGCGCGCCACAGCCACGGCGCGCAGGTGTTCACCGCCTGGGGCAGCGTGCAGATGCAGGGCATACGGCCCGAGGATGTGGGCATCAACGGCTACCCGCTGTTCCATGTGGCGGGCGTACTGCCGGGCTCGCTGGCGGCGCTGTCGGCGGGGGTGGAAACCATCATCCCCACCACCGGCCTGTTCCGCAACCGCGAGGTGATTGCGAACTACTGGCGGCTGGTGGAGCGCTACCGCTGCACCTACCTCTCGGCCGTGCCCACGGTGCTGGCGGCGCTAGCCAATGTGCCGCTGGACGGCGCCGATATCTCCACGCTGCGCTACTGCCGCACCGGCGCAGCCATCCTGGCGCCCGAGCTGGCGGCGCGGTTTGAGCGCCTTTTTAATCTGCGCATCCATGAAAGCCTGGGCATGACGGAGATGGCGGGCATCTCCACCATCACGCCACCCGGCGTGAACGCGCCCGCAGGGTGCGTGGGCTGGCGGCTGCCCTACACCCAGCTGCGTGTGGTGGCGCTGGATGCGCAGGGCAATGCGTCGGACCAGGACCTGCCGCCCGGCCAGCCGGGCATGGTGCTGTTCCAGTCGCCCAACCTGTTCTCCGGTTTTCTGGACGCAGCCGACACGGCCAAAGCCTTCACGGCGGATGGATGGCTGGCCACCGGCGACCTGGGCTTTGTGGACGACCAAGGCCGCCTGCACCTGAGCGGCCGCTCCAAGGACCTCATCATCCGCAGCGGCCACAACATCGACCCCAAGGTGATCGAAGACGCGCTGGGCGCCCACCCTGCCGTGCAGCTGTGCGCCGCTGTGGGTGCGCCCGATGCCTATGCGGGCGAGCTGCCCGTGGTCTACGCCACGCTGCGGCCTGGCGTGCAGGTGACGGAAGCGGAGTTGACGGCCTTCACCGCCGAACGGGTGGACGAGGCCGTGGCCCGCCCGCGCTGGGTGCAGGTGATCGAGACCATGCCCGTGACCAACGTGGGCAAGATCTACAAGCCTGAGCTGCGTCAGCGCGCCGCCTGCCACACGGTGCAGGCGCTGGTGGATGGTGTGTGCACAGAAGCCCCGGGCAGCCCCCGGCCCCAGGTACAGCCCGAGGGCGACAACGCGGTCCGCGTGACCGTGGCCCCGGGCCCTGACGCAGACGCGCTGCAGGCCCGCCTGCGCGAAGTGCTTGCGCCCCTGCCCCTCACCGTTCGCGTCACCGCCGCCCCCGCCGCAGGGAGCCCCCAGACCGCATAAGCCCATGGCGTGACAGCCAGGCCCCGGCCCGCCACCATGCATGGCGCAGCCCGCTGAGTGAATTTTGATAACCATGACAGGAGACAAACCCATGCCCTTCCACGCCCTGACCCGCCGTTCATGGCTCGGCGCCGCCGCGCTGGCCGCTGCCACCACCTGCGCCAGCACCACCGCCTGGGCGCAGACCGCCTACCCCAACAAGCCCATCAAGGTGGTGGTGCCCTTCGCCCCCGGCGGTGCCACCGACGTGCTGGCGCGCGTGCTGGCCGAAAAGATGGCCGTGGGCCTGGGCCAGCCCATGGTCATCGACAACAAGCCCGGCGCGGCCGGCATCATCGGCACCGACGCGGTGGCCAAAGCCGCGCCGGACGGCTACACCCTGCTGCTGGCGCTGAGCAATTCCATGCTCACCAACCAGTTCCTGTACACCAAGCTGCCCTACAGCCCCGAGAAGGACATCGCGCCCATCTACCAGATCGCCATCGCGCCCCTGGTGCTGGTGGCCCACCCCAGCGTGCCGGTGGCCACGGGGCCCGAGCTGCTGAAGTACATCGCCGCCAACAAAGGCAAGGTGGCCTATGGCTCGTACGGCACGGGCGCCTACCCGCACCTGGCCGGCGCGTACATGAGCCAGTCGCAAAACGCCGACATGAGCCACGTGGCCTACCGGGGCGAGGCGCCCATGGTGCAGGACCTGCTGGGCGGGCAGATCCAGATTGCCTTTGCGAGCGCACTGCAGGTCAAGGCGCACATCGACGCCGGCAAGCTCAAGGCCATTGGCGTGAGTGGCGAGCGCCGCATGGGCACGCTGCCCAATGTGCCCACACTGGGCGAGCAGGGCCTGAACGACGAGGCCTACCGCGTGGCGGGCTGGCTGGCCATGGGGGCCCCCGCAGGCACGCCGCCCGCCATCCTGGAGCGCATTGCCGCCGAGGTGCGCAAGGCCACCGAGCATCCCGATGTGGCCCAGCGCATCACCGCCATGGGCTTTGACGTGCAAAAGAGCTCCCCGGCCTTGTTCACTGCGGCCATGAACAAGGAGCGCCCGGTGTGGGAGCGGCTGATCAAGGCATCGGGCGCGAAGCTGGACTGACGCGCCGAGGCGCAGTGCGCCTAGGTGCCGCACTCACTCTTGCATCCAAAAAAGGCTCTAGCGCTTATTCAATAAGCGCTAGCAGCTATCATTTTTGCAGCACACTCGCCTGCTGTGCCGCAAACGCCACGTACCAGTCCAGGCACCCCGGGTTGGCCATTGCGTCCTTGTTCACCACCTTCTCGATGGGCTGGCCCAGCAGCAGTTTCTTGATGGGCAGCTCCTGCTTCTTGCCGCTCAGCGTGCGCGGCACCTCGGCCACGGCAAAGATGTCGTCAGGCACAAAGCGTGGGCTCAGCGCCGTGCGCACGGCGCCGTTGATGCGCGCACGCAGGGCGTCGTCGAGCGCGTAGCCCGGGCGCAGCACCACAAACAGCGGCATGTAGCTCTCGCGGCCCAGGTACTCCAGGTCCACCACCAGGCTGTCGAGCACCTCGGGCAGGGATTCGACCGCGCTGTAGATCTCGCTCGTGCCCATGCGCAGGCCGTGGCGGTTGATGGTGGCGTCAGAGCGGCCATAGATCACGCAGCCGCCGTTGGCGCCGATCTTGAGCCAGTCTCCGTGGCGCCACACCGCGCCCATGCTCGCGGGGCCGTCGCCACCACCCGGTTGGCGGCCGTGGCCTGCGGGGTACATGTCGAAGTAGCTCGACAGGTAGCGGCTGCCGTCCTTGTCTCCCCACAGGTAGAGCGGCATGGATGGAATGGGCTGCGCGCAGACCAGCTCGCCCACCGCGTCCTCCACGGGGCGGCCCTCGGCGTCCCACGACTCCACGGCTGCGCCCAGCATGCGGCATTGCATCTCGCCAGGCACCTGGGGCATCTCGCGGTTGCCGCCGATGAAGGCGCCGCAAAAGTCGGTGCCCCCTGAAATGTTGTTCCACCAGATGTCGTGCGTACCGATGGCCTCGAACTGCGCCGTGCCCCATTGCTGCACCTCGGGCGACAACGGCGAGCCCGTGGTGCCCAGCGCGCGGACGCGCGTGAGGTCGCCGTAGTCGCTGAGCGTGATGCCCGCCTTCATGCAGTTGGCAAAAAACGCCGCGCCCGCGCCGAAGAAGGTCACGCCCGTATCGGCCGCAAAGCGCCACAGCACGCCCCAGTCGGGGTGGTCCTTGCTGCCGCCAGGGTTGCCGTCGTAGATCACGCAGGTGGTGCCCGACAGCAAGCCGCTGAGCTGCGCGTTCCACATCACCCAGCCGGTGGAGCTGTACCAGTGGTAGCGCTCACCAAAGCTGTTGGCCTCGTAGCTGCAGCCGATGTCGTTGTGCAGCACCTTGAGCTGCAGCGCCACCAGCACCGTGCCGCCGTGGCCGTGCACGATGGGCTTGGGCAGGCCGGTGGTGCCGCTGGAATAGACGATCCACAGCGGGTGGTCAAACGGCTGCCACATCGGCTCGAATGCGGCCGTTTCTGCATCATTTCGGGCGGTAGCGCCAGTCCAGCTTGCCCAGTCAGCTATCGAAACAGAAGCATCCAGATTGCCCAGCAGCACCGCGTGCTGCACGCTGGGCAGGGCCTCGCGCAGCTCGGCCAGCACGGGGCGGCGGTCGTGGTCGCGGCCGCCGTAGCTCACGCCGTCCACACCGATCAGCACCTTGGGCTCGATCTGGCGAAAGCGGTCGAGCACCGCATGCGTGCCCATGTCGGGCGCGCAGATGCTCCACACGCCGCCAATGCTCACCGTGGCCAGAAAGGCGATCATCGCCTCGGGCACATTGGGCAGGTAGGCGGCCACGCGGTCGCCCGGCATCACGCCCTGGGCCTTGAGGTGCAGCGCCAGCGACGCCACCTGGCGGCGCAGCTCGGGCCAGCTCAGTTCGCGGTGCTGGCCCTTTTCGTTGCGGCTGATGATGGCGGGCAGACCTGCGGCGTGGGCAGCATCCACATGCCGCAGCGCCTGGCGCGCGTAGTTGACCTGGGCGCCAGGGAACCACAACGCGCCGGGCATGGTGTTCTTCGCCAGTACGGCGGTGTGGGGCGTGGGCGACTGCAGATCGAAGTAGTCCCACACGCTTTGCCAGAAGGCGTCGAGTTCGGTGGTGGACCAACGCCACAGTGCGTCGTAGCTGTCGAACTGCAGGCCGCGCTGATCGCGCAGCCAGTTCTGGTACAGGCGGATCTGGGGGATGTAAGGCGGGGTTGTGTGTGTTGTCTCCATGGCGACGCAGCGTACCAGCGGTGCCCGGTAGAGGCCAGCCGCGCCCGTCACCCGGTTGACAGCGCGGGGGATTGCGCCATTTCGCACAATCGTGCTAAATTTCAGCCATGGACGCAAAGACCCAGAAAGCCGAACTCACCCGCGCCGCCATTGTCGGCGCGGCGCTGGACTTGGCTGCGGCCGAGGGGCTGGAGTCGATCACGCTGCAGGCCGTGGCCGACCGCGTGGGCCTGTCCAAGAGCGGCGTGTTCTCACGCGCCGGCTCGCGCGAGGCGCTGCAGAAGGCGGTGATCGAGGAGTTTGGCCGCCGCTTTCTGGCCGACGTGTTCGTGCCCGCCATGCAGCAACCCAAGGGCCTGCCGCGTCTGCAGGACATCATGCGCCGCTGGATTGCCCGCACGCGCGACGTGGAAGCCTTCACGGGCTGCATCTACACCGCAGGCGCGTTCGAGCTGGACGACCGCGAGGGCGAACTGCGCGACCTGCTGCACGCCGAGATCACCCGCTGGCGCGCCGCCCTGCGCCGCACGGTGCTGCAGGCCATCGAGGCCGGGCACCTGGCGGCCGACACCCCGCCTGACCAGCTGGTGGGCGAAATCTATTCCCTGATCATGGGTCTGTTGCACGACGTTCGCTTCCTGCGCGATCCGCAGGCAGTGGCACGCACCGAGGCGTCCTGGGCGCGCCTCGTCAAGAGTTACCTCCCTCTCCCTGCCTGACACCCGGTGGTGCGCGATGGAGGCCTCTTGTTTTTTATTGCCCCAATTTCGCACAACCGTGCGAAGAAAGGAACCACCATGTTGATCATCCTGGGCATTGCCGCCATCGCGGCTGCAGCGCGCGCCATCCGGGCGCTGCGTAGCACCCTCACCAGTCTCCCGCGCAGCAACCGGGACTGGATCTTTTACTGACCGTCCTCCCGGTCCGCCTCCTCCCATCTCCCTTCTGGAGCCCCACCATGAACACCTCCCCCTCCACCGCGCTGCAGGCCACGTCCAGCTTCTACGGCGAGCACCCCGGCATGCGCTTTGCGCGCCTGGCGCTGGGCACGGCCGAACGCCTGTGGCCCACATTGGCCGTGCGCGCGGCCTACCGCCTGTTTGGAACGCCCCTGCCCCTGCGCAAACGGGGGCGCAGCGCCGTCCCACCGGGCCGCTGGCGCACGGAGCGCCTGGCGTTTGAAGACGCCGAGATCACGCTCTACCTGCCCCAGGCCCAGCCGCACGGCCCGACGGTGCTGCTGCTGCACGGCTGGGGCGGCCATGCGCGCCAAATGTTGCCGCTGGCCGACGCATTGACCGCGCGCGGCCTGCGCCCGGTGCTGGTGGACCTGCCCGCACACGGCGGCAGCCGGGGCCGCGTGAGCAACCTGCCGCAGTTCGCCCGCGCCATCGAATACACCACCACCCGCCTGCACGCGCAGGACTCGGCGCCTCACGCCGTGGTGGCCCATTCGCTGGCGGCCAACGCTGCGGCCCACGCGGCCAGTCGGGGCCTGGACACCGGGCGCCTGGTGCTGCTGGCGCCGCCCGCCTCGCCGCACGAGTACACGCGCCTGTTCGCGCAGGTGTTCGGCCTGTCCGAGCGCACGCGCGCCGCCATACAGCGGCGCATCGAGGCACGCGAGGGCATCCTGATGCGCCAGTTCGAGCCCCCGGCCGTGGGCCCACGCATTGCCCTTCCCACGCTGGTGGTGCACGACCGGGGCGACCGCATCAACCGCTTTGCCGACGGCGAGGCCTACCGCGACCACATCCCCGGCGCCACGCTCGTTGCCACCGAGGGGCTGGGCCACCGCAAGATCCTGCAGCAGGCCGAGGTACTGCAGGCGGTGGCGGACTTCGTGGCCGCCTGAGGCATCCGGGAGCGCGGCGGCCTCCGGCGCGGTTCGCCGCCGGCCCGAAACAGCCAGCCTCTATCATCCGCAGTCGCGCCCCTGGGCGCGTTGCCGATGAACCGCTGGTGCCTGCACCGGCGGCCCTGTTGCCTGTTGCTGTCTGTTGCCACTGCCGTTTCTCTGATGTCCAAACTTCTGTCCGCCTGGCCCGCCGTGGCCCTGTTGTTGCCCGTGCTGTGGCTGGTGTCGGTCATCGTGTTCCTGGCCAAGGGCAACCGGCGCGCGGTGGCGCAGCTGATGGCCCTGCTTGCGTGCTTTCTGATCGGCGCGCTGCTCATGGAGTTCTTCACCTTCATGGGCGCCCTCATGGCCCGCTCGGGCAGCCAGCACGCCACGCCCACGCTGGGCACCGGCACGCGCCAGTTGCTGGAGACCATTGCCAACCCCCGCTCCATCACCGCACCGCCACTGTCGCTGGCGGCCTGGGCGGCGTACAGCATCCCGGCGGGCTACCTGTGGCTGCTGGTGGCGTGGGTGCTGCACCTGCGCGGCAAGAAGGCGGGCCCGGCCAAAAAGAAGTCCGCCAAAGCCCCGCGCAAGGCCGCCAAAGACTGAGTTTTATGGGTTTTAGCCCCCAGGCGCTAGAACCACATGCCTGAGCAGCTATTGTTTAGATAGCATCTCCACACCATGGCTTGACGCAGGGCAAAGCGTGCCCCAACCCGCCCGCCCACAATGGCGCGCGGCCTCCCCGTCCCGGGGCGGGCACCTTGTCACCCTGCATTCCTCCCGCCATGACCACCCACCACAGCGACGTCCTCATCGTCGGCGCAGGCCCGGCGGGCCTGTCGCTGGCCACCTCCCTGGCGCAGGCCGGGTTCACCGCCACCGTGGTGGAGCAGCAGAGCGACAGCGCGCTGGCCGCCCCCGCACCCGACGGCCGCGAAATCGCCCTCACCCACCCCAGCCGGGCCACGCTGCAGCGGCTGGGCAGCTGGGCCCACTTAGCCAACCACGAAGTGGGCCAGATTGCCGAGGCGCAAGTGCACGACGGCCCGCTGGGCCGCCACAGCGCGCTGCAACTCAACGCGGCCAGCGGCACGCGCGGTGATGCATCAGCCCCCGGCGCCCTGGGCTTCATCGTGCCCAACCACGCGCTGCGCCGCACGGCCTACACGGTGGCGGCACGCACCCCTGGCGTGCGCCTGCTCACCAGCACGCAGGTCACCCGCGTGGCCACGCTGACTGGTCATGCCGAGCTGGACTGCATGCCCGCGAACGCAGCAGCACCAGCGCCTCAGCGTCTGACGGCCCCACTGCTGGTGGCCGCCGACAGCCGCTTTTCGGCCACGCGCCGCCAGCTGGGCATTGGCGCACAGATGAGTGACTTTGGCCGCACCGTCATCGTCTGCCGCATGCGCCACGCCCTGCCCCACGGCAACGTGGCGCATGAGTGTTTTGGCTACGACCGCACGCTGGCCGTGCTGCCCCTGCCCGATGACCCGCAAGAGGGGCACGCGCTGTGCTCGGTGGTGGTCACGGCGGGCGCGGCCGATGCAGCGGCGCTGATGGCCCAGAGCCCCGAGGCCTTTGCCGCCCAGGTGCAGGCCCAGTTCAACGACCGGCTGGGGCCCATGGCGCTGGTGGGCGAACGCCATGCCTACCCACTAGTGGCTGTGTATGCGCAACGTTTTGCAGGCCACCGCTGCGCACTGCTGGGCGACGCCGCCGTTGGCATGCACCCGGTCACAGCCCATGGCTACAACCTGGGCCTGGCGGGGGTGGAACGGCTCACGGCCGCGCTGGTGAGTGCGCGCCAGCGCGGGCAGGACATGGGCAGCGCCGACGCACTGACCCCTTACGCCCAGGGCCACCACCGCCACGCCTGGCCCATCTACCAGGGCACCAACGCCATCGTGCGGCTGTACACCGACGCCCGCCCGGTGCCGCGCCTGCTGCGCCAGCTGGTGCTGCAGGGTGCGCGGCGCCTGCCACCGCTGCAGGCGGCCATCGTGGGGCAGCTCACGGGCAAGGCCCCCGCGTGGATGCGGGTGCTGGCACCTGGGCAGGCGGCAGAACTCACAAAACAATAGCTTTCAGCGCTTGTCTTTATTGGACTTCAGGCGGTTTTGGCCTGAAAGCCACGGCACCACCAACGGCACAACAGGCGCGCATTGCACCAGTACCCTTCGGGTGGCCTCCGCAGGGGAGGAGATGGAGCCGCTCAAGGCGAGAGATCTTTCAGGCCCAGCGTGGCCAGGCCATACAGTGGCGCGCCGAACCAGGGGCGCCACAGCAAATCCAGGGCAATGCCCGGCCAGCCATAGCCCTCTGCCACGCTTTGCTCGCGCAGCAGCCGCAGGCGCGGGTGCACGGCCGCCAGCTCTGCCATGCGGCCCACGCCCCAGCGAAACTCGGCCCCCGTAGGCCCCACGCTGGCGTGGCGGGCCGCGCAGCCCACGGCCTGGCGCGTCATCACATCCAGCACCATGCGCGAGCCCGCCGGCGCGTGCTGCGCAAACTCGGCCAGCACGGCGTGCACCTGTGCGGGCGGCAGGTACATCAGCACGCCTTCGCACACCAGCAGCACCGGCGTTGCTTTGGGCTGTGTGGGCAGCCCCAGCCGCTGCCACCAGCCGGGTTGCGACAGGTCCAGATTGGCGTGGCGCATGCGCGGGCACTGCGGGGGCAACAGCGGCGCGCGCAGCGCCATCACCTCGGGCAGATCGGCGTCGAGCCACTGGTTAGCGCCTGTGTCCAGCCACTGAAAGTGGTGCGTGAGCCCACACCCCAGGTTGACGCCCAGGGCCTGGGGATGCTCGGCAAAAAAGGCGCGCCCCGCCTCCTTGATGGCCCGGGTGCGCCACAGCACGTGCAGCACCGTGTGCAGGTCATTCAGGGTGCCGTTCACGTCGGCGCCCAGCTCGGCCAGCAAGGCCGGGGCCACGGCGTCGTGACAGTCGAGCCAGGGAAAGTAGCGGCCCCCGTGAGCGCGAGCGGCCAACGGGATGAGCAGGGTGCTGGGCACGGGCGGCAGCTGCGCGCGCCGCTGCTGCAGGCTGGCGGTGCAGCCAGCCGCGCCCTCTGGTGGCGCCGGGCTGCGCGGCGGTCGGACACGGCGTCGGGCGGGGGACTGCGGCACGGGGCGCTCCTCCAGTGGCAGCGGGCGCCACGGTTGCGTGGGATGCGGGGGCCCAAGGTCAGGGCAAGGGCCTGCGACCATTCTGAACGGTCGGCCCCAGTCTGTCGTGAATGACCGCAGCGCATGCTGCGGTATGTCAATGCGCAGGCAGGGCCCTCAGCACATGTTCACGTTCTCAGTCCTTCATCAGTGCCCACACCAGCGCCACCCCTGCGGCCAGCAGGTCCCCGGTGAAGGAGCTGTCATCCCCATCGCTGCTGCTGGTGAACGCGCGCTTCTGGCGCTCGCGCTCTGCGCGGGTGCGGTCGCGCTCCAGCGCCACCAGGGCATCGCCAATGTCCACGGGCGACGCGGTTGCCGCCTGGGCCTTGGCACGGGCGCCCGCCTGGGCGTAGCCCTCCATGGCGCGCACCACGGCCTGGGGGTCGATGAGGGAGAACGCGGCGCGGCAGTAGGGGCAGGCGTGGTCCTTGCGGATGTCCACGGGAGCGCCGCAGCTGGTGCAGTAGATGGCGCCCACGCGCTGGGCCAGGTCGTCGATCTCGGGGCGCGTCATGTGGCGCACAAAGCCCTTTTCGGCCATGAAGGACGAAAAACTGCTGAAGCGGCCATGCTGGCGCCCGCAGCGGTAGATCATGTAGCGGCCGCTGCGCACCACGTCGAAGCCTTTGGTCAGGCTGGTGTTGCAGCGCGGGCAGGCCATGCTCTCGGCCAGGGGCTGGTGCTGGTCGATGCGGTGCTCGTGCAGCAGGCGGAACAGTTCCACCACGGCGGCGGGCGTGAGCTTGAGGTTCTCGTGCCGGTCAAACCACAGGCCCTGGCAGGCAAAGCAGATGTCCAGCTCCAGCGAATCACCCAGGTTGCTGGCAAAGCGGTGGGCCTGCATGGGCTGGCGGCACGACGGGCAGGTGGGTGCAGTGAACATGGCAGTCTGGGTCTGGGCAACGGTGCGAGGGGCGCCTTGCGGGGGCGGGCGCATCGTAACCCGCCAGGCGCCTTCGTCCCCCACCCTCGCCGCATCCACTAGCATTCGCGCCTCAACCACAAGGAACAACAACATGGGATTCATGAACTGGCGCGTGAAAAGCGCTGAGGTGTTGCAACAAGGCGGCGTGATCGCGCCCGACGAGCGGCTGCCCTGGCCGCAGACGGCGGTGATGGGCGTGCAGCACGTGATTGCGATGTTTGGCGCCACGGTGCTGGCGCCCATCCTGATGGGCTTTGACCCGAACGTGGCCATTCTGATGAGCGGCATCGGCACGCTGATCTTCTTCCTCGTCACCGGCGGCAAGGTACCCAGCTACCTGGGGTCGAGCTTTGCGTTCATCGGCGTGGTGATTGCGGCCACGGGCTATGCGGGCCAGGGCCCCAACGCCAATATCGGCGTGGCGCTGGGCGGCATCATTGCTTGTGGCCTGGTCTACACGCTCATCGGCGCGCTGGTGCAGGCCATTGGCACGGGCTGGATCGAGCGCTTCATGCCGCCCGTGGTCACAGGCTCGGTGGTGGCGGTGATCGGCCTGAACCTGGCGGGCATCCCCATCAAGAACATGGCGGCCAGCAACTTTGACAGCTGGATGCAGGTGGTGACCTTTGTGAGCGTGGGCCTGGTGGCCGTGCTCACGCGCGGCATGGTGCAGCGCCTCTTGATCCTGGTGGGGCTGATCGTGGCCAGCATCATCTACGCGGTGCTGACCAACGGCCTGGGCCTGGGCAAGCCCATGGACCTGACCGCACTGGCCAACGCCGCGTGGTTTGGTTTGCCCAACTTTGCCGCGCCGGTGTTCAGCGGCAATGCCATGCTGCTGATTGCGCCCGTGGCCATCATCCTGGTGGCCGAGAATCTGGGCCACGTGAAAGCCGTGACGGCCATGACCGGCCAGAACCTGGACCGCTACATGGGCCGCGCATTCATCGGCGACGGCATTGCCACCATGGTGAGCGGTAGCGCGGGCGGCACGGGCGTGACCACCTATGCCGAGAACATCGGCGTGATGGCGGCGACCAAGATCTACTCCACCGCCGTGTTCCTGCTGGCGGGTGTGTTTGCGCTGGTGCTGGGCTTCAGCCCCAAGTTCGGCGCGCTGATCCAGACGATTCCGCTGCCGGTGATGGGCGGTGTGTCCATCGTGGTGTTTGGCCTGATCGCAGTGGCGGGCGCCAAGATCTGGGTGGACAACAAGGTGGACTTCTCGCAGAACAAGAACCTCATCGTGGCGGCCATCACCCTCATCCTGGGCACGGGCGACTTCACGCTGAAGTTCGGCCAGTTTGCGCTGGGCGGCATCGGCACCGCCACCTTCGGGGCGATCCTGCTGTACGCACTGCTCAACCGCAAAGCGGCGTAATCTGCGGGTGCGTGACCGTCAACACGTTCTGAGCCGACCGGCCTGCATTTGTAAGGGTTAACCCCTAATTTGTAAGGAACGAAGGCTAGCATCCTGGGTTTTGTCCACGGGGCCATCCGCTCACCGGGCGGGTGGCCTCTTTTCTTTTTGCGGAGCTTGTTCATGTCCCTGGCCGATCGGGTGCTGTACCCCGACTTTCTCTCCCGCACCATGTCCGCCGACGAGGCGGCCGCCCTGATCCCCGCCGGTGCCCATGTGGGCATGAGCGGCTTTACCGGCGCGGGCTATCCCAAGGCCGTGCCCGGTGCCCTGGCGCGCCGCATCGAGAGCCTGAACGCGCAGGGCCATGGTTTCAAGATCGGGCTGTGGACAGGGGCCAGCACCGCGCCTGAGCTGGACGGTGCGCTGGCCCAGGTGGACGGCATCGAGATGCGCCTGCCCTACCAGTCCGACCCCACGGTGCGCCGCCAGATCAATGCGGGGCAGATGCAGTATGTGGACATCCACCTGTCGCACGTGGCGCAGTTTGTGTGGTTCGGCTTTCTGGGCAAGCTGGATGTGGCCGTGGTCGAAGTGGCGGGCGTGCTGCCCGACGGGCGGCTGATCCCGTCGTCTTCGGTGGGCAACAACAAGACCTGGCTGGACCAGGCCGACAAGGTCATCCTGGAAGTGAACACGTGGCACAACCCGCAGCTGGAGGGCATGCACGACATCTACTACGGCACCGACCGCCCCCCGCACCGCAAGCCCATCCCCATGACACGGCCCGACGAGCGCATCGGCGATCCCTACCTGCGCTGCGACCCGAGCAAGGTGATCGCCGTGGTGATGACCAACCAGCCCGACCGCAACAGCGTGTACGCCGCGCCGGACGACACCTCCAACCGCATCGCGGGCCACATCATCGAGTTCCTGCAGCACGAGGTGAAAAAGGGCCGCCTGCCCAAAGACCTGCTGCCGCTGCAGTCGGGCGTGGGCAACATCGCCAACGCGGTGCTGGCGGGGCTGAACAACGGCCCGTTCGAGAACCTCACGGCCTACACCGAGGTGCTGCAGGACGGCATGCTGGACATGCTGCGCTCGGGCAAGCTGGCCAGCGCCTCGGCCACCGCGCTGTCGCTGAGCCCGGCGGCCATGCAGGACTTCAACGACCGCATCGACTACTACAAGCAGCGCATCGTGCTGCGCCCGCAGGAGATCAGCAACCACCCTGAGCTGATCCGCCGCATGGGCCTGATTGCGATGAACGGCATGATCGAGGCCGACATCTACGGCAACGTGAACTCCACGCATGTGATGGGTTCAGCCATCATGAACGGCATCGGCGGCTCGGGCGACTTTGCGCGCAATGCGTATCTGTCGATCTTCATGACGCCGTCGCTGGCCAAGAACGGCAGCATCTCGTGCATCGTGCCCATGGCCTCGCATGTGGACCACACCGAGCACGATGTGCAAATCCTCGTCACCGAACAGGGGTTGGCCGACCTGCGCGGGCACTCGCCCTCACAGCGCGCCGAAATCATCATTGACCGCTGCGCGCACCCGGACTTTCGCCCGGCGTTGCACGACTATGTGGCACGCGCCCGCAAGGGAGCCGTGGGCCAGCACACGCCGCACCTGCTGAACGAGGCGCTGTCGTGGCACCAGCGTTATGTGGAAACAGGCAGCATGCGGCTGAACCCGCCCCCCGCCGGCGCGGCATAAGGGCAGGAACCCGGCCCCATCAAAGGCCCCCCGGGGCCTGTGGGCGTGCGAGCCATTGACAGCCAATTGCCAGCGGGGCCGGATAACATTCAGGGTTTACCCTGGGTTCACCCCCTCCCCCTGTCATCCCCACCAGCCCCCACCCGGGGCTGGTGGCATTTTTGTCTGCGAGTTTTCGTCACCATGCAACGCCGTCAGTTCACCCAATCCCTCGTGGCCGCCAGCACCGGCCTGCTGCTTGCCCCCTTGTCGCGCGCTGTGGGCGTGCAGGACCCCATGGACGCCAAGAGCGTGACCATTGGCTGCTCGCTGGGCACCACCGGCGCGCTGGCCAGCCTGGGCAAGGAACTCAAGCAGGGGCTGGATGCGGGCATTGCCCAGGCCAACGCCAAGGGTATCCACGGCCGCGAAATCAAGCTGCTGGCCCTGGACGACGGCTACGACGCCGCGCGCTCCGAAGACAACGTGCGCAAGCTGATTGCCGATGCCAACGTGGTGTCGCTGATCTCCTGCATGGGCACGGCCAACAACCAGCGCATCCTGCCGCTGGTGGACGAGGCGCAGATCCCCTACGTTGCCCCCCAGAGCGGCGCCACCTCGCTGCGCAAGGCCGAGTACCGCTCGGTGTTCCACGTGCGCGCCAGCTACACCGACGAGGCCCAGCGCCTGGCGCAGAAGCTGGTGTCCATGGGCATCACCGAGCTGGCCGTCGTGTACCAGGACACCGCCTTTGGCCGCGAGTTTCTGGCCGACGTGACCAAGGCCATGGCTGCCGCCAAGCAGCCCGCGCCCAAGGCTTTCAAGCTCGACGCCCAAGGCGCCCAGGTGGCCGATGTGGTCGGCAAGGCCGTGGCCGCCAAGCCCAATGCGGTGCTGCTGGGCACGGCGGGCGACATCACCGCTACGCTGGTGAACGAGTTCAAGAAAGTCTCGCCCAGCACGCCGCTGGCTGCCACCAGCGTGGCGCTGTCGGGCGACAACCTGCGCCAGCTGGGCGGCAAGGCCTCGGGCATTGCACTGTCCATGGTGCTGCCCGATGCGGCCCGCACCAGCTATGCCGTGGTGCGCGACTACCAGAAGGCCATGCGCGCACTGGGCTATCAGGAGTTCTCGGCCCGCAGCTTTGAAGGCTATGTGAACGCCCGCGTGCTGGCCGAGGGCCTGGAGCGCGCCGGCCGCGACCTGACCCGTGCCAAGCTGCGCAACGCCCTCGCAGGCATCCGCAGCAACGACCTGGGTGGCCTGTCCATCGACTACGCCAGCGGCGCGCCGTATGTGGGCTCGCGCTTTCTGGACCTGGGGGTGATGGGCGCCAACGGAAAGTTTGTGGGCTGAGGCTAGGAGCCTGTCGGACTTGGAGCGTCGATAGCGAGAATCGGCCCCAGCGCGGACAGTTTTTGCCGGATTTGCAGACCCATAGCCCGGCTATGGGGCAAAAAGACGGTAAAAAATGGACCGCTGCGGCCGATTTGCAGCCGACGACTTCCAAGTCCGACAGGCTCCTAGGCACCTGCGGCACAGGGCGGGGCCACAGGCGTTGGCACAATCAGCGGCTTGCACTGACTTGGCCCTGCCCTGTGAACACCATGCCCATCTGGAAGAAACCCATCGACCTGGCCCTGCTGAAGGCCGCCAACTGCAACACCGCCGTAGAGCACCTAGGCATTGAATTTGTCGAGGTGGGTGACGACTTTCTGCGCGCCCGCGTGCCGGTGGACCACCGCACCATCCAGCCTTTTGGCCTGCTGCACGGCGGCGTCAGCGTGGTGCTGGCCGAGTCCATGGGCTCCACCGGCGCTTACTACGCCCTGCCCGAGGGCTACCGCGCCGTGGGCCTGGACATCAACGCCAACCACCTGCGCTCTGCGACCAGCGGCTGGGTGACCGGCACGGCCAAGCCGGTGCACATCGGCCGCACCACACACGTGTGGCACATCGATCTGCACAACGAAGCGGGTGAGCTGACCTGTGTGTCGCGGCTGACGATGGCGATTCTTGCACCGAGGTAGAGGACTTCCCCCTGAGCGGCTGCGCCGCTTCCCCCTTCTCTCGAATCGCTGACGCGATTCGGGAAGGGGGACGATGCCCTCGCTGCGGGGCGGCCCTTTCTTGGCATCCCTGGCACGGGGCACGCCCATGGCACAGGCTGGGAATTTGATTGAACTCGGCCCCTAGCGCTTACCAGACAATCGTTAACAGCTATTTATTTAGTAGCATTTTGCTGTGCCAGGCGCTCGCTTTTCCAGTACACGTCATCCCCGCCATCCATGCGGTTGAGCACGCGGGCCAGCACGAACATCAGGTCGGAGAGGCGGTTGAGGTATTGGCGCGGGGCGTCGTTCAGCGCCTCTTCGTTGCCCAGGGCGACCACGGCGCGCTCGGCGCGGCGGGCCACGGTGCGGCAAACATGGGCTTGCGATGCGGCGCGGGTGCCAGCGGGCAGGATGAACTCCTGCAGGCGCGGCAGCGCAGCGTTGTGGTGGGCCAGGGCTTCGTCCAGCGCCAACACGGCTTCGGCCTTGAGCAATTCAAAGCCCGGGATCGACAGCTCGCCGCCCAGGTTGAACAACTGGTGCTGCACCTCGACCAGCAGGGCGCGGACTTCGTCGGGCATGGGCTCGCACAGCAGCAGGCCGATGTGGGAGTTGAGTTCGTCCACATCCCCCATCGCGTGGATGCGCAAGCTGTTCTTGGAGACGCGCTGGTTGTTGCCCAGGCCGGTGGTGCCGGCGTCGCCGGTGCGCGTGGCGATCTGTGAAAGTCGGTTGGCCATGTGTGGATGCAGTCAGCGAAGGAGGGATAGGCCCGATTGTCCCCGAGCGCACATTCCCCCTCCCGACCGCGCGGTCGAGATGCAAAAACGCCCCCTGCGCAAGGGCGCAAGGGGCGAATGACTCACGCTGAAGACGGCTGGCCGGACCGGTGAACGGGACACAGCCGCATGGATCGGTATCAGTGCGTGGCGGAAGTGCGGTTCAGCTTGTCAATGTCTGCCGTGGACACGCCCGTGTTGCCAGGCTGCATCTGGTTCCAGGCCTGCGCGTGGTAGGTGTCCCATTCGGCGCGCGACACCATGCCATCGCCATTGGTGTCCATCAGCCGCGCATTCACGCGCATGTCGGCCTTGGCCGCCGCCTTGCCGCCCGCAGCGCTGGGATTGATCTCTGCCACGGGGGCCGCGCGGCCATCACCGGCGGCAGGGTTGGCGGGCGCTACCGTGCTGCGGCTGGCGCGCTGGTCCACCTTGTTCTGGGCCGCCGACGCGGCAGCGCCTCCCGATGCCGCAGGGTTCACCTCGGCCGGAGGACGCGCGGTGTTGTTGGCGGGCGCCTGGGCCAATGCCGCTGTGCAGGCGAAGGCAGCGAGTGCGGCGAGAACGGTTTGCTTGTGCATGGAATAGCTCCTTGAAGTTGAACAACAGCATCCGCAGGGAATGCATGAAGGTCATTGTTGGAAGGAGCGTGGGCAGGGGCTGTAGGACACACGCTGGCATGCCGGTCAGCCCCTGCGAGCCCTGGGGCGTAGGGCGAGGCTCTGCCCGTAGCCAGGGAGCAGGCCTACGTTTGGCTACATCCGGCGCGGGCTCAGACACAAAACACGGCCGGGGCGTTACACAGCGCAGGCAAATGTAGAGTGAGGCAACAGCAGGCAAGAATGCTGGCGCCGCAAGCTGTGCTGCGGTGCAATGCAAGCCTGTTCAACTTCAAAGGAGCCAGGCTCAACATGAAAGCACTGCAACGACGCAACTACTCGTTCGACACGCGCAGCGTGATGCTCTTCGCAGCCCTCTCTTTGGGTGGTGTGGGTGCCTTGCAGGCACAGACCTCATCACCGTCCTCCCCTCCCCAATTCGGTCCCCAGAGCAAGAGCTCCGCACAGGCAGGCTCGGGCTTTTCGGTGGGGCCCAACAGTGGTGGCATTTCATCCGCAGCCACTGCCGCCTTTGACAAGGCCGACGTGAACAAGGACGGCCAGCTGAGCGTGCAAGAGGCCGCCACGCTGCCAGCCATCAGCCAACGTTTCAAGGAACTCGACACCGACAAGAACGGATCGCTGTCCCGCGCAGAATTCGACAAGGGGGTGCAGTCCTGACCCTGCCCACCGCTTACCCGCTCTGAGCCAGAGGCCGGGGTAGGCGCAACTACCAAACTGCAAAGCCTGCCCGCGCTGGAACTCCAGGGCGTGGGCAGGCCTTTGTGCGTACGAGCATCGGCAAATGAATTTCAGTCGTGCAACGACGACAAAAACTGCTGCAGTTCAGGCGTCTGCGGGCTGCCAAACAGCTGAGCAGGTGTGCCTTGCTCGTGCACCCGACCCTGGTGCATGAAGATCACGCGGTCGCTCACCTTGCGGGCGAACGCCATCTCGTGCGTGACCATCATCAGCGTCATGCCTTCTTGCGCTAACGACTCCACCACGCGCAGCACTTCGCCCACGAGTTCAGGGTCCAGCGCCGAGGTGATCTCGTCGCACAGCAGCACCTGCGGCTCCATGGCCAGCGCGCGGGCTATAGCCACGCGCTGCTGCTGGCCGCCCGAGAGCTGGTCGGGCATGGCATCAAACTTCTCAGCCAAACCCACACGCTGCAGCAGCTGACGCGCCTGCGCCTCGGCGGCCTTGGCATCGCGCGCCTTCACCAAGGTGGGCGCGAGCATGATGTTGCGGCCCACGCTGAGGTGCGGAAACAGGTTGAAGCTCTGGAATATCATGCCCACCTGCTGGCGCAGCGCGCGCATGGCTGCGGGGCTGTCGTGCAGCAGCTTCTGGCCGTTGACGCTGAGCGCGCCTTCCTGAAACTCTTCCAGCCCGTTCACGCAGCGCAGCAGCGTACTCTTGCCCGAGCCGCTCTTGCCGATGATGGCAATCACCTCGCCGCGCTGCACCTTGAGGTCAATGCCCTTGAGCACCTCGTTGCTGCCGTAGGACTTGCGCAAGGCGGTGATGTCCACGATGGGGGGCTCGCCCACCACGATGCCGTCATGCGCGGGGGCGGGGGTGGTTTCAACGGCGGTTGCCATGGAGTTTCCTTTCAAGCGATTGCGCCACCAGGCTCACGGGGAAGCACAGGGCAAAGTAGAGCAGCGCCACGCAGGCGTAAACAAGGAAGGGCTGGTAGGTGGCGTTGGAGATCATGCTTCCCGCCTTGGTCAGCTCGACAAAGCCGATCAACGAGGCCAGCGCCGTGCCCTTGATCACCTGCACCAGAAAGCCCACCGTGGGCGGCACCGCGATGCGCAGCGCCTGCGGCAACACCACATGGCGCAGCTGCTCGCCGAAGTTGAGCGCCAGGCTCTGCGCCGCCTCCCACTGCCCCTTGGGGATGGAGGCCACACAGCCGCGCCAGATCTCGGTGAGGTAGGCGCTGGTGTAGAGCGTGAGCGCCACCGCAGCGGCCGTCCACGGCGAGGTCTTGATACCGAACAGCGCAATGCCGAAGTACGCGAGGAACAGCTGCATCAGCAGCGGCGTGCCCTGGAACACCTGCACGTAGACGCCCACCGCACGGTCCACGCCACGTAGCTTGGACAGGCGCAGCACCAGCAGCACCAGCCCCACCAGGCCGCCGCCGATAAAGGCGATGAGGGACAGGGACACCGTCCAGCGCGCTGCCAGCAGCAGGTTGCGCAGGATGTCCCAGAGAGAAAACTCGACCATCTCGATTTACCTTCCCACCAGAAAACGTGCACCCATCCACATCAGCAGGCGGCGGGTCAACATGGACAGCACCAGGTACACGGCCGTGGCCAGGATGAAGGCCTCGAACGCGCGGAAGGTGTTGCTGGAGATGAGGTTGGCGGCATAGCTCAGCTCGGGTGTGGAGATCTGCCCGCACACGGCAGAGCCCAGCATCACGATGATGATCTGACTGACCATGGCGGGCCACACCTTTTGCAGCGCGGGCGGCAGCACCACACGCCGGAAGGTCTGGCCCGGCGTGAGGGCCAGGCTGTGTGCGGCTTCGATCTGGCCACGTGGCGTGGCCTCGATGCCCGCGCGGATGATCTCGGCCGAATACGCGCCCAGGTTGATCACCATGGCAAGCACCGATGCAAATTCGGGCGAGAGCTTGAGCCCCAACGCGGGCAGCCCGAAGAACAGGAAGAACAGCTGCACGATGAACGGCGTGTTGCGCACCAGCTCCACATAGCTGGCCACGACCCAGCGCAGCGCCGTGGGCCGGTGGCCCAGGTTGCGCGCCCGCGCCCAGGCGCAGGCCGTGCCCAGCAGCAGGCCCAGCACGGTGCCCACGATGGTGAGGCCCATGGTCCAGACCACGCCGCGCACCAGCAAAGGCCACGACGCGAAGACGGCAGAAAAATCGAGCGCAATCAGCATGCTTATGCCCTGCGGCGCTTGTCGCGCCGCAGGCCCTTGGGTTTCAGCAGTTCATCCGGTGCACAGCATCACAGGGGCAGGTCGCCCGCAGGGCGGCCGAGCCACTTGCTCGACAGCTTGTCGATGTCGCCGGACTTGCGCGCCTCGGCAATGATTTCGTTCACGCGCAGGCGCAGCTTGTCTTCGCCCTTGGCCACGCCGATGAAGTTGGGGCTGTCCTTGAGCAGCAGCTTGTATTCGGTGGCCAGGTTGGGGTTCTTGACCATGATGGTGCCGGCCGTCGATGCGCTGGTCGCAATCGCCTGCGTCTGGCCCGACACAAAGGCCGCAATGCTGGCGGCGTGGTCTTCAAAGCGCTTCACGTCCACGCCGGGGGGCGCAACCTTGGCCAGCTCCTGGTCTTCCATCGCGCCGCGCGTCACGGCCACCGTCTTGCCCGCCAGGTCGGCAAAGCTCTTGATGTTCAAGCTCTTGCTCGCAAACACGGCCTGGAAGAACGGCGCGTAGGCGGCCGTGAAATCGATCACCTTCTCGCGCTCGGGGTTCTTGCCCAGCGTGGAGATCACGAGGTCGGCCTTCTGCGTTTGCAGGTAGGGGATGCGGTTGGCGCTGGTCACGGGGATCAGCTCGACCTTCACACCCAGCTTGGCGCCGATGTAGTTGGCCATCTCCACGTCCAGGCCCTGGGGCTTGAGGTCGGTGCCGACAAAGCCGTAGGGCGGGTAGTCGGTGGGGATGGCGATCTTGATTTCCTTGGCCTTGAGGATGTTGTCCAGTGCGTTCTGCGCGTGGGCGGCGGGCGCCATCAATGCCGCTGCGAGGCCGGTGGCGGCAAGCACGCCCAGGGTCAGGCGGCGGGTGGACGAGGTGACGGTGCGGACGGTGGTCATAGCAGGGCTCCTAGGTAGGTGGATGCGTCGGCAGGTGCGTCTGGGTCAGACGCTGGGGGGATGGAACTCTTGGCAGCGCGGGGCTTGCGCGCGCGGGCTGGTGGGGTGGCTGGTTCCGGGCTCTTGCTCACCGGTGCCAGCGCGTCGCGCAACCCGGCCAGCGGATCGCTGCTGGCCTGCAGGCGCAGGGCCGATTGCACGGTGCCGATGTGCTCGGACATGAGTGCTTCGGCGCGGGCAATGTCACCCGCCTCCAGCGCCTCAACGATGCGCACATGGTCGGCACAGCTCTGCGCCGCATCGTGCGACGACTGGTAGAGCATGGCGATGAGCGTGGTGCGCGCCGTGAAGTCACGCAGCGTGTCGGCCAGCAGGCTGTTGCCCAGGCATTCGGCCAGGCACACATGAAAGTCGCCCAGCAGAAAGCTGCGCATGCCCACATCGGTGCCCGCCAGCGCGGCTTTTTCGCGCTGCAGGTGGCTCTTGAGCTGGCGCAGCGCCGTCTTGTCCACCACCTTGAGCTGGTGCAGCAAACCCAGTTCGATCACGCGGCGCGCCTCGAAGGCCTCGCGCGCTTCGTCCTGCGAGGGCTCGATCACATACCAGCCGCGCCGGGCACTGACGGTGACGATGCCGCGTGTGGCCAGCCGCGTGAGCGCCTCGCGCACGATGGTGCGGCTGCAGTCGAACAGCATGGCCAGCTGCTGCTCGCCGAGGCGGGAGCCGGGCGCGAGCTTTTGCGCCATCACGGCTTCGATGATGCGGTTGCTGATCTCGGTGGCGGTGGTCATTGCCTGCGGTATCGCAGGTTCCGTGCCAACTGGTATACAAGCTCAATGCACCAGCCTGGCGCACGGAGGCTGTGCACCATGGGGGCGGCCTGCCCCGCAACGAGGCGCGGGGCTGCGCCAAGCCGACCCAAAGGGATGCTGGTGCATGGATGTGGTGCAGCCCCTGGCGCTGGCGGGCCACTAACTACGCACGGCACCCTAACGGCCGCAGAAAGCTATCGCTTTTGCCTGTAGGGAAGCAACAAAGCCCCTCCGGGCGCAGCAAGCCGTTATACGAGTCCGGTCAGGCGCAAGACCCAGGACACCGCCAGCCCACCGCCCACTGCGGCCAACACCGCTGGGTGCCACCACGGCCAGCGCGCCACGCGGCGGCGGCCCTGGGCGCCTTCGACCACCGCCTGGCCCGCCAGTAGCACCAGCCACAGCAGCAGCACCAGCGCGCCCGGGTTAGCGGCCCAGGCGGCCGCCCAGTCGCCCTGGACCAGGGCTGCACAGGTATGGGTGCCGCCGCACAGCGGGCAGGGCATGCCCGTCAGCGCGCGAAACCCGCAGCCCAGGCCCAGCCCGCCCCGCCCCAGCCACGACGGCGTGGCAGCCATGGCTAGGGGCCAGCCCAGACCGAACGCCAACCGCAACCGCCGCGCGCTCCCATCCAGCGGCTGCCAGGCGGGCGTGCCGCCCACCGGCACCACAGCGGGTCCGGGGTCAGAGGGGAGGCAATGCGACCGGTTCATCGCCCACCAATTGGCGTGCCATGTAGTACGAGCCGATGGTGGACAGCGGCAGCGTCAGCAACGCGCCCACCCAGCACAGCAGAAAGCCCAGCGAGCCCACGATGCCCAGCACCAGCGAGCAGAAGAAGGCCGAGCCCAGGTTCTTGGTCACGATGGTCCAGGCCTGGCTGAAGGCGGCCACACCGTCGCGCTCACCGCGCGCCACGAGGAACAACGCCACCGGGGGCAGCGCCATGACCAGCAGGCCAGGGATGAAACACAGCATGAAGCCCAGCGACACGACCAGCGAGCTGATGAGCCCCGCCACAAACGCGGGCACAAAGTCGTCAAAGCCCCGAAAGACATCGCCGATCTGCACCGCTTCGCCGCGCGTCTCGCGCTCGATCATGCGCATGTAGCCCACCATCATGGGCCCGGCCAGCAGGCCGGCGCTGATACCGGCGACCACCATCACCAGCAAGGTGCACACCACATGGGTGAGGACGTTTTTCTTGAAGGTGCCCCAGGCACCCGACAGGCAATCTCCCACACTGGCTGAAGCCATGGCAATCCCTCTCTCTGTAGTTGGTTGGTCGCGCACAAGCGCCGGCCCAGTGTAGCGAGCCAGCTGCTGCTGTGGTACCCCCTGGCGAGAGATCCCAGAGAGCGGATCGCTACAGCACGCCCTCCCACAGCACGAACTGCTCCGGCTGCGTGTGGGGCGCGCAGAACAGTGTCTCGCCCACATGCTCGACCGACGGCTGTGCGCCGGCATACGGCGCCCATCCAGGGTGGCCATCCCGCGCAAACGCCACCCAGCGTTGCTGAAGCGCTTCGGACAGCGCAGCGGGCGGCGCGGGCCCTGCCAGCTCCTGCCCCGTGGATGTGCGAAGATTGCCGAACACAAACGGCAACTCCACCCCGTGCGCAGCGCCCAGGCGCCCGCGCCACTGCGGCGAGGGCCAGGTGAACTCATAGCCATGGGCGCTGCGGGCCCAGCGGCTGGCCAGCGCGGCAATGCGTTGCGCGGGCACGCGGTAGTAGTAGTCGGACTGCAATGCACACAGCCACTCCCCGGGCGTTTGCTGCGCGGGCGGCAGCAGGTGGCGCAGGGCCTCGGCGGCACCAGGGCTCAAACCCACATCCTGCGCGAAGGCATGGACCTGCGCCTCCGTCACCCGGTCTATGGCGCCGCCGGGCACATGGTACAGGCGCATCTCCTGCGCGTTGCTGCCCACCAGCACCTGCAGGTCGGGCGGCTGGGCCGCCCACTGCTGCGCAAGCGCCTCCACTGGCGGTGCGGTGAGCACTTGGCCATCGACCACGGGCCGCAGAGGAAAGAAGTTGCGCCCGCCCAGCCCGTGCTGCTGCCGCAGCGCAGGCTCGGACGCCAGCCGGTGCACGGCGTGCAACACAACGGTCTGCGGCGCTCCTGCTAATGCAGTCAGGGTGGGCTCCACCCCGGCCAGCGTGGCTACGGCGCGGCGCGCGGCGGCGGCTTCCTCCAAAGTTTGGCAGGCCACGCTGGGGCTTTGCAGAATGACACGCTGGAACAGCCCGCGCGACACGGGCATGCCCATCAAGCAGGCCACGGCCCCGGCGCCGGCCGACTGGCCGAACACGGTGGTGCGCGCTGCATCGCCGCCCCAGGCGTGGATATGGTCCCGCACCCACTGCAGTGCCAACATCAAGTCCAGCAGGCCGCGATTGGCAGGCGCAGCCTGCTCCTCGCCCTCGAAGTGCAAAAAACCGTCTATGCCCAGCCGGTACTGCACCGACACCAGCACCACGCCCCGCCGCGCGAGCACCGCGCCGTCGTACAGCGGCTCGCTGGCCGCGCCGCGAAAGAAGCCGCCGCCATGCACCCACACCATCACGGGCAGATGCGCGCCAGGTTCAGCGGGCGGCGCCCACACGTTGATGGCCAGGCAGTCGTCGCCCCCCAGCATGGGCGCATCGGCACGCGCGGTGCGGGGCAGCTGGGGTGCCATGGGCGCGAACGCCGTGGCATCGCGCACACCGATCCACGGCGAAGCTGGCACCGGCGCCGCAAACCGCAGCGCGCCGCGTGGCGCCTGTGCGTAGGGCATGCCACAGAAGACACGCACGCCCTCCTCCCACAGGCCGCGCAGCTGCCCACCATGGGCCAGCGTGACTCGGGGCTCCGCAGTGCCCACCGTCATTCGGTGGCCAGGCCCAGCTTGTCGATCAGTGGGCGCCACACGGCCGCATCGCGTGCCGCCCAGGCGCGTGCGTCGGCCGGCGCGGTGGCAGTGAGCGTGACGTTCATGGCTTCGAGGCGGGACTTGTACTGCGCATCGCCGCCCCGGCATTTCTCTGTGGCGGCATTGAGCCGGTTCAGCAGCTCGGGCGGGGTGCCGGCCTTGGCCACCACGGCAATCCACGCGGGCCGCGCCAGGTCGCTGGCGGCGGGCAGGGCCTCGGCGATGGTGGGCACATCGGGCAGCAAGGGCGAGCGCTGCGTACCAAACAGCGCCAGAGGCACCAGCTTGCCCGCCTTGACCTGCGCGGCCGCCGTGCCAATCACCAGCGTCATCGCGTGGATCTGCTGGCCCATGAGCGCGGTGAGGCCCGCGCCCTCGCCCACAAAGGGCACATGGGTGCCGGGCACGCCCAGCTTTTCGACGAGCGCAGAGGTCAGCAGGTGCGCCGGGCTGCCCTTGCCCGGCGAACCGAAGTTGATACCGCCCGGGGTGGCGCGCGCCAGCTTCTGCAGATCCGCCAAGCTGGCAATGCCCTGCCCCGCTGGCACAGCCAGCACCAGCGGCGATGTGCCCAGCACAGCCACGCCGTCAAAGTCGCGCAGCGGGTCATAAGGCTGCTGCTTGTAGACGTAGGGCGTGATGGTCATCTGCGACATGCCGATGCTCAGCAGGTTGTAGCCATCTGCAGGCTGGGCCTTGAGGTAGTTGACGGCCAGGATGCCGTTGGCCCCGGGCTTGTTCTGCACCACCACGGGCTGGCCCAGCTCGCGCGCGGCGCAATCAGCCCACACGCGGGTCATCGCGTCCGAGCCGCTGCCCGGCGGCTGCTGGGCGATGAGCTGGATGGGTTTCGCCGGGTAGGCTGCGGGCTGCTGTGCCAGGGCGCCACCGGCCAGGCAGGCGAGTGCGGCCAGCGCGACCGTGCGTGGAACGCGCGTGAATGCTGAGGTCATGGTGTGTCTCCTAGTGATTTTTTCGATGGATGTACGCGTTGCGTGGTGTGCAGGCGGGAGATGCCGCACACCACAACAAGCAGACAAATGGGGGATCAGCGGCGGCGTGTGCGCGCCTTTGGAGGCACAGCAGCGGCTTCGCACCGGGCGGCAATCCAGTCGGCCAGGCAGGACAGTTGCGCCTGCTGGGCAGCATCGGGCACGGTGGGCGGTGCAGACTGTGGTGCGGGTGCAAACAACTGCAGCAGCCCCAGCCCGCGCAGCGACGACAGCACCAGGCCCAGCAGGCCATCGCGGTCGGGCTCTGCCGCCAGTTCGGGGAAGGCGCCGAAGAAGCCTTCGTGCATGCGCGCCTGCACGATCTGGCGCAGCTCGGCAATGTGGCCCAACACTTCGGGCTGGTTGCGACAGCCCAGGTAAATGTTCCAGGCCACGATAAAGCGCGGCTGCGCATAGACCAGGATCCACACCGCCTGCACAAACTTCGCCGCCCGCTCGCGCGCTGGCAGCGCCGGGCTGGGCCAAAGCTCGCCCGAGCGCATGGTGGACTCGATCAGCTCACTGAGCACATTCATCATCAGCACCGCTTTCGATTCGAAGTGGTGCTGCACCGCGCCCGAGGTCATGCCCGCTGACTTGGCCAGCTCGTGGATGGACATCTCCTCCAGGCTGCGGTGCTGGATCACGTCGATGGCCGTGGCAATCAGGTGCTGGCGGGTGGCGGCGCTGCGCTCGGCATGGGTGCGGCGCGCTCCTGTCTTGGGGGAAACACGGTGGTTCATGGTGCTTTCACAATATACATTTCGAACGTAATGTATTTATGCAGACGCGGACCCACAAGTCCGTGAATACCCGCATCCCGAAGCGGGCCCAAGGTGGATCACCAGAGGCCACACACGGGGCCGAACCTAGAATGCTTCTCACTGACCGCACCCACCGGAGACACACACCATGAACGCCCCCACCGCTGCCGCCCACCTGCTGCCCGAAATCCAACTGCGCGACGTGCCCCAGGCCCTCATCGATGCGCTGCAAGCGCGCTTCGGCGCGCAGTGCTCGCTGGCCCAGGCCGTGCGCGAGCAGCACGGGCGCGACGAAGGCTCGCTGCAGGCCCCGCCACCCAGCGCCGTGGTGTTTGCCGAAAGCACGCAGGACGTGTCCGACGCGGTCAAACTGGCCAGCCAGTACAACGTGCCCGTGATCCCCTACGGCGCAGGCTCGTCGCTCGAAGGCCACCTGCTGGCCGTGCAGGGCGGCATCAGCATCGATGTGAGCCGCATGAACCAGGTGCTCAGCATCAACGCTGAAGACCTCACCGTGACGGTGCAGCCAGGCATCACGCGCAAGGCCTTGAACGAGGCCATCAAGGACACCGGCCTGTTCTTCCCCATCGACCCCGGCGCTGACGCCAGCATCGGCGGCATGAGCGCCACGCGCGCCAGCGGCACCAACGCCGTGCGCTACGGCACCATGCGCGAGAACGTGCTGGCGCTGGAGGTGGTGACTGCCAGCGGCGAGATCATCCACACCGGCACGCGTGCCAAGAAGAGCAGCGCGGGCTACGACCTCACGCGCCTGATGGTGGGCAGCGAGGGCACGCTGGGCATCATGACCGAGATCACCGTGCGCCTGTACCCGCTGCCCGAAGCGGTGAGCGCCGCCATCTGCTCCTTCCCCAGCATCGAAGCGGCCGTGCGCACCACCATTCAGATCATCCAGATCGGCGTGCCGATTGCACGCGTGGAACTCATCGACCACCACACCGTGCGCATGGTGAACGCGCACAGCAAGCTGACCCTGCGCGAGGAACCCATGCTGCTCATGGAGTTCCACGGCTCGCCCGCCAGCGTGAAGGAACAGGCCGAGATGGTGCAAGACATTGCCAGCGAATTTGGCGGCCAGGCCTTTGAATGGGCCAGCACGCCCGAAGAACGCACCCGCCTGTGGACCGCCCGGCACAACGCCTACTTTGCCGCCGTGCAAAGCCGCCCCGGCTGCCGCGCCATCAGCACAGACACCTGCGTGCCCATCAGCCGCCTGGCCGACTGCCTGCTCGAATCGGTGGACGAGGTGGAAGCCAGCGGCATCCCCTACTTCCTCGTCGGCCACGTGGGCGACGGCAACTTCCACTTCGGCTACCTCATCGACCCGAACAGCGCCGAAGAACGCACCAAGGCCGAAGCCATGAACCACACCCTGGTGGCCCGGGCCCTGAGCATGGGCGGCACCTGCACGGGTGAGCACGGCGTGGGCATCCACAAAATGGGCTTTTTGCTGGACGAAACCGGCACCGGCGCGGTGGACATGATGCGCGCCATCAAACGCGCGCTGGACCCGAAGAACATTCTGAATCCGGGGAAGATTTTCATCCTGTGATTGCTACTCTATTGATAGCTTAAAATACAATACCGGCAGGCGGAATCGGCTATTTTCTTGCATTCTTGTAGCACGCTGCGTACAGCTGGGCGCTCAGGCCCACCTCGCCTGTCCCCATGGGCCGTGCCCATGCAGGGGTGCACACTATGACCACTCCCGAAGCCGTGATTGCTTCGTACCTGGACCACATCCAGGACGAAGCCTATATCGAGGCAGCCCTGGCGCGCCACGGCGCGGCTGCGCTGGTGGATGCCGCCGTGCGCCTCGTACGCAGCCTGGAGACAGAGCGCTTCGATGACGCTGTCCTGTTCATCCGTGATGTCTCCATCGGACTTTTTCAGCAAGAGATCACGCTCGCATTTCGCGCACTGCTGCCAGGCTCGGGCCTGTTCGACGCGCTCGACCGGTGCCTGCGCGCGCCCGCTTTTCATATCCGCAGCCAGGCGGCCTACACGTTCGGAAAACTGAGCTACCCCGACAGCGCAGACCGCCTCATCCGCGTTCTGGAGGAGCGGCGCGACACAGACCCGCTGCTGGCACCCCAGCTCCTGTTCGAGATCCGCTGGTTGAGGTGGGACGACGAGGCCCATTGGCGGCGCATCCAGTGGCTCGCCGAAGCGCCCGAGGACGTCTGCCGCTGGGCGGCGCTGCAAGCGATTGAGGACACGGCCTCATGCCCGCCCGGAACCCCCATTGACGCGCTGTTGGCCGCTCTGCAGAACGACCGCTTTGACTACATCCGGGCTGAGGCCACCGGCCTGCGAAACAGGTCGAACCGGCAAACCCTCACACCTCAAGAGCCAATGGCCGCTGCCAAGCACACGCCCATGGCGTTTCGCGACCTGTCCATCCGCTTCTGGCACCACCACACCGCAGCCGACTACACCCCCGCCGACCTGCGGGCCTTTCTGGCACAGCAGGCGCCACCGCAGGGCAGGATCACAGCCTGACCACCGATGCCAAGATCCTGGAGAGCACCGCCCGATTCAGGACCGGATTGTCTCCTCTGCTGCCACCCCGTTGTCAGCAACATCGCCTACGCTGCGCACTGTCCGCAGCTCTCACTCGCACACCGTGGCCACACGCTCTGCCCCCGCATTGCTTGAAGACATCCGCTTCCTTGGCGAAACCCAGTACGCCATGGTGCAGGCCGTGCGCGCCCTGGTGCTGCAGCCGCCTTTTGAGGCGCCCACGGAAGAGGTGAAATACGGTGGCATTCTGTTTGCCGCGCAGGGGGTGTCGTTCTGCGGCGTGTTCGCCTACCAGGGGCATGTGTCGGTGGAGTTCGGGCGGGGCGCGCACATCAGCGACCCCTTCGCCCACCTGGAGGGGGCGGGCAAGGAGCGCAGGCACCTGAAGCTGCGCTCTATCGACGACCTGGTGAACAAGCAACTGGCGCAGTACCTGCCCCTGGCGCTGGAAGCCGCGCGGGCAAACACATAGCATGGGGATGCATGCTGCATGCTGCATGCTTGCAGCGGTACAGGCGCCGACGTATCGCCGTGCTGACCCACCCACCAACCACAACACGGTTTTCCCATGCGCATTGCTTTTGTCTCGGACATCCACGGCAACCTCGCGGCCCTTGAAGCCGTAGCGGCCGACATCACGCGCCGGGGCGCCGACCGTGTGGTCAACCTGGGCGACAACCTCTCGGGCCCGCTGCTGCCGCGCGAGACGGCGCAGTGGCTCATGGCCTCGGACTGGCTCTCGCTAGCGGGCAACCACGAGCGCCAGGTGCTGCAGCTGCGCCCAGGCCACGGTGGTGCATCGGACCAGTACGCGCACGCGCAGCTCACCGAGGCGGAATTTGCCTGGATGCGCAGCCTGACCCAAACCCTGCGCCTGGAAGAAGACATGCTGCTGTGCCACGGCTCGCCGCGCAGCGACCATGAATACCTGCTCGAAACGCTGGACGGCTCCACGGTACGCGCCGCCACCCCGACCGAGATCGACGAGCGCCTGTCGGGCCAATACGCCCCGCTGGTGGCCTGCGGCCACACCCATGTGCCGCGCCAGGTGCGGCTGGGAGCGGGCGTTTTGCTGGTTAACCCCGGCAGCGTGGGCCTGCAGGCCTATGGCGACGACCACCCTGTGGCCCACAAAGTCGAGAACGGCACGCCGGATGCGTGTTACGCCATCGCGGACCGCACAGCACAAGGCTGGCAAGTGGCGCACCACCGGGTGCCTTATAACCACGAGCCCATGGCGCTGCTGGCACAAAGGAATGGCAGACCGGAGTGGGCCCACGCGCTGCGCACGGGCTACATGCCGGTGTGAGCGCCTGTTTGCGCTCTCGCAGGGGATCGCAAACCGGCTCCAGCGACGTGCGCGCAGTCAGCCGTGCACCGCGCGGGAATCGGCAGGCGCCTGTGCCCGGTCGTCCATGCCATAGTCACGCACCACCGCCGCCACGCGCAGCCGGTAGTCGGCAAACACATGGTCGCGCCCGGCCGCCTGGCTGCTGCGGTGCGCCTCTTGCTGGCGCCAGAAGGCCAAGGCCTCGTCGTCGCGCCAGAAGGACAGGGACAGCAGCTTGCCGGGCGCGCTCAGGCTTTCAAAGCGCTCGATAGAAATGAAGCCGTCGATCTGCGCCAGCAGCGGCCTGAGCGCTGCGGCTGCATCCAGATAGGCGCTGCGCTGGCCGGGCGCAGGTGTGACCTCGAAGATCACAGCCATCATGTGACGGCCCCCTGTGGGTGGGCAGGCAGGCCCAGTGTGCCTTCCACCCCCTGCGTGAACGTGCGCTCCTCGCGCAGGATGAAGCGCTTGTCCTGCGCCAGAGCAAAGTTGGCGCGGCCTTCGGGGTCGGCGCGCAGGCGGGCACGGTAGGCCTCATAGGCGGCCAGGGAGTCAAAACCGATCAAACCCCAGGCCTCGTAGTTGCTGCCTTCGTGCGGCAGAAAGTAGCCCAGCAAATGGCCGCCGCAGCGGGGAATGATCTGGCCCCAGCGGCGCGCGTATTCGGCAAACGCCTCGCGCTGGAAGGGGTCGATCTCGTAGCGGATAAAGCAGGTGATCATGAAGCTCTGGATAGGTTGGTGGACAAGGGATTCACGATAGACGGTTGACGGCACTCGATGGTTCGCCCAAGATCGAACCATGAAAGACGGCCCCCACATCGCGCGCATTGCCGCGCTCATCGGCGACAGCGCACGCGCCGAAGTCCTCACCGCCCTGATGGCGGACCGCGCGCTCACGGCCACCGAGCTGGCCGACATTGCAGGCGTGACCAAGCAGACCATCAGCGCCCACCTCGGCAAGCTTCTCGATGCGGGCCTGATCGCCGTGGAGAGCCAAGGCCGGCACCGCTACTTCCGGCTGGCGGATCGGGATGTGGCGCACTTGCTGGAGTCGCTGATGAACGTGGCGTTTCGCGCCGGTGCCGTGCGGCTGCGCGCCAGCCCCCGCGAGCCAGCGCTGCGCCGCGCGCGCATGTGCTACGACCACTTGGCGGGCGAGGTGGGCGTGCAGTTTTATGAAGCACTGGTACGCCAGGGCATGCTGCAGGCCACACCCCAAGGGGCGGCCATCACACCCGCTGGCGCGCAGTGGTTTGCGCACGTGGGTATCGACACGTCCGCGCTGGGGCAGCAACGGCGCATGGTGTGCCGCCCCTGCCTGGACTGGAGCGAGCGCCGCCACCACCTGGGCGGCGCCCTGGGCGCGGCGCTGCTGCAGCGCCTCTTCGACGGGGGATGGGCCCAACGCGCTCAGGACTCGCGCGTGGTGCACTTCACCCCCAAGGGCGAGCTGGCGCTGCGCCAGTGGCTGGCCACCCATCCGGATGCCCCAAACCTCAGTGCCCCACAAGGCCCCGCAACATGCTGAACACATTGCTGCTTTTCATCGCCACGGCCCTCGCCGAAATCGTGGGCTGTTACCTGCCTTGGCTCTGGCTCAGCCAAGGCAAGCCCGCGTGGCTCCTGTTGCCTGCGGCCGCGAGCCTGGCGCTGTTCGTATGGCTCTTGACGCTGCACGACACCACTGGCGCAGGCCGCGTGTATGCGGCCTACGGCGGGGTCTACATCGGGGTGGCACTGGTATGGCTGTGGGCGGTAGATGGCATCCGCCCCACGCCATGGGATGTGGCGGGCGTGCTGGTGGCGCTGGCGGGCATGGCGATCATCATGCTGCAACCTGCGCGCTGACGCAGACTTGCGCCGTAGGCAGGGCGCAGGCCAGCACCTCAGGAAGCGACTCAGTTCACCTTGATCAACCGCCAGTCAATGCGGTTGTCCGGCCGCTGCACCAGCTCCACGTTTTTCTTCATGGCCCAGGCCAGCATCTGGTTGTGCAGCGGGATGTGGGCCACGGTGTCGTTCTGCAGCTGCAGGCCTTCGGTCAGCAGGCGGTTGCGCACGGGCAGGTCGGTCTCGGTCTTCACGCGGTCCACGATGTAGTCCATGCGCTCATTGCTGTAGCGGCCCAGGTTGTAGTTGCCGTCGCCGCCCGTGGTCTTGGTGCGGGTGAGCGACTGCAGTGTGTACAGCGCATCGAACGTGGGCACGCCCCAGCTCAGCAGCGCGATGCTGGCCTCGTGCCGCTGGGCCATGGGGTAGTAGCTCACGGCGGGCATGGTGCGCAGCTTGGCCTTCACGCCGATGCGCGACCACATGGCGGTGATCGCCTGGCACAGTTGCTCGTCCTGCACGATGGCGTTGTTGCTGCAGGCAAAGTCCACCTCAAAGCCATCGCTGTAGCCGGCCTGTGCCAGCAGCTCTTTGGCGGCATTGGGGTCGTAGGGCAGACGCTTGTCCACCGCGTCGGTCTACCCGTTGACCAGGGGCGACACCATGGCGCCGGTGGGTTTGGACATGCCGCGCATGGTCACGCGCTGCAGGGTCGCGCCATCGATGGCCTGGTACAGCGCCTTGCGCACGCGCAGGTCCTTCAGCGGGTTCTTGCCCTTGATGTTGCCGCCGGGCAGCTCGTCGCGGAACTGGTCCATGGCCAGGTACACGGTGCGGTTCTCCACCATCTCCATGACCTTGAGGTTCGGGTTGGCCTTGATGCGGCCCAGGTTCTGGATGCTGGTGTCGCGCACCATGTCCACCTCGCCGGACAGCAACGCGGCAATGCGCGTGGCCTCGGACTTGATGGGCAGGTAGGTGATCTCGGTCACGTTGCCTTCCGCCTTGCCCGCGTTCCACCAGCCCGGGTTGGCAGCGAACACGATCTTCTGGTCGGGCACCCATTCCTTGAGCACGAACGGGCCGGTGCCCATGGCATTGCGGTGCGAATAGGTTTCGTCCTTCGCCTTGATGTCCTTAGGCTCCACCGCGTTGTTCTTCTCGGCCCAGGCTTTGCTCATCACGCGCAGCTCGGTCAGCTGGTTGAGCAGCACCGGGTTGGGGTTCTTCAGAAAGATGTCGATGGTCTCGCCATCCACCTTGGCAATGCGGTCCATGCCCTGGGTGTAGATGGCATAGGTGGAGGTCTTGCTCATCGCGCGCTGCAGCGAATAGACCACATCGTCCGCCGTCATGGGCGATCCGTCGCTGAACTTCACACCCTGGCGCAGCTTGAAGCGCATCTGCATGGGGCTGACTGGCTGCCACGACGTGGCCAGCAGCGGCTCCACCCTGAGCGTGCGGCTGTTGAACATCACCAGCGACTCATACACCGCCGCATGGATGCCGTTGCCCAGGGCGCTGTTCTGCGAATGGATGTCCATGGTCTGGATGTCGCTGGAGCCGGACCACTTGAAGGGTTTGGCCAATACGGCGGGGGAGGCAACAACTGCCAGGGCCAGGGTGGCTACCGCCGGCAATGAGAACTTGAATGGCATGGAAACTCCCTCATCAATGAAGCGTGACGAACCTGCAATATGCAGCAGGACGCGCGCCAGCCCAAGCGCTTAGCAAGCGGTGTGGTGCCAGTGATTCATCGCTGGCGCTAGGACCGTTGCGCAATCACTGCGCCTGGGATACGCGCCGCCAACTGGCCGTGCATGTCACGGCTTTTTCGGCGCAGCCAGCGGGTACCGCGCCGCCGCCGCATCCGTCCCCACCTGCAGCAGGTTGATCACCCCCATCACATCGTCCACCAGCCACACGGCTTTCTCCAGCGCGTCGGACTGCGCCTGCGACTGCACGCAACCCTTGAGCGTCACCAGCCGCCGCTCGCCCAGCACCCACACGCTGGTGTCGTCAAAGCGGCCGTCCTGCTGGATGTAGCGCTGCACGCGCGGGATGATCTCGGCGTCGTACAGGTAGGAGTTGGGCAGGCGACAGCGCCCCACGCGGTGACAACTGCCGCCATGTTGGGAACGCACATGCGCCAGCTCGCGCACCTCGGCCTCGGTGTACAGCGGGCCCTCAGGCACGGGGCATTGCGGGATGGCGCTGGTGACTTGGACGAAAGGGTCGTTGAAGGCGTTGGTGCGCGGGGGGCCGTCGGCAGAAGCCTGGGCGGCTCCCCCTGCAGCGCACAGGGCCATGGCCGAGCCGCCCAGCAGGGCACAAAGCGACCGATACGACGGATACAAGCGCATGGATGAATCCCCGGCTGCGGGCCAGCGCCGCAGGCGACGCCATCCTACGGGCGTGGTGTTTTGCAGTAAAGACAGGCGCCGGTACGCAGAACGCGGCGCAGTCCTGCAGACGGCCCAATCCACAACGGGATGATGGAGGGCATGCTCCGGCAGCGGGACGACCCCGCAGACCAAACGCTTCATTATTGATAGCGAACAAGGCATATAACACCGGCGCATGCAGCAGATTGAATGCCCAAAAGGCCTGCAACACCCCGCCGCGCAAACCCGGGCGGCCCCACCGACTTTGCCTTGCCGCCTACGATGCCACACGCATGCTCCGCAATGACTTGATCGTCCACCGCCCCGAAGGCCTGTACTGCCCGCATGGCGACTTCTACATCGACCCCTGGCGGCCGGTGGAGCGGGCCGTGATCACACACGCCCATTCAGACCACGCACGCATGGGCTCGGCCCACTACCTGGCACACGAGGACAGCGCGGGCACGCTGCGCAACCGGCTGGGGGCGGACATCGCACTACAGACACTGGCCTACGGCAAGGTCATCGACCACCATGGCGTGCGCGTTTCGCTGCACCCAGCGGGCCATGTGCTGGGCTCGGCCCAGGTGCGCGTCGAACACGGCGGCCAAGTATGGGTGGCCTCGGGCGACTACAAGCTCGAAGACGATGGCACCTGCCCACCGTTCGAGCCGATGCGCTGCCACACCTTCATCACCGAATCCACCTTTGGCCTGCCCATCTACCGCTGGCCCTCGCAGCCCGTGCTGTTTGCCGACATCAATGCCTGGTGGACGGCCAACGCTGCGGCGGGCAAGGCCAGCGTGCTGTATGCGTATGCCTTCGGCAAGGCGCAGCGGCTGCTGCATGGCGTGGATGCCAGCATCGGGCCCATCGTGGTGCATGGCGCGGTGGAGCCGCTCAATGCCGTGTATCGCGCGGCCGGTGTAGACCTACCACCTACGCTGCGTGTGACGGACCCAGGCCTGACCAAGGCGGACCTGAAACGCGCACTGGTGCTGGCCCCGCCCTCGGCAGCGGGCACACCGTGGCTCAGCCGGTTTGGCGAACACTCCGACGCGTTTGCCAGCGGCTGGATGCTGGTGCGCGGCGCACGCCGACGCCGGGGCGTAGACCGGGGCTTTGTGATGAGCGACCACGCCGACTGGCCGAGCCTGCAGAAAGCCATTGGCGCCACGGGCGCGGAGCGCATCATCGTGACGCATGGCAGCACGGCCGTGATGGTGCGCTGGCTGTGCGAGCAAGGGCTGGACGCCCAGGTGTTCGCCACCGAATACGGCGCCGATGACAACGAGGACGATGCAGGGGCGGCGCCTGAGGTGCCAGGCAGCACACCTACACCCGAGGCAGCCGCATGAAGGCCTTTGCCCAGCTGTTCCAGGCGCTCGACGCCACCACCGCACAGTCGGCCAAACTCGCGGCACTGGTGGCTTACCTGCGCGTGGCACCGCCCGCCGATGCAGCCTGGGCCACGTACTTTCTCGCAGGCGGCAAACCCCGCCAGATAGTGCCCACCAAGCGCCTCAAGGTGCTGGCTCAAGAGGCTGCGGGCCTGCCCGAGTGGCTGTTCGAGGAAAGCTACCAGGCCGTGGGCGACCTGGCCGAAACGCTGGCGCTGCTGCTGCCGCTGCCCACCCAGCCCACCGAACTGACACTGGCCGAATGGATGGCCCAGCTGCTGCCCCTGCGCACCCTGCCGCCCGATGAGGTCGATACCCGTCTGCGCACGCAATGGGACATGCTGGCATCTGAGCAGCGCTTTGTGTACTTCAAGCTCATCACCGGCAACTTCCGCGTGGGGGTGTCGCGCCTGCAGGTGACGCAGGCGCTGGCCACGGTGAGTGCGCTGGACCCCAAGCGCATCGCCCATCGGCTGATGGGCTACACGCAGATCGGCAGGCAGCCGCAGGCCAGCGACTACCAGGCACTGATCGCGCCGGTGGACGACGATGCCAATACGCAGGATGCCGCCGATGCAGGCCAGCCCTACCCCTTCTTTCTGGCCCACCCGTTCAACCAGCCTGTGGCCGACATGCCCGCACTGCTGGGCACGCCCGGCGACTGGCTGGTGGAATGGAAGTGGGACGGCATCCGCGCGCAGATCGTGCGGCGCGCAGGCGCAGTCTGGGTCTGGTCGCGCGGCGAGGAACTGGTGACCGACCGCTTTCCCGAACTGGCCGAGGCCGCCCTGGCGGCCCTGCCCGATGGCACGGTGGTCGATGGCGAGATCCTGGTCTGGCTGCCCGATGAGCCCCAGCCCCGCCCCTTTGCCGACCTGCAAAAGCGCCTGGGCCGCAAGAGCCTGACCCCCAAGCTGCTGCGCGAGCTGCCCGTGGTGCTGGTGGCCTACGACCTGCTCGAACACGCCGGGCAAGACCTGCGCCAAGAGCCGCAACAAGCCCGCCGCGCGCTGCTGGAGACCACGCTGCAGCCGCCTGATGACACCGCCATCGCCCCCCCACCCCATAAGGCCCTGCGCCTGAGCGCACTGCTGCATGGCGACGGCTGGCAAGACCTCGCACGACAGCGCGAGGCTGCACGCAGTACGGGCACGGAGGGCTTCATGCTCAAGCACCGCAGCGCGCAGTACGGCGTGGGCCGCACCAAGGATGTGGGCGTGTGGTGGAAGTGGAAGATCGACCCCATGAGCGTGGACGCGGTGCTCATCTACGCCCAGCGCGGCCACGGCCGCCGTGCCAGCCTGTACACCGACTACACCTTTGCCGTGTGGACCGGGCCGCAGGACGACCCGGAGCGCCAGCTGGTGCCGTTTGCCAAGGCCTATTCGGGCCTGACCGATGCCGAGATTGCGCAGGTGGACGCTATCGTCCGCAAGACCACGCGCGAGAGCTTTGGGCCGGTGCGCAGCGTGGACGCGACGCTGGTGTTTGAGCTGGGCTTCGAGGGCATTGCGCGCAGCCCGCGCCACAAGAGCGGCCTTGCCGTGCGCTTTCCGCGCATGCTGCGCTGGCGGCAAGACAAGCCCGTGGCCGAGGCCGATACCTTGCAAACGCTGATGGCACTGCTGCCAGGGCAGGGCGTTGCGGCATGAGCACCACCCGCCGCCCGCGCAAGGCCCTGCCCCCGGTGGCACCGAGTGCCGCAGCCGACTGGATGGCCGCGCGCGGCTGGCAGCCCTTTGGCTTTCAGCACGACGTGTGGCGCGCGATGGGCGAGGGCCGCTCGGGCCTGCTGCACGCCACCACGGGCGCGGGCAAGACCTATGCGGTGTGGCTGGGCGCGCTGCAGCACCTGGCGCGGGCCGATGCCGCACCGGAGCCTGAAGAAGCCCACAACGCCCGCACCGCCCTGCGCACGCGCCGCGCTGCGGCACCACCCCTCACCGTGCTGTGGATCACGCCCATGCGCGCATTGGCTGCCGATTCGCTGCGCGCGCTGCAGGCGCCACTGCCCGACCTGGCCCCCACCTGGACCAGCGGCCTGCGCACCGGCGACACCCCCAGCGGCGAGCGCGCAGCGCAAGACCGCCGCCTGCCCACGCTGCTGGTGACCACGCCCGAAAGCGTCTCGCTGCTGCTGGCCCGTGCCGATGCGCGCGAACGCCTGGCCAGCGTGCGCCTAGTGGTGGTGGACGAGTGGCACGAGCTGGTGGGCAACAAGCGCGGCGTGCAGGTGCAACTGGCGCTGGCGCGCCTGTCCGGCTGGAACCCTGCGCTGCAGGTGTGGGGCATGTCGGCCACGCTGGGCAACCTGGAGGAGGCCCTGCACACCTTGCTGCCCCAACCTGCGCCCAGCGCGCCCGGCGCGCCGCAACCACCGCCCGCCACGCTGGTGCAGGGCCGCATCGACAAGCAGCTGGAGGTGCAGGTGATGCTGCCCGCGCGGGCCGACCGCTTTGCCTGGGCGGGCCACATGGGGCTGAGCCTGCTGCCGCAGGTGGTGCAGTCGATCGAAGCGGCGGCGTCCACCCTGGTGTTCACCAACACCCGGTCGCAAGCCGAGCGCTGGTACCAGGCGCTGCTGGAGGCGCGGCCCGACTGGGCCGGCGCCATTGCGCTACACCACGGGTCGCTGGGGCATGAGGTACGCGACTGGGTGGAGCAAGGCCTCAAGGCCGGGCAGCTCAAGGCAGTGGTCTGTACGTCCAGCCTGGACCTGGGCGTGGACTTTTTGCCCGTGGAACAGGTGCTGCAGATCGGCTCGGCCAAGGGCGTGGCGCGGCTGGTGCAGCGCGCGGGCCGCTCGGGCCATGCGCCGGGGCGCAGCTCCAGCATCACACTGGTGCCCACGCACAGCCTGGAGCTGGTGGAAGCTGCCGCCGCGCGCCATGCGCTGGCACAGGGCCGCATTGAAGACCGGCACACGCCACGTGCGCCGCTGGATGTGCTGGTACAGCACCTGGTCACGGTGGCGCTGGGCGGCGGCTTTGTGCCCGATGCACTGCTGGCCGAAGTGCGCCGCGCCCCGGCCTACGCGGCCTTGGCCGACAACGACTGGCAGTGGGCACTGCAGTTCGTGCGCCAGGGTGGCGCATCGCTGGCCACCTACCCGGACTTTCACCGCGTGGTGCCCGACGACGAAGGTATCTGGCGCGTGCCCGATGCCCGCCTGGCGCGTCGCCACCGCAGCAACATCGGCACCATCGTGAGCGACGCCGCCATGCAGGTGCAGTTTGTGAGCGGCGGGCGACTAGGGTCGGTGGAAGAGAGCTTTATCGCCCGGCTACGCAAGGGCGATGTGTTCATGTTTGCAGGCCGGCTGCTGGAGCTGGTGCGCACCCAGCAGATGACGGCCTATGTGCGCATCGCCCCCAAGGGCAGCGCCGCCCTGCCGCGCTGGAGCGGCGGGCGCATGCCGCTGTCGAACACGCTGGCCGATGCGATGCTGGAGCAGCTGGCGCAGGCCGAGCGCGGCGAGTTCTCCACGCCCGAGATGCGCTGCGCCCAGCCGCTGCTGGAGCTGCAGCAGGCCTGGTCGGCCCTGCCCACACCCAGCCGCCTGGTGACCGAGACCCTGCACACCCGCGAGGGCTGGCACCTGTACCTGTACCCGCTGGCTGGCCGCCTGGTGCACCTGGGCCTGGCCGGCCTGCTGGGCTGGCGCGCGTCGAAACAAGTGCCCAACACCTTCTCCATCGCAATCAACGACTACGGGCTGGAGCTGCTGTCGGCCAAGCCCGTGGACTGGGCCACGCTGCTGCCGCGCCTGATTGGCGAAGGCACGCACACCACCATCGGCAGCGGGCTCGAAGACGAAGTGCTGGCCAGCCTGAACGCCACCGAGATGGCGCGCAGGCGCTTCCGCGAGATCGCGCGCATTGCGGGGCTCATCTTTCAAAGCCACCCCGGCGAGCAGCGCAGCAGCCGCCAGTTGCAGGCGTCGTCGTCGCTGTACTACGACGTGTTTGCCCAGTACGACCCCGACAACCTGCTGCTGGCCCAGGCACGCGCTGAGCTGCTAACGAACGAACTGGACATGGAGCGCCTGGCGCGCACGCTGCGCGGCATGCAGGCGCAGACCCTGTCCATCCACGCGCTGGAGCGCCCCACCCCATTCGCCCTGGCGCTGATGGTGGAGCGCTTTCGCGAACGCCTGAGCACCGAGACCCTGGCCGACCGGCTGGCGCGCATGGTGCAGGCGCTGGAGCAAGCGGCCGACGCCACCACGGGCACGCACCTTGCGCAGCATGCCGCGCAGCCCACGGACATCGTGTGGGACCTGCCCGAAAGCTCTGGGCCCCGCACACCTCGCGCGCGCCAGGCTGCGGCTGGGGACGCCCCGCGCCGCGCCCGCAGACGCCACGGATTCTGAGCACGATGACCACGCTTCCCTTTCACACATCCGCCCCCGAGACGCAGGCCGTCCCTGCGCTCCCCATGGGTTCCCACGCCATCACCCTCCCCTGCGGCACCGCCCTCCAGCTGCTGCCCCAGCGCGCGCTGTGGTGGCCCGCCACACGCATGGTGCTGGTGGCGGATGTGCATTTCGGCAAGGCGGCCACCTTCCGCCGCGCGGGGCAGCCGGTGCCCCATGGCACCACGGCCGACAACCTAGAGCGGCTGGATGCGGTGCTGGCTGCCACTGGTGCCGACCACCTGGTGTTCTTGGGGGACTTTCTGCACGCGCGCAGCGGCGCGGCCGATGCGCTGTGGCAGCAGTTGCTGCCCTGGCGCCAGCGCCATGCGCATGTGGCGATGACCCTGGTGCGCGGCAACCACGACCTGCATGCAGGCGACCCACCGGCGGCGCTGGCGGTGGCGCTGGTCAACGAGCCCTGGTTGCCCTGCGCCGAGGCGCCGGTGCTGGCCTGCCACCACCCGCAGGCGGTGGCGGGCCACACGGTGATTGCCGGGCACCTGCACCCCACGCTGCGGCTGCGCGGCCCGGCACGCGATGCGCTGCGGACGCCCTGCTTTGGCTGGGGCAACGGGCAGTTGGTCCTGCCCGCCTTCGGGGCCTTCACCGGCACGGCGCCCGACACCCTGCCTGCGCACTGGGCGCAGTTTGCGGTGCTGCCTGGCCGGGTGGTGGCTGTTCCAGGGACTTTTTCGTAGGGTCTGCAGGGGGTGGCGCGCGGGCGCCAAGACGATCAAACTGCAGGGGGCCGCAGGGTGATTACCGCCTATTTGGTGAAAAAAAGTGCCCTGGGCTTATGATAATTTTGCATTGTGAGATTCGATTGCAAAAACAGCGGGCTGTGACAGCCCCGAGCAAGGAGAATCAGAGAGCATCCGCGTTTGGCCCCGCTGCGACGCAGCCGGGGGCATCTACCTACTCTGTTTCGTGAGACAAGCCATGACGACCCAGCAACCTTCCATCATCTACACCCTGACCGACGAGGCACCCCGTCTGGCCACGGCTTCCTTCCTGCCCATCATTCGCACGTTTGCGGCACCGGCAGGCATCAACGTGCTGGAGAGCGACATCTCGGTGGCAGCACGCATCCTGGGTGAGTTCTCCGACTACCTGACCGAAGAACAGCGCGTGCCCAACAACCTGGCCGACCTGGGCAAGAAGACGCTGCAGCCCGATGCCAACATCATCAAGCTGCCCAACATCTCCGCATCCGTTTCGCAGCTCAAGGCGGCCATCGCCGAACTGCAGGCCAAGGGCTACGCGCTGCCCGACTACCCGGACCAGCCCAAGGACGACAAGGAAAAGGAACTCAAAGCCCGCTACAGCAAGTGCACTGGCTCGGCCGTGAACCCCGTGCTGCGCGAAGGCAACTCCGACCGCCGCGCGCCCAAGGCCGTGAAGGAATACGCGCGCAAGAACCCGCACAGCATGGCCGAGTGGAGCCAGGCTTCGCGCTCGCATGTGTCGCACATGCACGCCGGCGACTTCTACCACGGCGAAAAGTCCATCACGCTGGACCGCGCCCGTGACGTGAAGATGGAGCTGATCACCAAGAGCGGCAAGGCCATCGTCTTGAAGCCCAAGGTCAGCCTGCTCGACCGCGAAGTGATCGACAGCATGTTCATGAGCAAGAAGGCGCTGCTGGAGTTCTACGAGAAGGAAATCGAAGACGCGCGCAAGACGGGCGTGATGTTCTCGCTGCACGTGAAGGCCACGATGATGAAGGTGTCCCACCCCATCGTGTTCGGCCACTGCGTGCGCATCTTCTACAAGGACGCGTTCGCCAAACACGCCAAGACCTTTGAAGAACTGGGCGTGAACGTGAACAACGGCATGGTGGACCTGTACACCAAGATCGAAACCCTGCCGCAAAGCCAGCGCGACGAGATCAAGCGCGACCTGCACGCCTGCCACGAGCACCGCCCCGAGCTGGCCATGGTGGACTCGGCCAAGGGCATCACCAACTTCCACTCGCCCAACGACATCATCGTGGACGCCTCCATGCCCGCCATGATCCGCAACGGCGGCAAGATGTGGGACGCCAACGGCCGCCTGAAGGACGTGAAGGCCGTGATGCCCGAATCGACCTTCGCCCGCATCTACCAGGAGATCATCAACTTCTGCAAATGGCACGGCGCGTTCGACCCCAAGACCATGGGCACCGTGCCCAACGTGGGCCTGATGGCGCAGCAGGCCGAAGAGTACGGCTCGCACGACAAGACCTTCGAAATCCCTGAAGACGGCGTGGCCAACATCACCGACCTGGCCACGGGCGAAGTGCTGCTGAGCCAGAACGTGGAGCAAGGCGACATCTGGCGCATGTGCCAGGTCAAGGACGCCGCGATCCGCGACTGGGTCAAGCTGGCCGTGAACCGCGCCCGCAACTCCGGCATGCCTGTGGTGTTCTGGCTCGACTCGTACCGTCCGCACGAAGCGCAGCTGATCACCAAGGTCAAGATGTACCTGCACGAGCACAACACCACCGGCCTGGACATCCAGATCATGAGCCAGGTGCGTGCGATGCGCTACACGCTGGAACGCGTGATCCGCGGCCTGGACACCATCAGCGCCACCGGCAACATCCTGCGCGACTACCTGACCGACCTGTTCCCCATCATGGAACTGGGCACCTCGGCCAAGATGCTGTCCATCGTGCCCCTGATGGCCGGTGGCGGCATGTACGAAACCGGGGCGGGCGGCTCGGCCCCCAAGCACGTGCAGCAGCTGGTGGAAGAAAACCACCTGCGCTGGGATTCGCTGGGTGAGTTCCTGGCGCTGGCCGTGTCGCTGGAAGACCTGGGCCTGAAGACCGGCAACGGCAAGGCCAAGGTGTTGGCCCAGACGCTGGACGCCGCCACGGGCAAGCTGCTGGACAACAACAAGAACCCCTCGCCCAAGACCGGCCAGTTGGACAACCGTGGCAGCCAGTTCTACCTGGCCCTGTACTGGGCGCAAGAGCTGGCCGCACAGACGGCCGACGCCGAACTGGCCAAACTGTTCGCTCCACTGGCCAAGCAACTAGCCGACAACGAGCAGACCATCGTTGCCGAGCTGGCCGCCGTGCAGGGCGCGCCCGCCGACATCGGTGGCTACTACCTGCCCGACGTGGCCAAGCTGGACGCCGTGATGCGCCCCAGCAAGACGCTGAACGAAGCCCTCAAGGCCGTGGCGGTCTGATGCAGGCCCCCCGCTGCTGCGGCCCTGCGTCGCAGCAGCATAAAAAAAGGCCCCGCTCTGCGGGGCCTTTTTTTATGGGGCAGCGGGAACCGCCACAGAAAACAACCTACGGCCGTTCGCGGTCGGCCACGCGGGTGTTCAGCGCAGCCGGTGCATAGCCGGGCAGAAAGGCGCAGCCCTTGCCAAACAGGGCCTCCATGCCAGCGCACTGCCGCGCAATGCCCTCGGGCGTGGGCTTATCGCCCTTGTCCACCCAGCGCAGCAGCGCGGTCATCAGCGTGGGATAGGTGGGGTCGCTCAGGTAGCTGTGGGTGTTGTGCTGGGTGAAGGTCTGCACCAGGCGGTCCGCGCTGCCGCCTTGTGCCATGGTGGCCCGGAAGGCCGCGTCCAGCTCGACAAAGGCCGTGGGGTCGTCCACGCCCTTGACGGTGAGCACGGGCACGGGGATGCGGCCGGTCAGGTCCGTGTCTTGCGCGAAGCGGGCCACGGCAGCGGGGTCGGCACGGTAGCGCAGCACGGCGGCGTTCAGGGCGGCATCGTCGGGCGAGCCCCGGTACTGCACACCCCGGTTGCCAAACGGACTGGCGCCGCCCGTGCGGTGCTGCACCACGTCGCGGAAGTGGAAGGTGGCCCAGTTCATGTGGCCCTGGATGGAGCTGGCCGGGATGCGGATCACATCCACGATGGTTTTGACTTTGCGCTGTTGCTCGGGCGTGCGCTCGGCAGCGGGCTTGTTCAGCGCCAGGCATTCGTTCACGCGCGCGGCCAGGTCCGCCTGCGTCATCGCCGCATCGGCAGGCAGGCCGATGTTCAGCGGGTACTGCGCCTCGTTGGGCCGGGGGTGGTTGTTGCACAGGTACTGGTAGACCACGCGCAGGTCGGTGCGGAAGTCGTACGAGCGTGTGCCGCCCGCCAGCACGCCGCTGGTGAGCAGCACGGCGTCGTAGGGGCGCTTGCCGTCGGCCGTGGTCTGGAACATCTCGGCCCCCTTGGACGCCACGCTGGCGCCCCAGGACTGGCCGTGCAGGATGGTGCGCTGCGGCTGGGCCACATGGCGCACGAAGATCTGGCGCAGCCGCTCGGTGTCCTCGGCGGCGGCACGCACCTCCACGCCGCCCTGGCGGAAGGTGCTGCCCGCCCACGCGTACCCCGCGCGGACCATGATGGCCCAGCGCTCCAGGTCTTCCACCGACCGCTCCATCTTCGGCGCGCCCAGGGCCGGGCCGCCGTGGGCGTGCAGCACCAGGTGGCCGTTCCACTGCTGCGGCAGGGCGATCAGGTAGTAGGCGCCAGCACTGTCCCGGCCTGCCAGGCAGCGCGCCAAGTGCGCGAGCTCCGCAGGGCATGTGCTGGCATGGGGCGCCGCCTCGGGCGTTGCGGGTCCTTGCACCGGCGCAGGCGGCGCAGCACCCGCGCAGCCCCAAAGGCTGGCACATAAGGGCAGGGCCAGCGCCAAGGCCAGCCCCCGGGCAACCAGGCGGGCGCGGAGCGGGCTGCCGGGGGGATATCGCAGGGTGTGAGGCATGGTACGGGCGAGTAAAAAAGAAAAGGCAAAGTGCGTACCGGCACATCGTAGGGGCGCCGGAGATATGCCGGCTTCGGGCCAACCCGCAGACGATGCCCAGGGGGCGATCTTTTCGGTGCTGGACCTTCTGTCGGCAGCACGCGGGGAAGATGCTACTGAGAGACATTGCAGATGTATATCGCGCTGCGCCGCCGCGTGCGCTGTGTAAGCCCTCTTTCCTGGGGCTACGCAGAAGAAGCCGCCTTCGCCACAGCTTGGCGAAACTGCGCTACCCAGGGCCGGGGGTCATCCGCGCGCCACACCAGATGCACGCTCACGCGCAAGTCCAGCCACGGCAGCTCGCGCAGGAGCACGTCCCGTGGTGCATGGGCGGTACCCAGGCTGGCCTGCACTACGGCCAGTCCCAGGCCGGCCCCCACCAGTTGCAGCGCGGACTGCGGGTCTGAGGTTTCGTACACGATGTCGGGTGTGAACCCGGCGCGCTGGCAGCCCGCCAGCAGCGCGGGGCGGATGGTATCCACCGGCTGGCGGGCCACGGCAATCCAGGGGCGCTCGTGCAGCTGCGCGGGCTGCAGGTGCCGCACCTTGCGCAGCGGGTCGTCCGGAGGCAGGGCCAGAACCAGGGGTTCATCCACTACTTGGGCGCTGTGCAGCCCGGATGCCTCGGGCGGGGCCCGGTAGGTCAACCCGAGGTCCAGCGTGTGCTGGTGCAGGCGCTCGAACTGCACGCCCGAGCCCAGCCCCTGCAGAGACAGCGCCACCCCAGGGTGCGCGCGCCGGAACCGGCGCAGCGCAGGGCCCAGCACGTTGGCCTGCATCGCCCCTTCCACGTAGCCCACCGCCAGATGCCCGGCCCCCCCGGCGCCGAGGCGGCGTCCGAATGCCTCCACGCGCTGGGCGTTGGCCATCAGCACGCGCGCCTCGGCCAGAAAGTCGCGTCCCTCCTGCGTGAGGTGGAGGCGCTTCTTGCTGCGTTCGAACAGCGGCACACCCAGCTGCGCTTCCAGCTGCTGAATCTGCCGGCTCAGCGGCGACTGCGAGATGTGCAGCAGCTCAGCCGCACGGCCCACGTTTTCGGTTTCGGCGACGGCAATGAAGTAACGCAGCTGGCGCAGTTCAAACATGGCGGGTTCAGTCCTTTCAGGTCTGAACTGTCTCACATTCCGTCTTGGACAGGCGCGGCGCGTTTGCGGATGCTTGGGGCCTGGACACCGCGCTCACGCTGCCGGCCGTTCCGGGCCCCGCGCCACCGCTTTTCAACGATCTCTTCCCAACCAGGCATTCCATGCAGATTCTCCATCTCGACTCCAGCATCCTCGCCGACAGCTCCGCGTCGCGCGCACTCAGCCAGGCCATCGTGGCCGGGCTGCTGCGTCAGCACCCCACAGCGACCGTGAACTACCGCGATCTCGTCGCGGAAGCTATTCCACACCTGGACGGCGCCATCGCTGCGGGCTTTCGGCCCATCACGCCACCCGCCCACGCGGCCACGGCCGTCGAGCACGCGCGTTCGCAAACGCTCGTGGCCGAACTGCTGGCCAGCGACATCCTCGTCATCGGCGCACCGATGTACAACTTCTCGGTGGCCAGCCAGCTGAAGGCGTGGATCGACCGTGTGGTGCAGCCGGGTCGCACGTTCCAGTACACCGCGCAGGGTCCGGTGGGCCTGGCCACAGGCAAACGGGTGTTCATTGCATCAAGCCGCGGCGGCCTGTATTCGAGTGGCGCGCTGGCGCCCCTGGATTTCCAGGAAAGCTATCTGCGCGCCGTCCTGGCGTTCATCGGCATCACCGACGTGCAGGTAGTCCGGGCCGAGAACCTCTCCCGCGGCCCCGAGGCGCGGGAAACGTCCATGCGAGGGGCCTACGCCGCAGTGGCCGATCTGTCGCCAGATTCCGCCCCAGCGCACTGAACGCAGCACCGCTACAGCCATTTTTCGATCCACAGGAGAACCCCATGCTTTACCTTGTCACCTTGCGCTACATCCGCCCCGTTGAAGAAGTCCACGCGCACCTGGACACCCACCGCGACTGGCTGGTGGAACACACTCGCGCTGGCCGCATCCTGGTGGCGGGTCCGCTGGAGGACCGGACAGGGGGCCTGGTGCTGGCGCGCAGCGAGAACCGCGAGACACTGGACCAGATGCTTGCGCAGGATTCCTTTGCCCAGCGCCGCCTGGTGGAGCACGCTGTGCTCGGCTTTGGCGCAGCCCTGCGCGCCGGGGTTTTTCCGGCTGACTGGGCCCCCGAGGCCAAGGTGGTGGCGTGATGCGCGCATCAGCCATGCCGGGGGCATCCCGGCTCAAACGCTGGCCTGCATCGCTGCTGGTCATGCTGGCGACCAGTTGTGTGGTGCCGCAGTCAGCCGCCGGGCCCGGTCCCGCTGTGCCTGGCGTGCGCAACATCGTGCTGGTGCATGGCGCTTTTGCCGACGGATCGAGCTGGGGGCCCGTGATAGAGCGGCTGCAGCGCAAGGGCTATCACGTCACGGCGGTGCAGAACCCGCTGACCTCGCTCGCGGAGCGATGTGGCGGCCACACGCCGCGTGCTGGCTCGGCAGACGGGCGACACCCTTCTCGTCGGCCACTCATGGGCTGGCGCCGTCATTACCGAAGCCGGCATGGCCGACAACGTCCGCGGCCTGGTGTATCTCTCTGCCCTGGTACCCGACGCAGGTGAATCGGTCACCGACCTGCTCGCCAGGCTGCAAGCCCCCATGGACGGGCTCGCGCCCGATGCGCAGGGGCTGGTCTGGCTGGACGATCCCGAGGTCTACCGGCATGTCATGGCCGCCGACGTGCCCACAGCCCGGGCCGCACAGCTGGCGGCTGTGCAGCAGCCGATCTCGGCCCGCGCATTTGGCGACAGGCTGGGTGCCACAGCCTGGCGTCACAAGCCCAGTTGGTACCTCGTCACGGAGAACGACCAGGCCTTACCGCCTGCGGCACAGCGCGCCATGGCGCAAGGCATCGGCGCCACAGTGGCCACCGTGCGCTCCAGCCACATGTCGCTGGTAAGCCACCCGCAGGCCGTGGTGGCACTCATCGAGCGGGCGGCGTCGGGCAGGCGATAGAAAGCGCTGAAAGGCTATGCCTGCAGGGCAGGGTGTGGGTCTCTTTGGGCGCGAGCGGTTCCGGTGGATGGATGCGGCACCACAATGGTTCAGCAACCACGGAGCCGCCTATGCAGCATCAAATCTTGCCCATGTAGTCGCGCTTGCCCAGCTCCACGCCGTTGTGGCGCGCGATGGCGTAGGTCGCGTTCACATGGAAGAAGAACTGCGGCAGGCCGTAGTGCAGCAGGTAGTGTTCGCCCACAAACTGCTTCTCGCGCGGCGTGCCGGGCTGGATGGTGATCTGGCGCGTGGCGGCCTCGGCAAACGCGGCCTGCGGCAGGCCTTCGATGAACGCCAGCACGGTGCTGATGCGCTCGTTCAGGTCGGCAAAACCGGGGCGCTCGGCGTCGGGCAGCGAAGGCACCTCCACACCGGCCAGGCGCGCGGCCACGCCCTTGGCAAAATCGCAGGCGATCAGCACCTGGCGGGCCATGGGGAACATGTCGGGGAACAGGCGGGCCTGCAGCAGCGCGTCCGGCTCGATCTTGCGGGCCGTGGCATGGGCCTCGGTCTTGGCCAGGATATCCTGGAGCGAGCCCAGCATCTGGCGAAAGACGGGAATGCTGGCGTTGTACATGGGGGTCGTCATGGGCGGTGTCCTGGAAGTGTGTTGAAAGAAAACAAAGGGCGCCGCTCTGGGCCCTGCCAACCAGGGCCCCGGCGCCACCGACAAGGATTGCAACACAGGCCCGCGCGGCGTGCTGGGCGCCGTACAGAGCCCCCCCGCCGTGGGCCCTTCAGGCCGCTGCAGGCACGGGCCTCGTAGCCCGTGCTGCCACGCCCACACCCACCAGCGCCGCCGACACCACGCTCAGGCCCAGAGTCAGGGCCGAGCCAAAGAAGATGCCGGCCGTCATGCCGTGGTCCAGCATGGCGCCGAACACCGGGGCCGCCAGGCAAAAGCCCAAGTCCAGCCCCGAATACACCGTGCCATACACGCGGCCCGTGGCGCCAGGAGGGGCAGCGCGCTTGATCAGCATGTCGCGCGAGGGGCCGGCCAGGCCTGTGCCCAGCCCTGCCACCGAGGCCACCACCAGCGCCGCCATGCCCGGCAGCAGCCCGGAGGCCACCACCACCAGCAGCGCGGCCGAGCCCAGCAGGCACACGGAGATGATCTTCTCCAGCCGCTGCACACGGCCCACCAAAAAACCGCCCACCAGCATGCCCGCCGCACCGCACAGCATGTAGCCCGTGACCACCATGGCCGTCACGCTCAGCGGCAGGCCGTACATGGACTGCAGCGCCGGGCTGGCAAAGCTCTGGATGGCGCTCAGTGCGCAGGTGCTCCAGAAGAAGAACGAGAAACACAGCCACACCGAGGGCAGCTTGAGGAAGGCCATGGGGTGCTCGGGCTGGGCCGCCGCTGCGCCGCCCTTGGCCTGGTGCGCCCAGGCGCCCTTACGGTCGTCAATCGCATCGCGGTTCCAGACCATGATGGCCAGCACCGTGAGGGCCAGCAGGCCGCCGCACAGGCAGGCCGTGCGCCATGAGCCTGTGGCCGTGGCAATGCCCGCCATGAACACCGGCGCCGTCGCCCAGCCCAGGTTACCGCTGATGCCGTGCACCGAAAAACCATGCCCCAGGCGCTGTGGCGACACGCGTTTGTTCAGAATCGTGAAGTCCACCGGGTGGAACGGCGCATTGCCCAGCCCGGCCAAAGCCGCCGCCAGCAGCAGGCCCGTGTAGCCCTGCGCCGTGCCCGCCGCCAGGCCCGCGGCCGCAAAACTCGACAGCGCAAAAAACATCACCGGCCGCGCGCCCACGCGATCCACCAGGAAGCCCGACAGCGCCTGCCCCACGCCCGAGATCACGAAGAACACCGACACCAGCAGACCCAGCTCGGAATAGCTGAAGCCGAACTCCCCGATCAGCCACGGAAACAGCGGCGGCAGCAGCATGTGAAAGAAGTGCGAGCTGCCGTGGGCCAGGCCGATGAGGCCGATGGTGCGGGCGTCCTGCCGCAAGGGGACGGGGTTGGCAGTGGTGGCGGTAGCGCCGGAGGTGGAAGCAGTCATGGTCTCGATCTTAGGCAGCATGGCCTCGGCAGGTTTACGATAGGCAGACAACTTCTATCGCAAACATGCCAAACCCGCCCACTGAACTCGCCGCGCCCGCCGAACCGGGGGGGGAACACTTTGCGGCCCAGGCCGTGTCCCGTGCGCCCGGTGGCAAGCCGCGCGGCATGTCGTACGTGGACTCGCTCACGCCCGAGCTGTTTGTGCCCACCGCCGCCCGCCCGGTGCGCGCCAAGCTGCGCTGGCTGGCCGCCGACACGCAGGTCATGCCCCACAGCCACCCCTGGGCGCAGGTGGCGATATCGACCACGGGCGTGATCCGGCTCACGGTGAACCACGGCACCTACATCGTGCCCCCTTCGCGCGCGCTGTGGATTCCGCCCGGCGTGAAACACGCCGTGACCATGGTGGAAGACGCCGACCTGCGCACGCTGTACTTCCACCAGCCCCGGGGCCGCTGCGGCCCCGGCGTGCCACGCGACCAGGAAGACGCCTGGCGCCAGTGCCGCGTGCTGGAGGTGTCCGACCTGCTGCGCGCCCTGGTGCGCGAGATGCCCACCACGCCCGACGGCGGCCCCGCGATCAGCCCCGCCGACCTGCGGCGCGAACAGCATTTGAGCGCCCTGGTGCGCGACCAACTGGCCCGCGCCGCCGCCGTGAAGCTGGGCGTGGACCTGCCCCAGGACAAGCGCCTGCGCCACCTGTGCGAAGCCGTGCTGGCCGACCCCACACGCCACGACACCCTGGCCGACTGGGCGCAGGACACGGGCGCCAGCCCCCGCACCGTGGCACGCCTGTTCCGCTCCGAGCTGGGCAGCACCTTCACCCAATGGCGCCAGCAGGTGATCCTGGCCAAGGCCGTGTCGCTGGCCGCCGGCCGCATGCCCATGGGCCAGATCGCCGCCGAGCTGGGCTACAGCGCCAGCGCCTTCAGCGCCATGGTGCGCAAGTCGGTGGGGCAGCCGCCAGGGCGGTTTTTGGGGCAGCAGCAGCCGGCGGCCGTGGTCCCGTAACCCCGTGCGGTGCGTGCAGCCGGGGCTGCCGGGCGTTACGGCATGGCCTCGCCGCACAGGGCATTAGCCAGGGTGTGCAGGCGCTCTGTGACCCTATCTGCCTGCTATTGCCCTTGTGCGCTAGAACCATATGCCCGAATAGCCATAAAAAAGTGAGCAACCAGATATCCCGATGACTGCAGCGCGCCGCGACTGCCGCTAAGGTGTCTGCCTGTTCGCCCCACCCTGCCGAGCCCCATGACCACCCCACAGCCCTCACGCACCGTCCACAGCTACGAACCCCGCCAGGGCCACGGCCTGCCGCACGACCCGTTCAATGCCATCGTGGGGCCGCGCCCCATTGGCTGGATCTCCACACAAAGCGCCACAGGCGCCACCAACCTGGCGCCCTACAGCTTCTTCAACGCTTTCAACTACGTGCCGCCCATCGTGGGCTTTGCCAGCATTGGCTACAAAGACACGGTGCGCAACGTGCAGGCCACGGGCGAGTTCGTGTGGAACCTGGCGACACGCGACCTGGCCGAGGTGATGAACCAGAGCTGCGCCGCCGTGCCGCCCGAGGTCAGCGAGTTCGACCTGACCGGCCTCACCCCCCTGCCCTCCACCCGCGTGCGCCCGCCACGCGTGGCCGAAAGCCCGGTCACCTTTGAATGCCGCAGCACGCAGATCCTGCAGCTGCAGGGGGTGGACGGAGCCCAAGTGGACACCTGGCTGGTGCTGGGCGAGGTGGTGGCCGTGCACATCGACACCGCCCTGCTGAAAGACGGCGTATACGACACGGCGAATGCAGGCCACATCCTGCGCGGCGGCGGCCCGGCCGACTATTTCACGGTGGGGCCGGAGCAGTTGTTCAGGATGTACCGGCCCCGGTGAGCTCCGGGCGCTCAGCGCTGCAGCGGCGCACACAGCCCGCTCCGGGGTGCACGTGCCCACTGTTCCAGCCAGGCCCATACCTGCTGCAGACCGTCCCTCCGAGGTTCACCGTTCGCCGCAGGCTGCTGCAGACCATGGTCTGCGCCCTCCATGCGGCGCGCACACCACCCGGCGGGTGAACGCGGAGCCGCCCGTTGCGCAAACCGTTCGTAGGCCTGCGCAGGCACCAGAGCATCGTCCCCGCCCCACACCTGCAACACCGGCCAGGGGCCGTCGATGAGCGGCTGCGCCACGGGCCAGTGCCACAGGTCGCGCCAGTAACCCAGGCTGCGCCCTTGCACCACCACGCTGTCATGCGGGGCACCCGCCACCAGCTGCTCCAGCGCGGCCCAGTCGCCTTCTGCGCCCACGCGGCGGGCCTGCAGTGCCCCAGCCTCCTGCGGGTCCAGGCCGCTGGCGCCAACGAGCACCAACCCGGCCAGGTGCGGCACCTCAGGGGCGAGCGCGGGCAGCAGCTCGGCCCCTTCAGAGATGCCCACCAGCAGCTGCGGCACGGCTGGCTGGCCCTGGAGCTGCTGAGCATCCGCGCGCAGCGCGGCACGTGCCTGCGCAAGCCAGGTGGAATGGCGGTCTTGCAGCACAAACCGGTGGGGGCAGTCGGCAGGCTTCGTCTGTGACCGGGGGTCTACCCCCGGCTTGTGCAGCACCAGCACCTGTGCGTGCAGCAGGCCGGCGAAGTATCGGTTCGCGATGGGCCCCATGCCTGCGCAGCCCGAGCCGGGGATGACGATCACGCGGTAGCGCAGCGGCGCAGTGCGCTCCGCGCGCTGCAGGGTCTGGAGCACGGCGTCGCCCACGCCCGGCAAGACCCCCAGGATGAACCCTGCACCCGGCGCCGGGCCCTGTTCGACGGCGGGCACCACAAGGTCCGGCTGTGCCGCAGTAGCGCCCTCAGGCACATGCGGGGCCGAGCAACCAGCCAGCGCCATGGCCAGGGTGGCAGACGCAAAAAAGGCCAGCACAGGGCTGGCCTTGGAGAGGGTCCGCACCGCACAGGCCTTCGCCCGCCAGGGCTGCTGGTGCACGGCGGTGCGCATTGCGGCTTACTTGAGAATCAGCACCTGCTCGGGCTGCTGGGGCTGCGGCACGGGCATGGGTTGGCCGCCCTGCTGGTACACCACGGGCGGGCGCACGCCGCGCGCCAGGTTGGCGTCGGTGTAGCCCAGCTGCATGGCAAGCTGCTGGTACACGTCCTGCGCCAGCGACAGCGAGGTTTCACGCATCACCTTGGCCCGGTTGGGGGGTGCAATGTCGCCACGGATCGACAGGATCTTGGTGTCGTTGCCTTCGCCCTGGGCCGAGAACGCTGCCTTGATCTCGTAGGTCTTGGTGTTGATGAGCGAGAAGTCAGTCAGCAACTGCAGGCCGTACTGGCGCGTGGCGCTGGTGGTGCCTTGCAGGGGCGAGAGCGCATCGGTGAACTCGATGCTGGACACCACGCCGAACAGCACGTAGTCGGCGCCGTTGAACTCACCCTTCTTGATGCGGGTGATCACATCGTTGACCTGGGGCTGTGCTTGCGGGGTAGCCATCTTGCCGCCCTGCACCTGGTTGAGCACCTGCTCGGCCTTGCTCGGCTGGGGCTTGCCGGCGTCAAAGCCCTTGCCCTGCACCAGGCGGAAGTATGTGCCCTGCAGGATGGCGCCCTTGATGTCGTTGGTGTAGCCGCCCAGCTCGCGCTGTTCGATGTAGCTGTAGCGCCCGGCCACATACGTGCCGCTGGCCTGCTCGGACGCCTGCATGGACTGCTGACCCGAGTACGAGCCCCCACCGCCGTACATGCCGTGGCTGTAGCCACCGCCCTGGCTGCCCTGGGCGCTCATCTGGCTGCTGCGCTGGTAGGTGCCCGCCATGAAGTACTCGGACACACGCTGGGCGTAGGCCAGGTCGGTCACGGCGATGCGGGGGGCGGCGCCGGGCTGCTGCGCCTGCGCGCCGGTGCCCCAGGCCAGCGTGGTGGCCGCGATCACGGCCAGGGCCGTGTGGAGGGTGATTCTGCGTTGCATGGTGTGCTCCTTGTGAGCTAACGGAAAGTCATGAATTCATCGAGCGATGTGGCTCCGGCACCGACATCCTTCGAAACTGGCGCGGCCCAGGCCAGCGGCCGCCGTGCAAGGGCCGCCCCGCCGCACTGGCGGCGTCCCCCTTCCCGGCGAAGCCGAGAGAAGGGGGAAGGCGCGCAGCGCCTCAGGGGGATGTCACCGCTTACTTGTCTTTCTGATTTCTTTCTCGTCCTGCCATTCGATCGTGCCTTCCTGCACATCAAACAGCTTGAGCGTGAACTTGTAGTACACGTCCTTGGTGGCGTTGTTCTGCTTGACGATGCTGGTGAGCTCGCCTTCCATGCTGTACTTGGCGGCCGTCATCTGGCCCACCTTGGCAGTGGTGCCCTGCTTGTACAGGCCGCTCTGATTCTGGCGCTGCAGCTCGTCCACGCCCGCTTGCATCTCGTTGATGGAACGCACGAAGCGCACCTTGCCCGACTTGACCAGCGCGGTCTGGATCGAGTTCATCACGTTGGTGGTGTCGATGTATTCGCTGGTCTTGTTCTTCACGGTGGAGATCGTCACCGTGGGGCGGCCCTGGAAGATGCCGGTTTCGAGCAGACCGCCTGTCATCTTCTCGGCAATCATCTGCAGGTCGGTGGAGCCGAATTCGTTGGTCACCAGCTCGACAGCCTTGGCGTCACCGTAGTTGACCTGGCGGTCAAAACGCACGGTGGGCGAAGACAGGTTCTGGCAGGCCGACAGGGCCAGGGTGCTGGCCGCAAAGGCCAGGATCAGCGCGCTGCGCTGGATGCGGTTCTTGGTTGTCATGGTTTTACTCCTCACTCAAACAGGGATTGGTGCGGCGCGTCAGCGCGGCTCCACATTCATTTCAAGGCGCAGGTCCACGGCGGCACTGGTGGGGGCCACGCTCTTGACGGTCTGCTGGCCCAGGCCGAGCACGCTCATCTGCTTCCAGGATTCGCCGTCGCCCACCTGGTTGCCCACGTTGTCCAGCCACTTGAAGCGGTAGAACACGGTGCGGTCGGTGCGGCCCATGTTGGCCATGTCGGCCTGCACGACCAGGATGTCGTTCTTGCGCACGATGCGCATCTCGCGCACGGCGATGCTGTTGGCTTCGCCGCGCAATGCGACCTTGGAAGCCACAGCCAACGGCGTGGCCGGGTCGTGCAGCTGGGCGCTGGCGCTGCCAGCCAGGGTCATCAGGGCCGCGCACAGCGCTGCGGGGACAACAAAACGGTTTCTCATGCCGGAGGCTCCTTCAATGGGGTCAGAAACAGGGGGTCAGTTCTTGGCGGCCGCGGCGGGCTGGGCGGCCGTGGGCTTGACGGTGGACGACGGCACGGTACGGGCGCGGTTGTTGTTGGTGGTGCGCACCGGAGCAGCGGCGGCTGCTGCGGGAGCAGGCTGCGGCGCAGCGGCCACCGTGGGCAGCTGGCCCAGCATGGCCACGTCGCCGGTCAGCACGCTGTTGTCATACATGCGCAGGGGCACCAGGGCGTACTGGCCGTCGATCTTGATCGGCTGAGGCAACTGGCGGCCATTGATGGTGACGGTGTGCTCACCAGGAGGCAGGTAGCCACGGGCCACATACACGCGGCCGGGCAACATGCGCCACAGGCGGTCATCGGCCTGCTCGGTAGCCACCGAGGCAGCGGCACCAATCAGGCCGCCGATCAGGCCGCCACGCTTTTGCAGCTCGTTCTGCAGCACGCCCTTGGCCACGGCCCGGGTGAAGCCGCGCAGCACCATGCCGGGCATTTCGTCCTTGAGCGCCCGGCGCGCCATCACGTTCACGTCCACCACTTTTTCCAGTTTGAGGTCGGTGCCGGCGGCCGAGACCACCGTCAGGGGCGCGTCCTTGGAGGGCTCGATGACGGGGTAGGAGATGCTGGCGGTGACCAGACCACGGCCCGTGGGCACGGGAATGGTGAAGGCCTTGGGCTTGCGTGCGGGCGCGTCACCGGCTTCGACGATGAAGAGCACATCGGTCATGCGCTGGCGGCGCTTCCAGGTAAAGCCCGTGCGGTTGTCCAGGCCGCGCAGGCCTTCTTCGAGCACGGGAGTGTCTGGCTTGAGCTCGATGGCCTTGCGGTAACCGGGCGCGGCCAGGCCGGGCTCATTGAGCATTTCGTACAGGAAGCCCGCCAGGTAGTGGCTCAGGGCGTTGGAGTAGCCGTTCTTGAGGGCCAGCACCTCGGGGTCATTGAGGGTCTCCACGGGGTAGCCGTTGAGCTCTTTGCCGCCCGATGTAGCGCCCTTGGACTTGGCTTCTTCTTCGGCTGCCAGGGTCTCCTTGGAGCGGAACTCGGCAATGATGGCTTCGCGCTCGTGCGTGCGCTTGATGTCCACACGGGCGTTTTCAAAATCGCCCACGGCCATGCGGTTGAGCGCCAGCCGCGTGGTCAGCCACACCTTTTCATAGTCCTGGCCTTCGTAGACCTTCAGGCGCTCGCTCACCAAGGCTGCGCCCACGGTGCCCATGAGCTTGCTGGGGTTGGTCTTGGCGGTTTCTTCCCATTCCTTGACCTTGTTGTCGGCCAGCAGGAAGGCGTTGGTGCTGTCGGGGTAGCGGCGGTCCATGCGCAGCAGTTCGCCGCGTTCCATGTTGTAGAGCAGCGCCGTTTTTTCTTCTTCGGTCTTGGCCGTGCTCTCCAGGCTGGCCAGCGCGGCGGGGATGCCGCCACTGCGCCCGGCGGTTTGCATGTCGGTGGCCAGCTTGTCGTGGCTCTGCATGGTGGCGCAACCGGTGAGGGCTGCGCTCAGCGCCAGTGCCCACAGCAGGCGCGGACGGAAACGGGATGGGTGGGCGGTCATGGATGCTCCTTGCAGATCGGTCAATTGCTCACCAGAAACGCCCCGCGCTCCCCACGCACGGCCACGCAGCGGCCACCCTGGGGGCTGCGCGCTGCGAATACGGCGTGCGTGGTGGAAATCCGGTCAAGGCGGGTGCTGTCAGCGCGTGCGCCCCCTCCCGGTGCGAATACGTGCTGTGCGCGGCCCCCCTGTGGCTGTGAGTTTCTTGGTTGTTGTGTATGGGGTTGTAGCCAGCCGCGCAATGTAGCAAAAGGTTGTGTCTTTTCTGTAACGGTGTGTGGGGCCCGCAACACACATGAACACGCGGACCAGCGTCCTTGTTGCTTGCATCGCATGGTCAGACCTCCCCACGCAAACGCGGCATGCGGTACAGCCACACCACCCGCCCGCCAGGGGCGCGCAGCTGGGCGCTGGGCAGCCAGCCAGGCACCGCAAACTCCAGGCTCACCAGCCACGCACCCGGGGCCAGCTCGGCCTGGGCCTTGGCGGCCGCGCGGGCCATGCTCTCGGGCCGCTGGAACAGGTACACCATCTGGTAGGCGCTCCAGTCGGCCTTCCACATGTCGGCACGCCGCACCTGGGCCCAGGGGCAGCGCAACCCACACAGCAGGCGCAGCGGCCAGCTCCACTCCAGCCCGTCGAGCTGGGCGGCGGGGTAGGCATGGCGCAGGGCGTGGAGGCCGTCGCCCAGGCCACAGCCCGCATCGAGCACGCGCGCATCCAAAGGCAGCGGTGCCTGCACCGCCAGAGACTGCAGCGCATGGCGCGGCGTGGGGAACAGCGGCGCATCGCGCCACGCATTGAGCGGATAGACCAGCAACAACAGCGACAGCGGCACCAGCCATGCCCAGGTGGGCAGGCTGGCCGCCCCCAGCAACGCCAGCGACAACGGGAACCCGGCGGCAATCAGCCCGCGCCGCCACCAGCTGTCGCCCAGCACACTGGCAGCCGTGCCCAGCAGGCAGGCCACCAGCAAGGCGGCCACCGGCGGAACCGCGCGCTGCAGCGCCACGAAGATCAACCACGCGCACGCCCACGCCGCCAGTGCGGGAAGGGGCCAGGGCATGCGCAGGGCGAGCATGGTTCCGTTCTCAGCGGCCAAAAATGCCGCGCAGCAGATTGACGGGGTTGACCACGTTGCCGGCGTCCGTGCCGCCGTCGCCCGCCGGCGGCTGGCCTGCAGGCGCACCGCCCATGCCGCTGGAATAGGCGCCTGTGCCGCCCAACGGTGCGCCGGGTGCCGCGCCCATGCCGCCACGGCGCCCCTGCATCTCCTCGCCCAGCATGGCCATGGTGTGCGACTTCACTCGCACGCGCACGGCCCATTCGGGCTCCCAAGCGGCCTTGGGGTCGGCCGGGCGGGGTGGGTACACGATGTGGCTTTCGCCACCATAGGCCATCATGCGCAGCATGGGCGTGGCATCGCGCCCGCCGCCCGCAAAGATGCCCTGGGGGATGGCGCACTGCGTGGTCTCGGTCTGCAGCAGCACGCGCTCCTTGAGCCAGCGGTCGATGGTGGCGGGCGAGAGGTAGTCGAACAGGCCCATGCCGGTGTCGGGCGTCTCGGCGCTGGACCACATGATGAGGTCGTCGCCGCTTTGCGACATGGCGTGCAGGTAGTAGGCGCGCGCATTGCGCACCGGCTGCCAGCTGGTGCCCATGCTGTCCTGCGGCTTGCCAGTGGTGCGCAGGTCAATGGCGGGCATCAGGTCCTGCGCCGCGCCCAGCGTGAACTTCATCGACGCGGGCACGCCGTCGCCACGCACCTGATGGTCGCCCACCACCGAGCTGTCCCGCGACAGGCTGACCTGGTTGCGCTCGTTGGGATACAGCGCATAGGCCGGGCCCACACGCGGCCCCCGGTCGGGCACGGCACGGCCTGCAAAGGCCTGGGCGTAGTCGGAGGGCTTGGCACGCGCGAGGTCGATGACGCGGGGCTGGCCCGGACGCACCGCACTACCGCAGCCCCAGTACAGCAGGATGCGGCCCTTGGGCTGCTGTTGCTGGTACTCACGCGGCACTTCGCCCGGCTCGGTCTGGGTGGGTTGGGCACGCGGCGGGATCAGCGGCAGGGACTCGCCCATGCGCATGCCCGGCGGGATGGACTGGCTGGCCTCGACGCCGGGGCGCAGGCTGTTGTGCAAGGCGATATCGATGACCCGCGGCGGCATGATGGACATGGCGCGTGCGTTGCCGTACGACGTGTTGCTGCCGCCCCCCATACCCGCCGCAGCGCCGCCGCCCATGCCCCCCATGAGACCGCCAAGCATGCCGCCGCCACCGGGCAGGCTGTCCATCTCGGGCATGCCGGCCATGGTGCCGGTGGACAGGTCCATCCACAGCTGCACCTTGGGGGCCTTGGTGTTTTGGGCCTGGGCGCCCAGGCTGGCAATGCACAGGCCGGCGGCCAGGCAGGCGGGGGTCAGGTAGCGCAAAGGGGTCTTCGTCATCGGGTCTGCTCCAGGAGATACATGGATCACCCGGCAAACCATCGTGGGCCGCAAAGCGGCTTCGTCGCCGCCCAGTGAAGAGGCCTTGCGGTCAACCCGGGTGTGTTGAACGCAGCGCAGTGTAGGCCCCGCAAGGACGCATTTTGCCCCTGCAAGTTACTTGTGGAAACCGTTTATGTGCGCTATTTCACGCCATCTTGCGCGGCGACAGGCCGCGCCAGCGCGGAACGATCCGTCAGCCGCGCAGGCGGTCGATCAGCCCGTTCAAAGCTTCCAGTGACCCGAACTGGATCGCCAGCTCGCCCATGTCTTCCACCCGGCCGTGGCGCTTGACGCGTTTTTTCACGCGCACCTCGACCTCGGCCATGAGGAGGTCCGAGAGTTCTTCTTCCACGCGCTTCAAGTCGCGCGACTTTTCCTTCTGGGGCTTTTGCGGCACCAGGCTGAACTCGGCGCCGATCTTTTTGACCAAGGCCTCGGCCTCGCGCACCGACAGCTTCTTGGCCGCGATCTGGTTGCCGGCCGTGATCTGTGCGGCGCGGTCCAGCGACAGCAGCGCACGCGCATGGCCCATGTCGATATCGCCCGCCATCAGCATGGTCTGCACCGGCTCGGCCAGGTTCAAGAGGCGCAGCAGGTTGCTGGCGGCGCTGCGCGAGCGGCCCACGGCCTGCGCGGCCAGCTCGTGCGTCAGGCCAAACTCCTTGACCAGGCGCTGCAGGCCCTGGGCTTCTTCCAGGGGGTTGAGGTCTTCGCGCTGGATGTTTTCGATGAGCGCCATGGCAGCGGCTGACTCGTCGGGCACATCGCGCACCAGCACCGGCACCTCGGCCAAGCCTGCCAGGCGTGAGGCCCGAAAGCGCCGCTCGCCCGCAATGATTTCGTATTTGCCCGCGTGCTCACCGCCCGTGAGGCGCCGAACCAGGATGGGCTGCATGACGCCCTGGACCTTGATGGACTCGGCCAGCTCGTACAGCGCGCCCTCGTCCATGCGCGTGCGCGGCTGGTACACACCCGGCACCAGCTCGGACAACGGCAGGCTGCTGGGCAGGCCCGCTTCGGCGGCCTGGGCCTGCTCCACTTTGTCTTCGACCTTGGGGCCCAGCAGGGCTTCCAGGCCTCGGCCGAGGCCCTTGGGTTTTTTGGTGACCATGAAATGCGTCTCGCGAAAGGAAAAAGGAAAGGGGGAAGAATCAGCGGTCGATGATGACCAGCGTGCCGTGGCTGCCGGGCGCCACGGCGTGGGGCACGCCTGCCGGGACGATGAACACCTCGCCCGCGTTCACCTCGGTGACCTGCCCTTGCAGGTCCAGGCGCATGCAGCCGTCCGGCACCAACAGCGCTTCGTCAAAGTCGTGCGACTCGTCGGGGTAGGCCGCGTCGTCCATGCGCAGCACCTTGAGGTTGGCGCCCGCAGCACGACCCACTACCGTGGAGTTCCAGGCGCGGGGCAGTTGATCGGCAATGGCGGCGAGAGAGATTTTGGACATGGCTCGGAAACAGGCCGTTGTGCGGCTTACGCCGTGGCAAGCTGCATCAGCCAGCCCCGCCCCTCGTCCCAGTCGCCCAGCCCGGATTCGGCATTGATGTGCCCGCGCTCGCCGTAGTCGACAAAACGCGCTCCCCAGGCCTCGCCCAGGCCCTGGGCGCGCTCGAAGCTGCAATACGGGTCGCTGCGGCTGCCCACCAGCATGGTGGGGAAAGGCAGAGGCTGGCGCGCGATGGGCGCCCAGCCGTGGATCTGCGCTGCCAGGTCCGGCCGCTCCACATCGCCCGGCGCTACCAGCAGCGCGCCGCGCACCTTGGCCGCGTGGCGGGTGTGCGCCGCCCACCAGGTCGTGAGGATGCAGCCCAGGCTGTGCGCCGCCAACACCACCGGGCCGTCGGCATCGGCCACGGTCTCTTCCAGGCGGGCCGACCAATCGCCGCGCAGCGGGCGCATCCAGTCGTGCTGCTCCACGCGCTGGTAGCCGTGCGCGGCCTCCCAGCGGCTTTGCCAGTGGTCGGGGCCGGAGTTCTGCCAACCAGGCAGCAGCAGGATGTTGGAGGCCTTCATTACTATCGAATTTATAGCTATCAACGCTTGTTCTTTAAGCACCTGCGGCCATTTTGGCCATGGAAGAGGCTGCGGCAGGCATGCTTTGCACCCGCTCGACCATTTCCTGCGCAAACTCCACAAACGCCTGGCTGCCCTTGGCGGCCGGGTCGAACACCACGCCGGGCAGCCCGTAGCTGGGCGCCTCGGCCAGGCGCACGTTGCGCGGGATCACGCTGTTGAACACCTTGTCGCCAAAGTGGCCCTTGAGCTGGTCGCTCACCTGCTGCTGCAGAGTGATGCGCGGGTCGAACATCACGCGCAGCAGACCGATGATCTGCAGGTCGGCATTGAGGTTGGCATGCACCTGCTTGATGGTGTTGACCAGATCGGTCAGGCCTTCGAGCGCAAAGTATTCGCACTGCATGGGCACGATCACGCCGTGCGCGCTGCACAGGCCGTTGAGCGTGAGCATGGACAGCGAGGGCGGGCAGTCGATGAGCACAAAGTCGAAGTCGGCATCCGCCTCGGCCAGCGCGGCCTTGAGGCGCTTTTCGCGGTGCTCCAGCGTCACCAGCTCCACCTCGGCACCCGCCAGTTCGCGGTTGGCGCCCAGCACCCAGTAGCCACATTTGTCCGACAGCACGGCAGCCTCTTTCACCGAGGCGGATTCGAGCAGCACGTCGTACACCGTGAGGTCGAGGCTGCGCTTGTCCACGCCCGAGCCCATGGTGGCGTTGCCCTGCGGGTCCAGGTCCACCATCAGCACGCGCTGGCCGATCTTGGCCAGGCCGGCGGCGAGGTTGACGGTGGTGGTGGTCTTGCCCACCCCACCCTTTTGATTGGCAACGCAAAAAATCTTGGCCATGTGGGTGCTGCAGTTCGAGTGGTGTTATTTGGAGATGGCCAGCTTGATGCCAAAGCCGATCAGGAAGACGCCCGCAATCTTTTCCAGCGCGCGGCCGATGCGCGGGTTGGCGCGCATGCGCTCGGCCAGAAAGTGCGTGAGCAGCACGGCGACCAGGCCATAAAGAAACGTGAGTGCCGCCACCGTGGCCGCCATCACGCCAAAGGTCAGCATGCCCTGGTGCCGGGCCGGGTCCACGAACAGAGGAAAGAACGCCATGTAGAACACGATGGCCTTGGGGTTGAGCAAGGTGATGAGCCCGGCCTGCTTGAAGTAGTGGCGCGGCTCGATGTTCAGGATGGGCTGGGCGCCCGGCTTGGCCGTGACCATCTTGAAGCCCAGCCACGCGAGGTAGGCCGCGCCCAGCCACTGCACGGCGTTGAAAGCCGCCGGGTAGGTGGCCAGCAGCGTGGCCACACCGGCCACCGCCGCCCACATCAGCACCTGGTCACCCGCAATCACGCCCATGGTGGCGGCCAAACCGCCGCGGATACCGCCCTTGCTGGTGGAAGTGATGAGCGCCAGATTGCCAGGGCCTGGGATGAGCAGGAACAACACAATGGCAGCGACAAAGGCGCCGTAGTCTGCGATGCCGAACATGGTTTCTCCTGGTGCGCGGGGAGGGTGCGGCCAAAAGATGCACCCGGGTGAGCAGCCGAGTTTACGCGAGCCCCCTGCCCCAGTCGCTGAAAAGTCGGCGCCGCAGCGCCAAGGCCATCAGGCGGGCTTCATCCAGACGATGCAGCGCTCGGCGTCCAGGCCGGGTACCGTGAGCTGTTCCACGTGAAACACCGCCACATCCGCAGGCAGCGCGGCGATTTCATCGTATGGGTGCTTGCCCTTCATGGCCAGCCACACACCGTGGGGCGCCGCCAGCGCGCTGCGCGACCAGGTGACGAAGTCCGGCAACGAGGCAAACGCGCGGCAGCTGATGAGGTCAAACGGCGTGGTCAGCGTCTCGACCCGCGCATGCACACCATGCAGGTTGCGCAGCTTGAGCGCCACCGCCGCCTGCTGGATGAACGCCGCCTTCTTGCCCACGGTGTCTACGCAGCTCACATCCACATCCGGGCAGCAGATGGCAAACACAACGCCGGGCAGGCCGCCGCCCGATCCGACATCCAGCAGCCTCACCGCTGCCACCGCCCCACCCTGCTGCAGGCCTGCCACATGCCTGCGCAGCGGCGCCACAGCGGCCAGGCTATCCAGCAGGTGGTGCGTCATCATCTCTTGCGGGTCGCGCACAGCCGTCAGGTTGTAGACCTTGTTCCACTTCTGCAGCAGCGCCAGAAAGTCCATCAACAGCCCGACCTGCGCATCGCTCAAGCCCAGCGCCAGGGCGTCCGCCCCGGCTTGCAGTTGTTGGCGCAAGCTGTCGTGGTTGGTATTCACCGCCATCGTCATGCCGCCACTTCGCCTTCTGCCTTGGCGGGCGTTGCTGGGGCCACAGCAAACTCCTTGAAACCGCCCTTCTTCAAGTGCACCATCAGCAGCGAAATCGACGCGGGCGTGATACCCGTGATGCGCGAGGCATGGCCCAGGGTCTCGGGCCGGTGGCGGCTGAGCACCTGGCGCGCCTCGATGCTCAGGGCCGTGACCTGCATGTAGTCCAGGTCGGGCGGCAGGCGCAGCTTCTCGAAATGCGCGGCACGCTCCACTTCATCCTTCTGGCGGTTGATGTAGCCCGCGTACTTGGCGGCAATCTCCACCTGCTCCACCACCGGCTCGCTCAGGTCACCCAGGGTTTCACGTGAAACATCGACGGTTGCGTACTTGCCACCGTCCATCGACATCAGGTTGGCGTAGTTCACATCGGGGCGGCGCAGCAGCTCGAACAGGTTGTACTCGTGCTCGATGCTCTTGCCCAACACCCGCTCGGATTCGGCGGCGGGCAGGTTGCGCGGGTTCACCCAGGTGGCCTTGAGGCGTTCTGATTCACGTGAAACCGCATCGCGCTTGCGGCTGAAGGCATCCCAGCGCGCGTCATCCACCAGACCCATCTGGCGCCCCACTTCGGTCAGGCGCATATCCGCGTTGTCCTCGCGCAGCTGCAAGCGGAACTCGGCCCGGCTGGTGAACATGCGGTAGGGCTCGGTCACACCCTTGGTGATCAGGTCATCCACCAGCACGCCCAGGTAGGCCTCGTCGCGGCCGGGTAGCCAGGGCGCATCGCCCCGGCATTGCAGCGCGGCATTGATGCCGGCGAACAGGCCCTGGGCCGCGGCCTCTTCATAGCCGGTGGTGCCATTGATCTGCCCGGCAAAGAACAGGCCCTGGATCTGGCGCGTCTCGAAGCTGCTCTTGAGCGAGCGCGGGTCGAAGTAGTCGTATTCGATGGCGTAGCCGGGGCGCAGGATGTGTGCGTTTTCCAGCCCCGGCATGCTGCGCACCAGGTCGTACTGGATATCGAACGGCAGGCTGGTGCTGATGCCGTTGGGGTAGAACTCGTGCGTGGTCAGCCCCTCGGGCTCCAGAAAGATCTGGTGGCTGTCCTTGTCGGCGAAGCGGTTGATCTTGTCTTCCACGCTCGGGCAGTAGCGCGGGCCCACGCCCTCGATCTTGCCGGTGAACATGGGGCTGCGGTCAAAGCCGCTGCGGATGATCTCGTGCGTGCGCTCGTTGGTGTGGGTGATCCAGCAGGGCACCTGCTGGGGGTGCATGGCGGCATTGCCCATGAAGCTGAACACGGGCACCGTGCCCTCGTTCACACCGCCGGGCATGCCGTCCCCGGGCTGCTCGGTGCACTTCGAAAAGTCGATGCTGCGCCCGTCAATGCGCGGCGGCGTCCCGGTCTTCAGGCGCCCTTGGGGCAGCTTCAGCTCCTTGAGGCGTGCCGACAGCGACACCGCAGGCGGGTCACCCGCCCGGCCGGCCGCGTAGTTGTTCAGGCCCACATGGATCTTGCCGTCCAGGAAGGTGCCGGCCGTCAGCACCACGGTACGGCTGCGAAAGCGGATGCCCACCTGCGTCACGGCGCCCACCACACGGTCACCCTCCACCATCAGGTCGTCCACCGCCTGCTGGAACAGCCAGAGGTTGGGCTGGTTCTCCAGCATGCGGCGGATGGCGGCCTTGTACAGAATGCGATCCGCCTGCGCCCGCGTGGCCCGCACCGCAGGGCCCTTGGAGCTGTTGAGGATGCGGAACTGGATACCGCCCTCGTCCGTGGCCAGCGCCATGGCACCGCCCAGCGCATCCACTTCTTTGACCAAGTGGCCTTTGCCGATGCCGCCGATGCTGGGGTTGCAGCTCATCTGGCCCAGGGTCTCGATGTTGTGGGTCAGCAGCAGCGTTTTGCGGCCCATGCGCGCAGCGGCCAGCGCGGCCTCGGTGCCTGCATGGCCACCGCCGACAACGATCACATCAAATTCCTGGGGGTACAACATGGGGTGCTCCGGGGCCACGGTGGGCCCGACATTCAAAACCGTCTGCCGTCCTGCGACGGCCCCACAAGGGCAGGTCGCACGGCGGCGGGCTGCGCCACCGCCGGCCCATCAGGGCGGCAAGGGTGCAAGGGGAAACCCGCGATTTTCCCACCTTTGCATGCTTTTTGTGCAAAGCCCTGGGCACTGCGGCTGCGCCATTCGTCCACGGCGCTGCTGGACCATACTGCCTGGGACGGATGTTCCACGTGAAACAAGCACCCGCTCACGCCCGTTTTGGCGCGGCAGCTTGCAGTATTCCTGCCCCGGCTTTGTGCTCCAATGGCCCGCATGACCACCCAACTTCTCATCTTCGCGGGCAGCACCCGCCAACAGTCCTTCAACCGCAAATTGGCCCACGCCACTGCCGCCATCGCGCGCGATGCGGGGGCCAGCGTCACGCTGATGGAGCTGTCGGACTTCAACATCCCGCTGTACAACGCCGACCTCGAAGCCCAGGGCACGCCCGCCGATGTGATCCGCCTCAAGGAAATCCTCTGGCAGCACCCGGCCTGGATCATCTGCTCGCCCGAGTACAACGGCAGCTACACCGCCCTGCTCAAGAACACGATCGACTGGGCCTCCAGCCCCGTCAAGGGCAACCCCGACTGGCAGGACGGTGGCAAGAGTTTTCGCGGCAAGGTCGTAGGCATGCTGAGCGCCTCGCCCGGCGCCCTGGGCGGCCTGCGCTCGCAGAGCCACCTGGCCCCCCTGCTGATCAACGCCGAATGCTGGCTCGCGCCGAAGGCGTTTGCCCTGGGCTCGGCAGGCAGCGCATTTGACGACAGTGGCGCCCTCATCCAGCTAGCCCACCGCGACCGCGTGCGTGCCGTGGTGGACCAGGTGCTGTGGGGCGCCAGCCGCCTCCAGCCCGCTGGCGACCAATAACGCGGCCCGCTCGTGGACTGCCGCCCCGGCTGCGGCGCCTGCTGCACCGCTCCTTCCATCAGCTCGCCCATCCCGGGCATGCCCCAGGGCAAGCCGGCGGGGGTACGCTGCATTCAGCTGGGGGACGACGCGCGCTGCCGCATCTTTGGCCAACCCGAGCGCCCGGCAGTGTGCGCGGGGCTGATGCCCTCGGCCGAGATGTGTGGCAGCAGCCAGGCGCAGGCCCTGCACTACCTGTCGCGGCTGGAATCGCTCACGCAACCGGCCCCGCGCCCGTAGCCGGTCTTGCGGGGCCCTCGCGGGACATTGCAGGCGGTTCAAGCCCCAAAGTGACCCAAGCGCCAGTGCCACATGCGCCAGCAGCTATCAAAATAGTAGTCTGCAAACTCGGCTGTCACAAACTGCAGGTATGCGCCGTCTGTGCTTCACTGAAGCACTCCACCGCCGCCATTGCCATGACTACCACCGACCCCTTCACCACCCTGCGCCCTCGCCTCTTTGGCATTGCCTACCGCATGCTGGGCGTGCGGGCCGATGCCGAGGATGTGCTGCAGGACGCCTGGCTGCGCTGGAGCCGCACTGACGCCAGCACCCTGCAGTCGGCCGAGGCCTGGCTGGTGACCATCGTCACGCGGCTGTCCATTGATCGGCTGCGCGCGGCCAAGGCCGAGCGCGAGGCCTATGTGGGCTGGTGGCTGCCCGAGCCGCTGGTGGAGCTGGACGCCCACACGCCCGAGTCGGCGGCCGAGCTGGCGGGCGAACTGTCGGTGGCGTTCATGTACGTGCTGGAACGCCTGGGGCCCGAGGAGCGCGCGGCCTTTTTGCTGCGCCAGGTGTTCGACTACGACTACCCCGAGATCGCTGCCCAGCTGGGCAAGACCGAGGCCAGCTGCCGCCAGATGGTGCACCGCGCCAGCGAGCGCGTGCAGCAGGCGCGCACCCGCTTCGAGGTGCCGCAGGCGGTGCACCACCAGTTGCTGCAACGCTTCATGAAAGCCGCCCAGAGTGGCGACCGCCAAGCCATCGAGGCGCTGCTGAGCGAAGACGCCCAGCTCATCGGCGATGGCGGCGGCGTGGTGCCCTCGTTCCCCAAGCCGCTGGTGGGGCCGTTCCGCATCACCAATCTGTACTGGGCACTGTTCCGGCGCCTGGGCGCGCAGGTGGTCTACCGCATGGCGCTCATCAACGGCGAGCCGGGCCTGCTGCGCTATGTGGACGGGCGCATCGAGTCGGCCCAGGCGTTTGTGACCGATGGCGAGCGCATCGTGGCCATCTACGCGGTGCGCAACCCGGACAAGCTGGCGGGCATCCCCGCCACGCTGCCACTGTAAAGACACGGGCACAGCGCTGTTCGTGAGAACCGCTGCACAGGCGGCCCCGGCAAGCGCGCCAGGGCAGAAAAAAAGCAGGCCTCCTGTCACAACCCGGCACGGCGCAGCGTCTTGATGGGTATGGAAGACGGCAATGCAGCCACATGGCGACATCGCCAGAAGGCCCCGCACCAGCGCCGTCTTTCACCCCCGTCATCAACCCTTTGCCATCACCCAGGAGATTTCCATGTCGCAACACAGCGTCCGCCTGCCCTACCACCAACTGTCGTCCAAGGCCTTCATGGGCCTGGTCAACGTCTCTGAAACCATCAAGAAAGGCCCGCTGGGCACCCGGCTGGCCGAGCTGGTGTTCCTGCGTGTTTCGCAGATCAACGGGTGTGCCTACTGCATGGACATGCACTGGAGCGCGCTCGTCAAGGACGGCGCCGACCCACGCCACCTGAACGCCGTGGCCGGCTGGCGCGAGGCACCGTTCTTCAGCGAACGCGAACGCGCCGCGTTTCGCTGGGCCGAGATCATCACCGCCACGCCCCACAGCGACGCGAGCGATGACGAATACGCGAAATTGACGGCCCTGTTCTCCGACGCCGAGATTTCCGACCTGGTCTTTGCCATCGCCATCATCAACGCCTGGAACCTGCTGAACGCGGGCATGCGCGCGCCGATCCCGCAGGCCGGCTGAGCGCTGGCCGACGAACGCTAGGGATGTCCTGCATAACCCTCGCGAGTCGGCGGTAGTGCGGATCGGGACAGGCCGCAAGGCGTCTTTTTGCAGCCAATAGCCGGGCTATTGGCAAAAAAAGCAACGCAGCGGATGGCCCGAGGCCGCGCTATCACAGACCGCAGGAAGTTATGCAGGACATCCCTAGGGGCCGGTGGAGTGCACATCGGACCCTGGAGCCTGCCAAAGGCGACAGACACCAAAAATCGGGTCAAACTGGCTGGTAGCGCCAGTGGATATTGCCTCTATTGCTATCAATAATAGAGCAAAGAACACCCGAAACATGGCCACGGGTGTAGCCTGCCTGACAGACCCGGTCACCGCCCCGCCCTACAGTGGTGTCTTCCCACCCACAACACCGGAGACACCCCCCATGCTCAACATCCCCTCGCTGCAAGGCAGCGTCAGCCCTGAAGAATGGCAGCTGCGCTGCGACCTGGCCGCGTGCTACCGGCTCGTGGCGCTGTACGGCTGGAGCGACCTGGTTTTCACCCACATCAGCGCCAAACTGCCCGAGTCGGTGTCGGGCCCGGGCGAGCACCACTTCCTCATCAACCCCTACGGCCTCATGTTCGACGAGATCACCGCGTCGAGCCTGATCAAGGTGGACATGCAGTGCAACAAGCTGCACGAATCGCCCTTCCCGGTGAACCCGGCAGGCTTCGTGATCCACAGCGCCGTGCACGAGGCCCGGCCCGAGGCGGGCTGCGTGTTGCACACCCACACCCGCGCCGGCGTGGCCGTCAGCGCGCAAAAGGGCGGCGTGCTGCCCATCAGCCAACAAAGCACCTTTGTGCTGGGCTCGCTGGCGTACCACGAGTACGAAGGCGTGGCCTTCCGCGACGAAGAAAAGCCGCGCCTGCAGGCCGACCTGGGCGAGGCCAACTTCCTCATGCTGCGCAACCACGGCCTGCTGACCGTGGGCAAGACGATTGCCGACGCATTCTTGTCGATGTACACCTTCGAGAACACCTGCCGCATCCAGATCGATGCGCAGGCGGGTGGCGAACTGACGCAGGTGAACCCGCAAATCGTGAGCGGCGTGGCCCAGGCCATGCGCGTGCAGACCGGCGGCCTGGGCGGTGCCTTTGCCTGGCCCGCGCTGCTGCGCAAGGTGCAGCGCGACCTTCCAGGCTACGACACCTAACCCCCCTGTGTCGCCTTCGGCGCCCTCCCCCAGGGGGACGCCGCCCGTGCGGCAGGGCGGCCCTTGCACGGCGGCACTGACTTGGGCCGTGCCAGTTTCCGCCTCCGGGGCCTGTGCAGCGTAGGCGGCCAGCAAGAAAGCTGCGCAGCGCATAGGATCGGCGGTTTCCGACCGTTTTCAAGGACCGATCCATGAAGCTTTACTACTCCCCCGGCGCCTGCTCCCTGTCGCCCCACATCGCCCTGCACGAAGCCGGCCTAGCCCACACCCCCGTGCTGGCCAGCACCAAGAGCCACAAGCTCCAGGATGGCACCGACTACTACGGCATCAACCCCCTGGGCTACGTGCCCTTGCTGGAGCTGGACAACGGCGAGCGCCTGCGCGAAGGCCCCGCCATCGTGCAGTACATCGCGGATCAAGTGCCCGACAAGCAGCTGGCCCCCGCCAACGGCACCCTGGCGCGCTACCGCCTGCAAGAGTGGCTGACCTTCATCGGCACCGAACTGCACAAGGGTTTCAGCCCCCTGTTCAACCCCGCCACACCCGAAGACTACAAGCCCATGGTGCGTGAGCGCCTGCTGCAGCGCCTGCAGTGGGTGGACAGCCAGCTCGCCGGCAAGCAGTACCTGATGGGCGACCAGTTCACCGTGGCCGATGGCTACCTGTTCACCGTGACCAACTGGACCCAGCCCACCAAGCTCGACATCTCCGGCCTGGCGAACCTGGCGGCCTACCGTGAACGCGTGGGTGCCCGCCCCGCAGTGCAAGCCGCGATGAAGGCTGAAGGGCTGCTGAAGTAAGGCTGGGGCTACAAGGGGCGCTGCCGCCACGCCACCAGCGCCCCTACCCACAGCGCGCAGGCCGAGAACACCAGCCCGCGCGCCAGGCCTCCAGGCCCATCGGCGATCCAGCCCACCACCGTGGGCCCCACGATCTGCCCGGCCGCAAACACGATGGTGAACGCGCTGATGCCGCTGGCCCACAGCGCCTGCGGCAGGTTGTGCCGCACCAGCGCCGTGGTCGATGCCACCACCGACAAAAACACCCCGCCAAACAGCAGCCCCGAGGCCAACACCACCGGCCAGGCCCCGGTGATGGCGGGCAGGATGGTGGCCATGCCCAGCAGCGCATTCAGGCGCGCCAGGGCCTCACCGCCCCGGCTGCGGTCCAGCAGCCCGGCCCAGATGCGCGACGACAGCACCACAGCCAGCCCCAGCAGGGCGTAGAACAGCGTCACCTCGCCCGCACCCCGGCCCTGCTCGCTCAGCAGCGCCACCACAAAGGTCATGTAGCCGATATAGCCCACGCCAAACAGGCCGTAACCCAGCAGCGCAGGGGCCAAGGCCCGCCAGCGCACGCGGTCGGGCACTGCAGCCGCCGGTGTGGTCCCGGAAGCCGCGGCCACGGGTGCAGCGAGCCCGTGCAACACCCGCGCCGGCCACAGCAGCGCCGCCGTGGCCGCCACACAGGCCAGCGCGAGCGCCCACCAGGCCCAGGTCCAGCTGTGCGGTGCGGGGGCCGCTGCCAGCACCGCGGGCACCAGCAGCGCCGACAGGCTGATGCCCCAACCCGTGCCACCGTAATACAGGCCCAGCAACAAACCGCTGCGCCCCGGCACCTGGGCACCCAGCCGCGCCGCGAGCAGGCCACCGGCAATGAACACCAGCGCACTGGCCCCACCGGCCAGCAGGCGCTGCACCAGGAGGGGTGCCGCCTGCGTGAAAAAGCCGCTCAGGCCCATGAACACCGTGGCCATCACCGCACCCGCCAGCAGCACAGCCCCTGGCGCCACGCGCCGCAACAGCCAGGGCGTGGCCAGAGCGCCGAGCAAGTAGCCCAGCGCATTCGCCGTGTTCATGCCCCCTGCCAGCGTGTACGACCAGCCCAGGTCTTCGCGCATGGGCGGTAGCAACAGGGCATAGGCAAACCGCGTGATGCCCAGTGAAATGGCAGCCCCCATCGACAGGGCCACGGCGAGCCACAGGCTGCGCAACGGGGAAACGGGGAACGGTGCGGGGGGCGGTGGCAGGGACATGGCTGTTCATTCTCATGCAAGGGCCGCGACGCTGCAGGCACGACGGACCTGAGCGACCGGGCTAACACAAAACCGGAGCCCTTGTTGACGCCGGTGCGCTGCACGTTTTGCGCTGCAGCATTAAGCTGTCAGCCTGCTTTTTTGCACATCGTCTTTCTCAGGACTCTCACCATGACCTCTTTGTTTGAACCCACCCGCGCGGGCGACCTTCAGCTGGCCAACCGCATCGCCATGGCGCCGCTCACGCGCAACCGCTCGCCCGAGGCCATCCCCACCGACCTGGTCGCCACCTACTACGCACAGCGCGCCAGTGCCGGTCTCATCATTTCCGAGGCCACGGCCATCAGCCCGCAAGCCCAGGGCTATGCGGATGTGCCCGGCCTGTACGGCACCGAACAATTGGACGGCTGGAAGAAGGTGACCCGCGCCGTGCACGATGCCGGCGGCAAGATCGTGGTGCAGCTGTGGCATGTGGGCCGCGTCTCGCACACCGACCTGCAACCCGGCAACGCCGCGCCCGTCGCACCCTCGGCCGTGCAGGCCAACACCAAGACCGTGCTCATCAAGGACGGCGTGCCCACCTTCACCCCCACCTCCATGCCCCGCGCGCTTGATGCCGAAGAGATCCCCGGCATCGTGCAGGACTACCGCCACGCCGCGCGCAACGCCATTGCGTCGGGCTTTGATGGTGTCGAAATCCACGCGGCCAACGGCTACCTGATCGACCAGTTCCTCAAAACGGGTGCCAACCAGCGCACCGACGACTACGGCGGCAGCATCAAAAACCGCGCCCGCCTGCTGCTGGAGGTGACGCGCGCCATCGTCGAGGAAATCGGCGGCGGCCGCACCGGCATCCGCCTGTCGCCCGTCACCCCCGCCAACGACATCGTGGACGCCGACCCCCAGCCGCTGTTCGACCATGTGGTGCGCCAGCTGGCGCCCCTGGGCCTGGCCTACATCCACGTCATCGAAGGCGCCACCGGCGGCCCGCGCGAGGTGGAAGGCCGCCCGTTTGACTACGCGTCCCTCAAGGCCGCCTACCACGCTGCAGGCGGCAAGGGTGCGTGGATGGTCAACAACGCCTACACCCGCGAACTGGCCGACGCCGCCCTGGCCAAAGGCGCCGACATCGTGGCGTTTGGCCGCCCCTTCATCGCCAACCCCGACCTGGTAGCGCGCCTGAAGGCCAACGCGCCACTCAACGAGGTGAACCGTGCCACGCTGTATGGCGGCGGGGCCGAGGGGTACACGGACTATCCAGTGCTCAGCGCCTGAGTTCGCACCGAGAAGAAGCGGCCTTCTTGGGCCGCGCTGGTTGCAACTGGCGCGGCGCAAGCCAGCGACCGTCGCGCTGGCGGCGCCCCCCTGGGGAAAGGCGACTCAGGAGGGGCTTCCCAATCCAATGGGGCTCGGCGCCCGCATCACGATGCGGGTGAACAACCGGTCATACGCCGCGTCGCGCGGCTTGCCCGGAGCCAGGGGGTTGGTGTTGCTGGCAAAGGCCGCGTCGATGGCGGCCCAGTCATCTGGCAGCAGGGTTGCCTGGGCGGCTGGCAGCACCACGGTTTCTTCCAGGCGCATGTGCTCCAGGTAAAAGCGGATATAGCTTTCCAGCGCCAGCACAAACGCCTCACGGCGCGCGTCGCCCATCAGCTCCCAGCCCAGCAGCAGGTGCTGCAACTCGCGCACCGCTGCCTCGCCACCCTCGTGGTCCCGGTCCAGTTGTGCAATGGCCTCTGCTGCCTGGGGTGAGCGCTCGGCCACCTTGGGGAACAGCAACTGCGTCTCCTTGGGGTGGTGCTGCCGCTCCGGAAACTCGTCGATGTAGAACAGCATGGCCCGCATCACGTCAAAGAACGCAGCGGGTTCGTCGCCCGGACCCTGGTCCAGCATCAGGCGCAGCGAGTGCAACACCGCCGCAAGCGACGCGTGCTCTTCGCGAATGGTTCGCAGACTGATCGACGGCATGGTGCACTCCCCAGGTTCAACAAGGCCCCAAGGGTGCCACGCACGCCCCGGCGCGCCCATGACCCAGGTCAATAAACGACCGGGCAAAGCACCGGGCCCATGCCCTGCAAGTCCCCAGCCACCGCCCACAAAAAAGCCCCGCAGGACAGGCCTGCGGGGCTCGTAGGGATGGGGACAGGAAGCGCGCTAAGGGCAGCTCAGGGGCGCGCGCGCCCCGCCACCATTCATTCAGTGCGCCAGGCGCGCCTGGGCGGGGCCCGCAGCCAGCGCCTGGGGCTGCTGATCGGCATATGCCGCAGCGACCAGGCCGCCATGGCCGTAGCCCGCCGCCGACTCGGCCAGCCGGAACTGCTGCACCACGTGCGACAGGCGTGCAGCCTGCTCGCGCAGCGACTCGGCCGCAGCGGCCGACTGCTCGACCAGCGCGGCGTTCTGCTGCGTCATGCGGTCGATCTCGCCCACTGAGCTGTTCACCTGGCCGATGCCGGCCGACTGCTCGGACGCCGCCGCCGTGATCTCGCCAATGATGTCGCCCACGCGCTGCACGCTGCTCACGATGTCCTTCATCGCCGTGCCCGCTTCTTCCACATGGCGCACGCCGCCGTCCACGGCCGTCACGCTGTTCTGGATCAGGCCCTTGATGTCGCTGGCCGCCGCTGCGCTGCGCTGGGCGAGGCTGCGCACCTCGCTGGCCACCACGGCAAAGCCCCGGCCTTGCTCGCCTGCCCGCGCGGCTTCCACGGCCGCGTTCAGCGCCAGGATGTTGGTCTGGAACGCAATCGAGTCGATCAGGCCGATGATGTCGCCGATCTTGCGGCTGGAGGTCGAGATCTCGTGCATGCTGGCCACGGCCTGCTGCACCACGCCACCGCCCTGGGTGGCCATCTGCGAGGCCGATGCGGCGAGCTGGTTCGCCATCTGCGAGGACGATGCAGTTTGCTGCACCGTGGACGTGAGCTGCGACAGCGAGGAGACAGCCTCCTGCGCGTTGCTGGCGGTCTGCTCGGTGCGCTGCGACAGGTCCTGGTTGCCCGTGGCGATCTCCTGGCTGGCCGTGGCGATGTTGCCGCTGGCATCGCGCACCTGCGCCACCAGCGCCCCCAGGCCCTGCTGCATCTCACGCAGCGCGCGCTGCAGGTCGGCCACTTCGTCCTTGCCCTCGGCGGTGATGTGCTGCGACAGGTCGCCCCCCGCAATCGCCTGTGCCATCTTGCGTGCGTCCTCCAGCGGACGGCAGATGGAGTTCATGTTCATCAGGGTGGTCGGCACCACCACGACCACCGTGATCAGCACCGCGAGCACAAACAGCCACTTGGTCTGGTTGGACACCTCGCCCTGCTGCGCCACGGATTTGCTGACCTCGCTGCGCAGCACGGTGTCCAGTTCGGCCATCAGCTTGTCGGCCTCGTCAAACTCGGCCACGGCCTTGCCGCTCATGCGGTTGGCAATGGTGGCGGTGTCGTAGCCACCGGCCTCCAGCTGGCGCGCCACATGGGCGAACAGGTCCTTGTAGCTGTCGAGCTTGGTGATGATTTTGCGCACCACCGCGTTGTCGGCGTCATCGGCGCCTTCCAGGAACTTGCTGGCGGTCTTCTTGGCCTTCTCGTGGCTGGCCAGCCACTTGGTGTGGGCCGCCTTCACGGCCTCCGTCTTTTCGTAGCCGATGATCATGTCCTTCTCGTACTGGCGGATGGCCCCCATCTCGCCCCGCAGCTCGGCCATGGTGCTCACCTTGGCAAACGCGTTGTCCATGAAGTTCTGGCTCATGTCGTGGATGCGGAACATGCCCAGCATGCCCGCGCCGCCCAGCAGGCCCAACAGCCCCAGCACCACCCCAATGGCCCCCAGCATGCGCAAACGTATGGTGAACTGCCGCATGAGCGAGAAGAGATTCATGATCTGTCGTCCTTGATATAGCTTGGTCGATGCGCTCGCCGCACCTCCCCAGAGGCCGCAGACGGGCAACAAATCGTTGCAGTTTGCCAGACATCGATAACCGTTCTGTACGTATTTATCACATGCGCCACCGCTTGAGTAGGAGGGCATTCGCCATCACGCTGACCGAACTCAGCGCCATGGCGGCCCCGGCCACCACCGGGCTCAGGAAGCCCAGGGCCGCCAGCGGAATGCCCGCCACGTTGTACGCAAACGCCCAGAACAGGTTCTGGCGGATCTTCATCACCGTGCGGCGCGAGATATCCAGCGCCGCCGCCACCAGCATCGGGTCGCCACGCATCAGCGTGATGCCCGCTGCATGCATGGCCACGTCCGTGCCATTGCCCATCGCCATGCCCACATCGGCCGCAGCGAGCGCCGGGGCATCGTTAACGCCGTCGCCCACCATCGCGACATGATGGCGCTTGCCATCACTGCCCTGTTGCAACGCAGCCACCTTGGCCGCCTTGTCGCCCGGCAGCACCTCGGCCATCACCTCGCCCGCAGCCGGGTCCAGCCCCAGGCGGCGCGCCATGGCCTCAGCCGCGCCCCGGTTGTCGCCCGACACCATCACCGTGCGAATGCCCCGCGCCTTCAGTGCCGCCAGCGCCTCGCGCGCGCCGGGCTTGGGCTCGTCGCCAAAGGCCATGACCGCGCGCAATGCCAATCCCTCAGTCACACGCTGGGCCACGGCGGACACTGTGGCGCCTTCGCGTTGCAAAGCCTCCGCGCGGTCTGACAGCGGGCCCAGGCCCACCCCCAGCTCCTGCATCCAGCGCAGGCTGCCCACCAGGTAGCTCTGGCCCTCCACCTCGCCCTCGGTGCCGCGCCCGGGCACGGCGCGCACGTCCTGCGCGGTGGCCACGTGGATCTGCCGCTCGCCCGCAGCCGCCACCACCGCCCGCGCCAGCGGGTGTTCGCTGCCGCTTTGCACCGCCGCCACCGCCGCCATCACCACCGCATCATCCAGACCCGGTACCACCTCAAACGCCGTGAGCCGGGGCTGACCCACGGTCAGCGTGCCTGTCTTGTCAAAGGCCACCACATCCACCTTGTGGGCCAGCTCCAGCGCCTGCACGTCCTTGATCAGGATGCCGTGTTTGGCCGCTACACCCGTGCCCGCCATGATGGCCGCGGGCGTGGCCAGCCCCAGCGCACAAGGGCAGGCAATCACCATCACGGCAACCGCGTGGATCAGCGCCGCCTCCAGCCCCGCACCCATGGCCAGCCAGCCCGCCAGGGTCACCAGCGCAACCACCAGCACCACCGGCACAAAGATGGCCGACACCTGGTCCACCAGCCGCTGGATGGGCGCCTTGGCGGCCTGGGCGTCTTCCACCAGCCGGATGATCTGGGCCAGCACCGTCTCGGCGCCCACAGCCGTCACCGCCATCACGATGCGGCCATCACCGTTGATCGATCCACCCGTCAGCGCCGCGCCCACATCGCGCGCCACCGGCAGGGGCTCGCCGGTCAACATGGATTCATCCACCTGCGTGTGCCCCTCGTGCACCGTGCCGTCCACAGGGATGCGCTCGCCGGGCCGCACGACCAATTGATCGCCCACCAGTACCTCGGCCACGGGCACATCTACCTCGCCAGATTTGGAGAGCAAATGCACCACATCGGGCCGCAGCGCATGCAGCGCGCGGATGGCCGCCGTGGTCTGGCGCTTGGCGCGCGCCTCCAGCCACTTGCCCAGCAGCACCAGCGTGACCACCACGGCCGAGGCCTCGAAGTACAGGTGCGGCACATGCCCCGGATGGTCTGTGGGCGCTGTGAGCCACAGCCACATCGACAGGCCCCAGCCCGCGCTGGTACCCAGCGCCACCAGCAAATCCATATTGCCGCTCAGCGCCTTGGCCGCATGCCAGCCCGCTTTGTAAAACCGCGCCCCCAGAATGAACTGCACCGGCGTGGCCAGCGCAAACTGCATCCAGGCGGGCAGCATCCAGTGCTGGCCAAACAGGTCGCCGATCATCGGCAGCACCAGCGGCGCCGACAGCAGCAGGCCAATGCCCACGGGCAGGAACCCCGCCCAGGGCGACAGGTCTTCCACCGCCTCGTCCTGCCCCAGCGCCCGGGGCTCGTAGCCCGCATTGCGCACCGCGCGGCGCAGCACCGCCTCCATCGCGGCAGCGTCAGCGCCCACCTGCGTGACAAAGGCAATGCGCGCAGACTCGGTCGCCAGGTTGACCGAGGCCTCCTGCACGCCGGGTACCTTGCGCAGCGCGCGCTCCACACGGCCCACGCAGCTTGCGCAGGTCATGCCAGAAATGCCCAGGTCCAGCGAGTGGAGGGACTCGGGCGCAGTGTTGGGGGGGGTGGTGATGGTGTTCATGGCCGGGATGCTGATCCTTGACGTGATGGCAAGGTCAAGCATTGATATTGATCAACCCTCACATCATGAGTGTCTTGCGCAGCGTTTGACTCTGCCACGATGTCAAGCTTCAACATTCGCTTCGGTCGCATCCACGGCCACATTTCCAAATCCAACAAGGACACACCATGGCAACCAACACCACAACCTTCCAAGTACAGGGCATGACATGCGGCCACTGCGAACGCGCCGTCACCCAGGCCGTGCAGCAGGTAGACCCTAACGCCCAAGTCCGCATCGACCGCGCCAGCGGCAAGGTGGACGTGGACAGCACCGCCCCCCGCGAAGCCCTGGCCGCCGCCATTGCCGAAGAAGGCTACACCGTCGCGGCCTGAGCTCCACGCCACCAAGCACCCAGCGAAGGCCACACCATGACCACGCCCCAGTCCATCAATACCGCGCCGACCGCGCGCACCAAGGCCGCAGCGCCCCGCGCCATCGCCTGGCCCGTGCCCATCGGCGTCGCCGCGCGGCGCGCAGGCATCTCGGCGCGCATGGTGCGGCACTACGAATCGCTGGGCCTCATCAACGGCGTGGCGCGCACCGACAGCGGCTACCGCCAGTACACCGAGGCCGATGTGCACGCCCTGCACTTCATCCGCCGCAGCCGCGACCTGGGCTTCTCGATGGAAGAAATCGCCGAGCTGCTGGGCCTGTGGCACGACCACAGCCGCGCCAGCAGCCAGGTCAAGCGCATCGCGCAGCAGCACATCGACGACCTGAGCGAACGCATCGCCCAGATGCAGGCCATGCAGCGCAGCCTGCAAACGCTGGTGTCCTGCTGCCAGGGCAACGACCGGCCGGACTGCCCCATCCTGGACGATCTGGCCTCCGGGCAGGCAGAACACCACACACCCCGGGCCTTGCGCAAAACGCTACCAAATCAATAGCTGCTTGCGCATGATCGAGTACCGCTTGGGGCACAAAGAGCCTCAAAACTGCTCACACTAGGCCCCGGCGGCTCCGCATGGCAGACTCTCAGGCAGTTCCCACTGCCTGCTACTGCCTGCCTCATGCCCACCTCTGTCGCCCAGCTTCAACAATGGCTGCTTGAACCCGAAGGCCAGCGCCTGGAATTCAAGGAGGCCAAGCAGAACTACCACTTTGACACGCTGGTCAAGTACTGCGTGGCCCTGGCCAACGAGGGCGGCGGCACCATGGTGCTGGGCGTGACGGACAAGCGGCCCCGTCGCATTGTGGGCACACAGGCGTTTGAAGAGCCAGGACGCACCGAGGCGGGTCTGCACCAGAAGCTTGGGCACCGCATCCCCGTAGAAGAGCTGTTGCTGCCCGAAGGGCGCGTGGTGATCGTTCACGTTCCGCCACGCCTGCCGGGCACAGCATGGGAGATCGATGGCCGCTACTTCAAGCGCGCGGGTGACGACCTAGCAGCCCTGAGCGGCCAAGAGCTGCGGGAGATGTTTGCAGAAACAGGTCCCGACTTTTCGGCACAGCCCTGCCCCGGCGCCACGCTGGCCGACCTGGAGCCCGAGTCCATCGCCCTGTTCCGCGAACGCTGGGCGCGCAAGACTGGCGACCCACGCAGGCGCGAGCTGAGCGACCTGCAAACGCTGCGCGATACCGAACTGCTGGTGGAGGGCGATCAGGTGAGCTATGCAGCGCTCATTCTGTTTGGTACGCGTGCGGGCCTCACGCGGTGGCTGGCACAGGCAGAGCTGGTGTTTGAATACCGCTCGTCCGAAGCCGCAGGCCCGGCAGCCGACCGCGAGGAATACCGCGCAGGCTTCTTTGCCTGGCAGGACGCATTGTGGAAAAAGATCAACCTGCGCAACGACCGGCAGAGTTACCAGGACGATTTCTTTCGCATGGACCTGCCCACCTTTGACGAGGTGCCCGTGCGCGAGGCCATCCTGAACGCGGTGGCCCACCGCGACTACCGCCTGGGCGGCTCGGTCTTTGTGCGGCAATTTGCCAAGCGGCTGGAGGTGGTTAGCCCCGGTGGCCTGCCGCCCGGCATCACGCCCGAGAACATCATTGACCAGCAATACCCGCGCAACCGCCGCCTGGCCGAGGCGCTAGGGCGCTGCGGGCTCATCGAACGATCCGGCCAGGGCTTGAACCTGATGATGGAAAGCGCCGTGCGCCAAGGCAAGCCCCTGCCCAGCTTTGCAGGTACTGCCGCGCACGAGGTGCGGCTGACGCTGGAGGGTGGCGTGCGCAACCCGGCGTTTGTGCGGTTCATGGAGCGGCTGGGGGACGAGACGCTGCGCAGCTTTTCTACATTGGACTATTTGGCGCTGGAATGCCTGCAACAGGGTCGGCCCATGGCACCTCAGCTGCTGGAACGGTTGCCCGCCCTTGCGGAAGTGGGTGCCGTAGAAACTATCGGTAGGGGCAAGACCGCCAAGTACATCCTGGCGGCCGCCTTGTATGCGTCGCTGGGTAGTAAAGGCAGCTATACCCGGAAGCGGGGCTTGGATCATGGAACCAACAAGGCTTTGCTGCTGCAGCATCTCAAAGACCAAGGCGAAGCCGGTGCGCCACTGAGCGAGTTCAGACAAGTGCTGCCGTCCCTTCCCATGAAGGCCGTACAGAAGCTCCTGGATGAGTTGCGCAATGAAGGGGTGATCAATGTTCTCGGTCAGCGGCGCTGGGCCCGTTGGTATCTATCAGAGGCAGCCGTCTTTAAGCCAACTGGCAATACCTAGGGGTAAAGCAATGCTTTATGTCGCAGAATATTTCCATATAAATCAATGACTTATAAAACCCAAAACCGCACAAAGAATACGGTAGCGGGTTAAACAACCTGTTTAAACAAGCCGGTCACAGGAAGCCGTTCGCGCACATCACGTGAAAAAGGCAATGCGTTGATGAAAACCGGTTTCGCTGAACTTGCCAAGGCGCAGCGTGAGGCTTTGACAAGCTCAGCCCAAACAAGCACGTCAAGCATCAGAGATACAGGCTCAATACCCTGAAAACACTATTCGATAGATAGCTTTCAGCGCCTATCCAAGGACGCCAAAAGCCAATCTGCCTCAATCCATCGGTAGATACAACACGCTAGCCTCCACCGCGTTGGGCACGGGTCTTTGCCTTGCCGCTGGCGGGCTTTGGTTGGGGGACTGGCGCTGAAACAGCGCTATCGGCGATGACCGCCGCAGGCCGCCGCAACACCCCATCACACAGCGTCGCAATGCACTGCTGCGCCACCTGCTCGGGCGTGTATTCGCCATCGGGCTGGTACCAGCGGCCGATCCAGCTGAGCGCACCGGCAATCACAAAAGCCGTCATCTTCGGGTCGCAGGGCTGCAGCGATCCTTCGGCCACGCCCTCGGCCACCAGGCGGCGGAACTCCTGATCGATGGCGGACTTCAGGCGGCGCAGCTCCTTGCGGCTTTCGGGGGGCAGCTGCTCGTCGCCCACGCGGATCAGGCACATGCCGAAGTCCATGGTGACGATGCGCGCATACACCTGCATGCAGGTCATGAGCTGGTCAATGGCCTTGCCGCCCGCAGCGCGCGAGGCATCAATCCCCTCCAGCATCATCGTGAGGCCCTTGCTCACGCACTGCAGCAGGATCTCGTCCTTGTTCTTCACGTAGTAGTACAGCGTGGGCTTGGTCACGTTCAGGCGCGCGGCGATGTCGTCGAGCGAGGTGGCGTGAAAGCCGCGTTCGTTGAACAACTGGGCCGCCGCCTGCAGCACCGCATTGCGCTTGGCCTCGCGCTGGCGCTCGCGGTGCGACACCGGGGGCCAGGGAGACGCCGCAGCGGTCGGGGCTGACGCAGGGGCGGCTGGGGCCGACTCAGCCTTCGCGGCCTTTTTGACCGGCTTGGCCAGCTTGACCTGCTTGGCAGCGGGTGCAGAAGACGGCGCTGCGGCGGTGGGGGTGGCGCTGCGGCGGCGGGTTGCCACTTTGGCGTGGGGCATGGATGGCAGTTCCTCGGGAAAGTACGGATGCTGATGAGGGTCGCGGCTTCCAGAATCTACTTGCGAGTAAACAGTTTACGCACAAGTAGGAAATTTGCGCTGGGTTCCATCGAAATTTCTGTCAAAAGCTGTAGTCAACCCGTATTAGAAAGCCAATGGAGACAACCCCTTCCGGCCCCGCTGCTGCCACGCCCCTGCTGCAGGTGCAGGGCGTGACCCTGGCGTTCGGTGGCGTGAAGGCGCTGACCGGCGTGGGGTTTGATGTGCAGCCTGGCTCCATCACCGCCGTCATCGGCCCCAACGGTGCGGGCAAGACCTCGCTGTTCAACACCATTTCGGGCTTTTACCGGCCCAGCCAGGGCTCCATCCGCTTTCAGGGGCAAGACATCACCCGCGTGCCCGCGCCGCAGCGCGCCAAGCTGGGCCTGGGCCGCAGCTTTCAGAACATTGCGCTGTTTCGCGGCATGACGGTGCTCGACAACATCAAGCTCGGCCGCCACGCGCACCTCCAAACCAACGTGCTCGACGCGCTGTTCTACCTGGGCCGCGCACGCCGCGAAGAGGCCGCGCTGCGCCGCGACATCGAGGAACGCATCATCGACTTTCTCGAAATCGACCACATCCGCCACGCACCCGTCTCGGCCCTGCCCTACGGCCTGCAAAAGCGCGTGGAGATGGCCCGGGCCCTCGCCATGCAGCCACAGATCCTGATGCTGGACGAACCCGTGGCCGGCATGAACCGCGAAGAGACCGAAAACATGGCACGCTTCATCCTCGACGTGCGCGAGGAATGGGGCGTGACGGTGCTCATGGTCGAACACGACATGGGCATGGTGATGGACCTGTCGGACCACGTGGTGGTGCTCAACTTCGGCCAGGTCATCGCGCAAGGCACGCCCGCGCAGGTGCAGGCGGACCCCGAGGTCATCCGCGCCTACTTGGGCGCGGGCGATGTGGGCGACCTGCGTGCCAAGCTGCAGGGGGTGACCACCGCATGACAGGCAACTTCGACTGGGCCTACCTGTTTGAGATCAGCCTCACCGGCATCGCTGGTGGCGGGCTGTATGCGCTGGCAGCGCTGGCCTTTGTGATGGTCTACAAGGCCACCCGCGTGGTCAACATCGCCATTGGCGAGCTGCTCATGGTAGGCGCCTACCTGTTCTTCACCTTTGCATCGATGTTTGCGCTGCCGCTGTGGCTGGCCATCCCGGCCGCCGTGCTGGGCACAGGCCTGCTGGGCGCGGTGATCGAGCGCACCATGATCCGCCCGCTGCTGGGCGAGCCGCCGATCTCCGTCTTCATGGTCACCGTGGGCCTGGCCTCGGTGCTCGTGGGCTTGGTCGAGATGATCTGGACGGCCGACCAGCGCCGCCTGCCCGACTTCATGCCCACGCAGCCCATCATGGTGGGCGATGCATTCCTCGCGCCCAAGGTGTTCTGGGGTGCTGTGATTGCCGTCGCGTTCATCGCAGCGGTGCTGGTGGTGTTCCGCTTCTGGCGCGGCGGCGTGGCCCTGCGCGCCACGGCCAGCGACCAGGCCGCCGCGTACTCGGTGGGCATCAACGTGCCACGTGTGTTCTCGCTGGCCTGGGTGGCCTCGGCCATGCTCGCGGCCATCTCCGGGATCATCGTCGGCTCGATTGGCGGCATCTCGTCCAGCATGGGTGTGTTCGGGCTGTCGGTGCTGGTGGTCGTCATCGTGGGCGGGCTCGACAGCGTGCTGGGCGCGCTCGTCGGCGGCATCCTCATCGGTCTGATCGAGGCGCTGGCCGGGGCCTACCTGGGCGGTGAATACAAGCTGCTGGCCACCTTCATCGTGCTGGTGGCCGTGCTGCTGGCGCGGCCGTACGGCCTGTTCGGCACCCACGAAATCGAGAGACTGTAAAAACATGAGCCCCCACGTTCATCACCTCGTGTATCCACTGCCCCCCAAGGGGGCGCAGGCCTCCCTTGGGCCGGCCCGGCGGCAGGCCTGACCCATGCGCATCGGAACCCTCAAGGAAACCTACATCGCCGACGCGGCGCTGTTCGACTCGCGCACGCAAAAGGTGTGGCTGGCCGTGGGCGCTGCGCTGCTGGTGCTGTTCCCCTTCATGGCCAGCGACTACTGGCTGTACCTGGCCTGTCTGGTCAGCATCAATGTGGCCAGCGCCACAGGGCTCAACATCCTCACGGGCTACACGGGGCTGGTCAGCCTGGGGCAGGCCGCCTTCATGGGCCTGGGCGCGTACACCGTGGCCGTGCTGGAAACCAAGGTGGGCACGCCCTTTGTGCTCAACCTCCTGGCCGGTGGTTTTGTCGCCATGCTGGGCGGCATCGTGGTGGGCATTCCTTCGCTGCGCGTGAAGGGGCTGTACCTGGCGATTGCCACGATTGCCGCATCGTTCATTGCGCACTTCATCTTTGCCAACTGGAAGTTCACCGGCGGCACCGGGGGCCTGAGCGTGCCGCCCGCCAAGCTGCTTGGCATGGCGCTCGACACCTCGTTCCGCCTGTACTGGCTGATCGTGCCCGTGACGATCCTCATGCTGCTGGGCGCGGCCAACCTGTTCCGCACGCGCGTGGGCCGTGCGTTCATCGCGATTCGCGACCGCGACATCTCGGCCGAGGTGCTGGGCATTCCGCTGCTGCGCTACAAGCTGCTGTCGTTTGGGCTGTCGTCGTTCTATGCGGGTGTGGCAGGCGGGCTGTGGGCGTACTTCTTCCGCGTGGTCACGCCCGAGAGCTTTCCGCTGCTCATGTCCATCTTCTTCCTGGCGGCCATCATCGTCGGCGGCATGGGCTCCATCCTGGGCGGCATCCTGGGCGCGGTGTTCATGACCATGGTGCCCGAGCTGCTCAAGCTCGTGGTGGACCTGATGCCCGGCGGCAGCGAACTCACGGTGTTCCTCTCGCCCGTGCGCACGGTCATCTTTGGCCTGCTCATCATCGGTTTTCTCGTCTTCGAGCCCCATGGCCTGGCCGAAGTGTGGCGGCGCGTCCGTCGTTTCTTCCATCTCTGGCCTTTCCGCAACTAAACCAACAGGAGACCCTCATGGACACACCACACACTTCCCTCCAGCGCCGCTCGCTGCTCGCCGCCGCTGCGGGAGCTGTCGCCCTCACCCACCCGCTGTCGGTGCTGGCCCAAGGCGCCGAAGAGATCGTGATCGGCGGCTCGATCCCGCTCACCGGTGTGTTCGCGTTTGCGGGCGTGGGCATCAACGCGGGCATGGGCGACTACGTGAAGATGCTCAACGACGCGGGCGGCATCAAGGGCCGCAAGGTCAAGTACGTGCCCGAAGACACGGGCTACAAGGTCGATGTGTCGGTGGCTGCGTTCAAGAAGATCACCAGCCAGAACAAGGTCAACCTGTACTACGGCGACTCCACAGGCTTCTCCAAAACCATCAACCCCGAGCTGGACCGCAACGGCAACATCCTGATGGCGGGCGCATCGTTTGCCACCGAACTCAACGACCCCAAGAAGTACCCCAACCAGTTCCTCGTGGGGCCCGACTACACCGAGATGTTCGGCATTCTGCTCAAGCACATCGCCAAGGAAAAGCCTGGCGCTAAGGTGGCCTTCGTGTACTCCGACTCCGAATTCGGCCGCGACCCCATTGAGTCCAGCGAAGCCATGGCCAAGCAGCTGGGCCTCTCGGTGCCTATCAAGATCATGACGCCCGCCGGCAGCGTGGACGTGTCCACCGAGGTCATCAAGCTGCGCCGCGCAGCGCCCGACTACACCATCTTCCACGGCTACATCCTCGCGCCCATCCCCGAGTTCATCACCCAGGGCAAGCAGCAGGGCATGACCAGCAAATGGATGGGCACCTTCTGGACCATGGACAGCTCCACCGTGATGAAGATGGGCGAGGCCGCCGACGGCTTCATGGGTGTGATGCCCTACCGCTACTACTACGACACCGAAAAGGCGCCCATGCTGGAGAAGATCCGTGCCCTGCGCCCCGAGTACCAGAGCACGGCCTACATCCAGGGCTTCCTGGCGGCGATGCTGTTCACCGAAGCCGCCAAGCGCACGCTGGATGCGGGCAAGCCACTCGACGGCAAGAACCTCAAGGCGGCGCTCAACTCCATCAAGGACTTCGACACGGGTGGCCTGATTGGTGTGCCGATCACCATCAGCGGCAACTCCATCCCCGTGGGTCGCGTGTACCGCGCGGACATGAAGGCGCAAAAAATGGTGGCCGCCTCCGACTGGATCAAACTCTGACCTTGTCTGCGCCATGACCCAGCCAACCCCGGCCCACGTCCTCGAAGTCAACAACATCGAGGTCATCTACAACAAGGTGGTGCAGGCCCTGCGCGGCCTGTCGCTGGCCGTGCCACGGGGGCAGATCGTGGCACTGCTGGGCAGCAACGGGGCGGGCAAGAGCACCACGCTCAAGGCCATCTCGGGCCTGCTGGCGCTGGAGGATGGTGTGGTCGAAAGTGGCAGCATCCACTTCAACGGCCAGCCCACGGCCGCCGTGGCCCCGCAGCAGCTGGTGCGCAACGGCCTGAGCCATGTGATGGAAGGCCGCCGCGTGTTTGAAGACCTCACGGTCGAAGAGAACCTGGTGGCCGCCACCTATGCGCTCACGGGGCGCAAGGATGCGACGCCGGACTTCGACTTGGTCTACAGCTACTTTCCGCGCCTGCACGAGCGGCGCAAGGGTCTTGCAGGTTATCTGTCGGGCGGCGAGCAGCAGATGCTGGCCATTGGCCGCGCACTCATCGCGCAGCCCCAGCTCATCCTGCTCGACGAACCCTCGCTGGGCTTGTCTCCCAAGCTCGTCGAAGACATCTTCACCATCATCGCGCGCATCAACGCCGAGCGTGGCACCAGCATGCTGCTGGTGGAGCAGAACGCCACCGTGGCACTGGCCGTGGCGCACCGGGGCTACATCATGGAGAACGGCAAGATCGTGATCGACGGCACGGCCGAACGCTTGGCCAACGACCCCGATGTGCGCGAGTTCTACCTGGGCATGGGCGGTGGCGGCGAGGCCAAGAGCTTCAAAGAGATCAAGCACTACAAGCGCCGCAAAAGATGGCTGTCATGACGCTCCCCGACCTCACCCTGCCCCAGATGCTGCGCGAGCGCGCGCGCACCGACGCTCAGCGCATCGCCATCCGGCAAAAGGACTTCGGCATCTGGAAGCCCTTCACCTGGGCGCAGTACCACCAGCGCGCCAGCCACTTCGGCCTGGGGCTGCGGGCACTGGGCCTGCCTGCAGGTGGGCATGTGGGCGTGATCTCCGAGAACCGCATCGAATGGGTGCTGGCCCAGATGGGCGCGGGCCTGGTGGGCGCGGTGACCGTGGGTGTGTACCCCACCAGCCCCACCAACGAGGTGTCCTATGTGGTGGGCCATGCCGACATCGAAATCATGGTCTGCGAGGACCAGGAGCAGACCGACAAGCTGCTGGCCGCGCTGCCCGAGCTGCCGCGCCTGAAAAAGATCGTGGTCATGGAGACCAAGGGCCTGCGCAGCTTTGCGCCCGAGGTGCGGCAGTTCATCACCACGTTTGACGAGGTAGAAAAACTCGGCGCGGCATCGGACCAGCAGGCGGTCATCAACGACGCCCTCGCGCGCCAGACACTCGACGACGTAGGCCTGATGATCTACACCTCGGGCTCCACCGGCAAGCCCAAGGGCGCGATGATTTCGTACCGCAACATCCGGGGCGTGGTGCCCGGCATCGTGGACCGGCTGGAGCTGTCGCAAGGCACCACGCACCTGTCGTACCTGCCGCTGTGCCACGTGGCCGAGCAAATGCTGACCAGCTTTGTGCCCATGTACATCGGCTCGCAGGTGAACTTTGGCGAATCCATCCGCACCGTGCAGGAAGACCTGCGCGAAGTCGCACCCACCATGTTCCTCGGCGTGCCGCGCATCTGGGAAAAGCTGCACGCCGCCATCCACATCAAGCTGCAGGAAACCGGCGGCCTGCGCCGCGCGCTGTTCCACAAGGCCTACAACGTCTGCAAGCCGTTGGCCGACAAGCCGCGCAGTGCCTGGAGCGCTACCGACAAGCTCACCTTTGCCGCCAGCTATTGGCTCGTCTTCCGCGCGCTGCAGAACTTCATCGGCCTGCGCAATGCCCATGTGGCCCTCACGGGCGCCGCACCCATTCCGCCCGACGTGGTGCGCTTCTTCCGGGTGTTGGGCGTGCCGCTCATCGAGGTGTATGGCCTGACCGAATCGACCGGCATGGTCACGGGCCACCGTCTGGACCATGTGGTGGTGGGCACCGTGGGCGTGCCCACGCTGGGCGTGGAGCACCGCATTGCCGACAACGGCGAACTGCAGCTCAAAGGCGACATGGTGTTTGCGGGCTACTACAAGAACCCCGAGGCCACGGCCAGCAGCATCGTGGGCGGCTGGCTGCACACCGGCGACGTGGTGCGCGAAGAGCAAGGCCAGATCAAGATCGTGGACCGCCTCAAAGACATCATGATCACGGCCGGCGGCAAGAACCTCACGCCGTCCGAAATCGAGAACACGATGAAGGGCAGCCCCTTCATCAAGGAATGCATCATCGTGGCCGAGGCGCGCAAGTTTGTGGGCGCGCTGGTGATGATCGACTACGAGACGGTGGGCAAGTGGGCCGAGGCGCGGCGCATACCGTTCACGCACTACCGCTCGCTGGTGGAGCACCCCGAGGTGCGCGGCCTCATCGACGCCGAAATCAACCAGGGCAACCAGCGCCTCGCGCAGGTCTCGCAGATCCGCAAGTTCCACCTGCTCACCAAGGAGCTGGACCACGACGACGGCGAGGTGACCGCGACGATGAAGGTGCGCCGATCCAGTATCTACAAGACCTATGCGGCCGAGATCGAGGCGCTGTACCAATAGCCCTGGGCTTAGCGCATTGGGACCTATTCACTATCAAAACAGGAGCTGATAGCGCAATATCTACTAGCGCTTGAAGCGGATTGGACATGAAAAATACCGCCACAGACCCTGCAGCAGCCACTACCGCACCGTCCGCGCCCACCCCACAGCCACCCCTGCTGCTGGAGCGCAACGGCGCCATCGCCACGCTGCGCTTCAACCGGCCCGAGGCACTCAACGCCATCGACGTGCCCATGGCCAACGCCTTCCTCGCCACCGTGCAGTCCATCGCTGCCGACCCCGGTGTACGCGCCGTGGTGCTGTGTGGCAACGGCCGGGGCTTCATGGCCGGGGGCGACCTGGCCACGCTGCGCGCCGACCCAGTGCAGGGCGCCATCGACATCCTCACGTCGCTGAACCAGGCCCTGCTGCTGCTCGCGCAGATGAACGCGCCGGTCATCGCCCAGGTGCACGGCGCGGCCGCCGGTGCGGGCCTGAGCCTGGTGCTGATGGCCGACTACGTGATCGCCGCCGAAGGCACGCGCTTCAACCTGGCCTACATCAATTTGGGCACCAGCTGCGACGTGGGTGCCTCGTGGGCGCTGCCACGCATCGTGGGCGTGCGCCAGGCGCTGGAGATTGCGTTGCTGGGCGAGGCCTTCACAGCCGACGACGCGCTGCGCCTGGGCCTCGTCAACCGCGTGGTGCCCGCTGCTGAACTGGACAGCGCCACCGCCGCCCTCGCCCAGCGCCTGGCCAATGGTCCGACGCTGGCCTACGGCGCCATGAAGCGCCTGATGCGCGCGTCGATGGACCACACCCTGCCCGAGCAGCTGGCCGCTGAAAAAGACGCCTTTGTGCACTGTGCGGGCACCGAGGACTTCCGTGCAGGGGTGGAAGCGTTTCACCAGCGCCAGAGCCCGCAGTTTGGGGGGCGCTAGTCCGACACCCCGTCCTTTTCTCATTCCCCGTTGCGCCACGGCCGTCCTGCGCAGGCATTGGTCCCGATTCCAGAACACTCCGTTTGACAAGCCCGGGTTTTTCCCGGCGCTCCGGCCGTCTACAGTGTGTGCAGTGCAGCCCGCTGGGTGCGCGAAAGACACATCCCCATGATCACCGTCCGCCCCTCCTCCGAACGGGGCCGGTCCTCCACCGGCTGGCTGCACAGCGCCCACAGCTTTTCATTTGGCGACTACTTTGACCTGCGCCACCAGGGCCATGGCAACCTGCTGGTACTCAACGACGACACCGTGGCGCCTGGCAAAGGCTTTGGCACGCACGGGCACCGCGACATGGAGATCGTGAGCTATGTGCTCGAAGGCGCCCTCGCCCACCAGGACAACCTGCACGAAAGCACTGGCCAACAACCTGGCGGCCCAGCGGCCCCGGGGGCGCCAGGGGCTGATTCGGCGGAAGCCCCCAGCGGTATCCTGCATCCGGGCGATGTGCAGCGCATGAGCGCCGGTTGGGGCGTGCGGCACAGCGAGTTCAATGCGCTACCCAACCAGCCCACCCACTTCCTGCAGATCTGGATCAAGCCCCTGTTCACAGGCATCCGCCCCAGCTACGCGCAAAAACACTTCCCGCCCGCAGACCGCCGGGGCCGCCTCGTTCGCATAGCTTCTCGCAAGGGTGAGGACGGCTCGGTCAGCATGAATGCCGATGCCTCCATCTGGGCGGGCTTTCTAGACGGCAGCGAAACCGCCACGAAAGTGCTGAACCCTGAACGCCTGGCCTATGTGCACGTGGCGCGGGGCGCGCTGCAGGTCAACGGCATCACACTGTCTGGTGGCGATGGCGCCCTGCTGGACGGCGAGAACACGCTGACCCTGCACGATGGCCACCACGCTGAGGTGCTGGTGTTTGACTTGGCGCGGCGTTGAGACGCCTGAAGCCCCACCCCAGCGCGCGGAACTGCCCCCATGACCCCCGACAACGCCTTCCTTCACCTGCCCGAGCTGCAAGGCCGGCTGACCCCTGCCCATGCCTCGGGCCTGCGCCTCACCGACGAGGTGCTGGCCGAATGGGACGCCCAGGCGCGTTGCCAGGGCCTGCCCGCCCACTGGCGCCTGCCGGACATTGAGGTCGAGCAATCCCGCCGCGAGGTGCTTTCCACCATCACCGCGCAGCGGCAGGATCTGTGGGTGTTTGCCTATGGCTCGCTGATGTGGAACCCAGGCTTTCACTTTGACGAAGTGCGCCGCGCCCGCCTGCCCGGCTTTGCACGCCGCTTTGCGCTGAGTACCTCCATCGGCCGGGGCACACCCGATTGCCCAGGCCTGGTGCTGACCTTGCAGCGCATGGGAACCGCGGAGCCGCAGGACCCCGCCACCTCCCAGGACTGCGAGGGCCTGGCATTCCGCATCCCGCCCTCGCTGGTGGACGCAGAATCCCGCATGTTGTGGCGGCGCGAAATGATCACCGGCGCCTACTGCCCGCAGCTGCTGCCCCTGCCAACGCCCCAGGGTGAGGTGCAGGCGCTGGTGCTGGTGGCCAACACGGGCCACCCCCATTACCGGGGCGACCTGACCCTGCAGGCCACGGCCGCCACCATTGCCACCGCCTGCGGGCGCATTGGCAGCAACCGGGACTATCTGGAGCAGCTGGTGCAGCAGTGCGAGGTGCTGGGCATTGAAGATGCCTATGTGCGTGAGCTGGCGGCGTTGGTGGACGCTGCCTGCAGCAGCGACCGCTGAAGCCACAGTGGCCCGGCGGGCCACGATGTCAGAACGGCGCCGATTCCGGGTCGGTATCGACGGGCACTTCGCGGGGACCAGTCACCACCCCACCCCCAGCCACTTTACGCGCCGGGGCTGAGGGTGCTGCTGCAGCCATCGGTGGCTGTGATGCCGCTGGAGCAGCTTCAGCCCTGTCGCTGGCCACTGCCTGCGCTGCACCCGCCACCCCACTCTCCGACTCCCCTCCCAACGCCTCGATCAGGTCCGGGATCAGCTTGACCAGCTCGCCCGTGGCAATCGCCACGTCGGTGTCAAAGCCGCCATCGTCCGCCTTGGTGCCTTCAAACACCGTGTCCAGGAACGACACTTTCTTGATCTGCAAGCCCTCGGTGAGCATGAAGCTCACACGGTCGTCCCAGGTGAGGGCGAGTTTGGTGGGCAGCTTGCCGGCGTCGATGTGGGCCTGCACCTCTTCGATGTCGAGCGGGTGGCGGGCGTAGCGCACCACGGCTTTTTCTTCGTTGGCGCTTTTCAGCTCGCACTCACGGTCTACCGTGAAGCCCACGGGCGGCTCCTGCTCCTTGAGCCAGTGGGCCATGGCCGCCTGGGGGCTGGTCTGGGTGTCGAGCAGCGATACCGACAGGCCGGGCAGCGATTCGACCAGCAGGGTCACCACTTCGTCGGCGCGGCCCTGGCTGGACGTGTCCAGCACCAAGAGGCGCGAGGCCGTGTCGATCCAGATCCACATCGAGCCCTGCTTGGTGAAGGCCATGGGCAGCAGGTCGAGCTTGGCTTCGTCTTTGAGCTCCTTGCTTTCCTTCTTGCCGGGCTTGCGGCCGGTTTCCTTTTCGATGCGTTCGGCCTTTTCCTTGACCTTGCGCGCCAGCACGCTGCCGGGCAGCACCTTGGTCTCGACCATGAAGCGCAGGATCCACTGCCCGCCCACCGATTCGACCAGGGGGCCGTGTTGCTCACCCCGGGGGGGCACCCAGCCCAGCGACTTCTCCTGCGTAGCGCCACATTCCTGGAAAGGGGCCTTGGCCAGCGCTTCTTCCACTTGCGTCAACTCGACCTGCCATTGCGGAGCAATGCGGTACACGATCATGTTCTTGAACACGGAAAACCTTTGGTTGGGGTCGCTGCGAACAACGACACGGACACAGAACCCGCCATTGTCGGCGGTCGCCACCCCGGCGCCGGGCAGCCGGGGCACGGACAGCCCTTGGGGGACTGAAAACGCTACACAATCAATAGCAAACAGGGCATATGGCACCAGCGCATCGCCCGCTATTTGCTCCAAATGATTCTGGAGGATGCTTTGCAAGCGTTCGCCGCAACTTTACACAGCCTCACCCAACGCGCACGGTGGCGATACGTGGGCGGCGGACACTGGACTCCAATCGCTGAAACGGTCGTTGCAGCGAGCTCACCACCGTGAAAGGACTCTCACCATGGCCTCCCGTTTCTCCCCCCGCATTTCCCACCGTCTCGCCGCCACCGCCCTGCTCGCCGCCATGGCGTTGCCCGTGCTGGCACAGCAACCCCCTGCCGCGCCTGCGGCATCGCCCGCAGCCCCCACCAAGGCCGCCGAGGGCCGCCACGAACGCCACCATGGCGACATGGCACAGCGCCATGCCAAGCGGCTGGCAGACCTGAAAGCCCAGCTCAAGCTGACCCCCGCCCAGGAACCCGCCTGGACCACGTTCACCACCGCCATGCAACCCGGCGAACGCCCCGCACGCCTGGATCTCCAGGACATGGACAAGCTGACCACCCCCGAACGTATCGACCGCATGCGCGCCCTGCGCGCCCAGCATGCCGCCGAAGCCGACCGCCGTGGAGAGGCCACCAAGGCCTTCTACGCCACGCTGACGCCCGAGCAGCAAAAAACCTTTGATGCCCAGGCCCACCGGGGCCGCCCCATGGATGGCATGCGGGGCGGCGATGGCCGCCACGGGCACGGTGGCATGCGCGGGGGCGAAGGCCGTCCGGCACCCGCTCCGGCCAAGTAAGGGCGCCCCACCAGACCATCTGCGGCCTGGTTGCCCCAGAGCCTGCCCACCGTGGGCCGCAAAGTCCCACCCGACAGGCTCTTACCCCCCACCGCTCACCCGGCGCTCTGCAAAGAACGCCGGGTTTTTTGTCATGGCAGCCTGACAGCCCCCCTGGCCAGGGCTCAGACCCGCCCGCCCGCACCACCACGCACCTGTGGATAACCTTGGGCACATTTCTGGCACAACCAGGCAGTTATCCACACAAAAAGCCGTCGCCCGAAAGTTGTTGTCAGTGAGCCCCGCACTTTGCGCGCGCCGCCCCACAAGCTTTTCGGCGACGCAAGTGCGCGCCAGCATTGAAGAAAAAGCCCTTGTCCACACAAACAGGCCTGCTCTACTACTACTGCTATTTATATATAAAGCTATTAAAGAATAACCAGAACCCCAACCCCGGCGCCCAGATCACCCCTTCTGACGCGTCCCAGGCGGGCGCGGGAATCCCTGCGAGCAATGGCCCCGCAACACAGCCAGGGCGGCGACGGCCCAGCCCAGCCAGTCAGACGCTGGAGGGCGCTGGCGTATCCGCAAGGGTTCGTCGGAGGAAAGGACAGGCATCTCTTGCCTGACGGGGAGAACGGGTGGCCAGGAGGCCCTAGAAGGCCTCCTGGAACCTATCCACGGCCTTCACGGGGCGGACATGGGCTAGGCGGCAGCACCCTGCAACCCCTGGCCGCACAGGGAGCCATGCGTCCCCTATCCGTTGAATTGCTATAAATACATGAGCAAAAGAGGTATGTAGTACCGGCACTATTGACTCATTTGACCCAGATTTCTGTCATCTGCGCGCCCGGTGCGTAAAACTGGGGATAGTTTTGGCACAACCAGGGGTTTATCCACAGAAAGGCGCGATGCGCCGCTGTTGTCCCCGCATGTGAGACAACGGGAGCAGGGCCCGGTGCACAGGGTTGGCGGCAGGCTAAGTGCGCGCCAGCGCAGACAAAAATGCAGTTGTCCACACACAAGGCCGCCCTCTACTACTACGACTATGTATTTATAAAAGAAATAAGAAGAAGACAGAGAACAAGCGAGGGGTCGCAGCGGCCGAGGTGGGCGGATGGGCTGACCAGTGCGCCTCACCTCCCTTTCGCGTCGCCTGAACCGTCTGCTCAAGGGTCAGAAAGGTGTGGAGAGGCCGCGAGGGGAGGCAGGCGAAAAAAACAGGCCGGAGCCTGTGATGCGATGACAGAAGGCTGAAGGCCCTCAAAAAAGGCCGCCACCCTTCCTTGCCCCCGCCCTAAACCTTCCCTATTCCTGCGAAGTGCGCAGGAAGGCGTCCAGAACGTCCACAGACAGCGCTCGGCTGAAGAGGTAGCCCTGGTAGAGCTGGCAGCCTGCGCGGGCCAGCAGCGCGCATTGCTCGGGGGTTTCCACCCCTTCCGCGATGACTTCCAGCCCCAGGCTGCGCGACAGGCCGATGATGGTGTCCACAATCGCGGCGTCGTTGGGGTCGGTCAGCAGGTCGCGCACAAAGCTCTGGTCGATCTTGAGCTGGTCGAGCGGCATGCGCTTCAGGTAGCTCAGGCTGGAATACCCCGTGCCAAAGTCGTCCAGCGAGAAGCCCACGCCGTACGACCGCAGCGCGGTCATGGTGGCGATGGTGGTCTCCATGTCTTCCACCAGCAGGCTTTCGGTCAGCTCCAGCTTGAGCTGGGCCGATGGCGCACCAGTGATGGCCAGCACGCGGGCCACGTCGTCCACAAAACTGGCATGGCGGAACTGGCGCGAACTCACGTTGACGGCCATGGTCAGGTGCGACAGCGCGGGGTCGTTGTGCCAGTCGGCCAGCAGCTTGCAGGCGGTGTGCAGCACCCAGCGGCCCAGCGGCAGGATGAGGCCCGTTTCTTCGGCCAGCGGGATGAACTGGGCCGGCGACACCATGCCCCGCTGCGGGTGGGCCCAGCGCACCAGCGCCTCCACGCCCACGCAGCGGCCGGACTGGTGGATCTGCGGCTGAAAGTGAAGCAGGAATTCCTCTTGCACCAGTGCCGAGCGCAGGTCGGCCTCCAGCCCGGCGCGTGCCGTCACCACGGCCTGCATGTCGGGGTCGAAAAAGCGCAGCGTGTTGCGCCCGGCTGTCTTGGCCTGGTACATGGCCAGGTCGGCCTGCTTGAGCAGCTCGCCCACCGTGGCGCGCTCCCCCGTGAAGGGCGCAATGCCAATGCTGGGCGTGCTGCGGTACTGGTAGCCCTGCAGCGCGTAGGGCACGGCCAGCATGGCCAGGATCTTTTCGCCCACGCCCCGGGCATGCAGCGCCAGCTCGTGCGGTTTGGGGCTGAGTTCTTCCAGCATGACCACGAACTCGTCACCGCCCAGCCGGGCCACCGTGTCCACGCTGCGCACGCAGGTGTTCAGGCGCTGCGCCACCTGTTGCAGCAGCAGGTCGCCCTGGTCGTGGCCCAGGGTGTCGTTCAGGGTCTTGAAGTTGTCGAGGTCGATGAACAGCAGCGCCCCGCCCTGCTGGCGCCGCTGCGCGGTGGCCAGCGCCTGGTGCATGCGGTCCATCAGCAGCATGCGGTTGGGCAGGCCGGTGAGTGCGTCATAGAACGCCAGGCGCTGGATCTCGCGCTCACTGGCCTTGCGCTGGCGGATGTCGGTGTTGATCGCCAGGATGGACTGCGGCTGGCCGTCGTCGCCCCGCACCAGCGTCCAGCGGCCCTCCACCTCGATGGTGCTGCCGTCGCGGTGGTGCTGCACGATCTCGCCGGTCCACTCGCCCTGCTCCAGCACCGCCTGTGTGGCGTGGCGGAAGTGCGTGGGGTCTTCGTACAGCAGCGTCTCGATGGACTGGCCCAGCGCCTGCAGCTGCGACCAGCCATACAGGCGCTCGGCGCTCTTGTTCCAGTAGATGATGCGGTGCTCCAGGTCGCGCACCAGGATGGCGTCCTGGGCCTTGTCCAGTAGCGAGGCCTGGTGGCGGATGCGGGCGTCAGCCAGCTGCCGTTCGATCTCGGCCGAGGCCCGCGAGGCAAAGATCTGCAGCGTGGAGGTGATGAAGTCTGTGTCGGCAATTGCCTGGCGGAACAGCACGAACACGATGCCCACCACCTCGCCATCGGCATTGCACAGTTGCTGGCCTACATAGGCCTGAGCACCTACGTACCGCAGCATGGGGGCTTCGGGGTAGAGCTGCTGCACCTTGTCGGTCACCACATGGGTGCGCTGGGACATCAACAACAGGCTGGGCGTGCCCGCCAGGTCGTATTCGTCGTGGGGCAGCATCTGGCCGTCGAGCACGGCGGCCAGCGTGACCACCCGGGGGGTCTGGCCCTGCGACTGTGGCAACAGGCGCACCACACAGCCCCCCTGGGCGTCCAGGGCATCGGCCATGTTGCGCACCAGCTGCACAAAGAACTCGGTGCCCGTGCTGGCCGACACCGCGGCCGCCACCTTGAGTACCGAGGCCTGCAGCCGCTGCTGCGCCTTGTGCGCGCGCAGGCTGGTGATGCCGAAGGCCAGGTCGCTCGACAGCTCTTGCAGCAGTGCTGCTTCTTCGGGACTGATCTGGAGCACGTCGGGCGCGTACAGGTACAGCAGGCCAAAGCTGCGCTCTGGCGTGTGGCCGCGCGCATGTTCGCGCAAGGGCAGGCAGATCACGCCGTGAAAGCCATGCTCCAGCATGCGCTCGGTCCAGTCGGCAAAGTTGCCTTCGGTGCGGATGTCCTGCACGATCACCGGTTGGCCGGTGCGCACCGCGATGCCTGCCGGGCCCTGGCCGTAGGGGTCGTCGGCAGACCAGCTCAGGTGCAGGTTTTCCAGGTAGTTGTGGTTGTAGCCTGCATGGGCCACGGGCCGGATGGATCGGCGCTCATCGTCCAGCGCCAGTCCCACCCAGCCCATGCGATAGCCGCCGATGTCTACCGCGATCCGGCAGATGGCCTGCAGCAGCGCGGTTTCGGACGTGGCGCGCACCAGGGTTTCGTTGCACGCGCTCAGGAGGCGCTGGGCACGGCCCATGCGCGCCAGCTCGCGCTCGGTGCGCAGGCGTTCGGTCACGTCCGTGGCCAGCACCTGGCGGGCCGGGCGCCCGTTGAAGCTGATGCTGCCTGCCGTGATCTCGACATCCATGAAGCTGCCGTCCTTCTTGACATGGCGGCTCACGACCGGCGCGTTGCGCTGGTCCATCGGGATCGAGCGGATGCTGGCTTCAATGTTCTGGCGCCGCTCAGCGGGCCACAGGTCCGTCATGGACAGGGTCAGCAGCTCGGCCTCGGTGTAGCCGTAGTCGCGTTCCATCGACCGGTTCACGGCCTGCAGTCGCAGGGTTTCACAGTCGTACACCCACATGGGGTGCGGGTGTTCGTCAAACAGCATGCGGTACTGCTGCTCGGACGCATGCAGCTGCCCCGCCACGTGCCGCAACTGCACCATGGCCCCCAGCGACTCGGTGAGGATCTCCAGGTGCGCCACATCGCGACGCGAAAACGCATTGACCTTGTCGGAGGTGACCTTGAGCGACCCGACGATGGCATCGCCACTGCGCAGCGGCACCGCCATCACCGACCGCACGCCGTGGCGGTGGGGCATCGAAGCCATGTCCCAGCCTTCGGCTTCGGTGTCGTTGCACACCACGGTCTGGCCCTTGCTGAGTGCGGGCCACAGCAGGCTCTCGTCCACTGCCAGCAGGTTGCCCACGGGCCGCACATGGTCACCGGCCGAGGCCTGCGCCACCAGCTGGCGGCCTTGCAACAGCTCCACCATGGCACCGCGGGCCTCCGTCTGGCGCAGCACCGTGCTGGCTACCAATTGCAGCACTTCGGGCAGCGGCATGTCCAGCGACGAGATGCGCTGCTGCACCTGCAGCAGCTCGGCATGGTTCTGCGCGTCGCGCTGGGCATCCAGGTCGGCCAGCTTTTGGGCGCTGATGTCGGTCATGCCGCCCACCATGCGCACCGCCTTGCCTTGCAGGTCGCGGATCAGAAAGCCCCGGTCCATCACCCAGGCGTAGCTGCCGTCCTGGCGGCGAAAACGGTATTCGTCCGACCAGTGGTTGGCGGTGCCGTCGATGGCAGCATGGATGCCTGCGAGCGCTGCTTCGCTGTCGTCGGGGTGCAGCCGCAGGGTCCACGAAGTGCTGTCGGGCGGCAATTGGTCCAGGGGCACGCCGAACAGGGTTTGCATGCCCTCGTTCCACCACATGGCATCGGTGTGCAGGTTCCAGTCCCACACCGCGTCGGCCGTGGCGCGCGACACCAGGTGAAAGCGCTCTTCGCTTTCACGGCGGGCCTGCCAGGCCTGGTGCTGGGCCGAGATGTCCTGGAACGCACCCTGCACCCGCACGATGCGGCCCTCGCTGTTGCGCACGGCCTGGCCGGTGGTGCGCACCCAGAAATGTTGCGCACCCGGCGTGACGAGCTCGGCCTCCACGTCAAACGGCGTGCCGTGGCGGATGCAGTTGGCAAATGCCGTCTGCATCGCCTCCCGGTAGGGCGGCAGGTACAGCGCCAGGATCTGCCCTACCGAACCCATGCGGCTGGCGATGCCGAAGGCGGTGGCAATCTCCTGCGACCAGTTCAGCTGCAGGCTGGGCAGCTCCACGATCCAGCCGCCGATGCGGGCCATCTGCCCGGCCACGCGCAGGGTCTCGCTCTGGGCCAGCAGCTCGGCATGCATCTGGTCGCGCTGCTGCACCAGGTCGGCCAGCACCTGCTTCTGGCGGCGCAGCTCCAGCTGCACCATCGCCTGCTCGGCCAGTATGCGCAGACCCTCCAGCTGCTCGGCCTCGATGTGCCGGGGAATGGAGTCCAGCACCGCCAAGGTGCCCAGCGCCTGCCCCTCGGGGGTGACCAGCGGCACACAGGCGTAAAAGCGCACATGGGGGTCCTGCGTGACCAGCGGGTTGTGGGCAAAAACGGGGTGCTTGTGCGTGTCGTTGACCACCATGGGCTCGCGGCTGCCACTCAGTGCATGTGCGCAGAACGCAATCGCGCGCTCGGTCTCCTTGAACGGCACGCCCACGGCGGCCTTGAACCACTGCCGGTCGCGGTCTACGAAGTTGACCACCGCCATCGGGCACTGGCACACGCGCGCTGCCAGCGTGGCCAACTGGTCAAAGCTGTCTTCTGCAGGTGTGTCGAGGATCGCGTAAGACTGCAGTGCCTGGAGCCGTGCGGCTTCTGCGGTGGCTTGCGCTGGCGGCATGGTCAATCCACCGTGGCGTCGCTGCGCGCGCAGCGGCCCAGCCTGGTCAGTGCGACCAGGCCATGGGTGACGGGGCGGAGTAGCGTCGGCAAAGCAATCGGGCAGTAAGTAGTGGGAGCGCAACGGCCAGCCGCCCCCAGACATGGGTCCACAGGGCCGCAGCTGCTGTGGCGGAAGCCACCAATGCTACACCGCACAGGCCCTGGTTGCGGGTCTGCTTGCCTGGGGGTTTGCCCCAAAAGAGACCGGGCTCTGCGCTAGCGCAGAGCCTCGGGCGAACTTCGCTCGGCGTGGGGTGGATCAGGCCTTCTGGCGGCGTGCGCGCACCGCAGCGGCCAGCCCTTCGAGCACCGGCACGGTCTGCGCCAGGCTGATGCACGCATCCGTTACGGACACACCATGTGCCAGCGGCTGGCCGGGCACGATGTCCTGGCGGCCTTCCTGCAGGTGGCTTTCGATCATCAGACCGGTGATGCGTGCGTCGCCAGCGGCAATCTGCTGGGCCACCTCGTCGGCCACCGTGATCTGGCGCTGGTGCTGCTTGCTGCTGTTGGCGTGGCTCACGTCGATCATCACCTGCTCGCGCAGGCCGGCCGCCTGGAGCAGTGCACAGGCCGCATCCACATCGGCCTGGCGATAGTTGGGCTGCTTGCCGCCCCGCAGGATCACATGGCAGTCCTGGTTGCCCCGGGTCTCGAAGATCGCGGCCTGGCCCATCTTGGTCATGCCCATGAACGCGTGCGAGGCCTGGGCTGCCTGGATCGCGTCGCTTGCGACCTTGATGCCACCGTCGGTGCCGTTCTTGAAGCCCACGGGGCACGACAGGCCGCTGGCCAGTTGCCGGTGGCTCTGGCTCTCGGTGGTGCGTGCGCCAATCGCGCCCCAGCTCACCAGGTCGCTGATGAACTGCGGGCTCAGCAGGTCAAGAAACTCCGTGCCCACCGGCAGACCAGTGGCCAGCACATCCAGCAGCAGCTTGCGCGCCAGCTCCAGCCCTTCGTTGATGGCGAAGCTGCCATCCAGGTGCGGGTCGTTGATGTAGCCCTTCCAGCCCACGGTGGTGCGGGGCTTTTCAAAATACACCCGCATCACGATGAGCAGGTCGTCCTGCAGCGCGTCGGCCTGTTGCTTGAGCTGGCGCGCATATTCCATCGCCTGGCCATGGTCGTGGATGGAGCACGGCCCCACCACCACCACGAGCCGGTCGTCCTGCCCGTGCAGCACGCGCGAGATGGCGGCGCGGCTGGATTCGACCAGCGCCTGCGCGGCCTCAGAGGCGGGCAGCCATTCCTGCAGCAGTGCGGGGGTGATCAGGGGTCGCACAGCCTTGATGCGCGTGTCATCAATGCGTGTGGTGTCGTGGGTGGAGATGGGGGTGGCAGAGCGGTGTGCGTGGGTCATGGTGGCCCCGATTGTCGCGCGGCCGTCTCCGTCCATCGGCGCTACGGTGCGGTCACACCGCTGGGAACTGGCGCGGCCCAGGCCAGAGACGCAGAGCAAGGGCCGCCCCACAGCTAGTGCGTCGTCCGCTCTCGGGGGAAGGCGAGCAGCGCATCAGGGGGTCCTCAAGGTCTCCGAAACGCAGCGTTCTGCCGCGCCCAGTGGCGTGACTGTAGGTGGTCCATGCGGACCGTTCCGCCGGTGGACGGTGCGTGCACAAAGCGCCCTTCGCCCACGTAGATGCCCGCATGGCTGGGCTGGCGGCCGGTGCCAAACACCACCAGGTCACCGGCACGCAGTTCACCGCCGTCGATGGGGTAGCCCCAGGTGTTGAGTTGCGCCACCGTGCGTGGCGGCGGAGTACCCACCTGGTTGCGGTACACGAAGCCGATCAGGCCACTGCAATCAAAACCCGAGTCCGGAGTGTTGCCGCCGTAGCGGTACGGCGTACCCACCAGGCCCAGTGCGTGGATGGCGATGTCGTGCGCCTGCTCGGCCGTCAGGGGCGGCGTGGTCCGCGTGGAGGCCGAGGGCGGTAAGGTGGTGGACGGAGGCCGCGAGGTGCCGCAGCCGGCCAGCGCCAGCAGTACAACGGTGCAGGCCATGCAGGGCAGACGGTGAAAAACGCGCATGGGCCGAAGGGTAACGGATGAGACCTGGTGTGTGCGATGGACACCGTTCCTGCCTTGGGGATATTGGTCAAAAAGGCTGGAAGTGCTGATCCGTAAAGCGCTTCCAGCTATCTTTTTTACAAGACAGTCACCGTCAGGCTGCCACCGCAGCCAGGGTGCCCTGGCGCCGCACCAGCAGCCGGTTGGCGACGCTCACGATGGCCTGCACCGAGGCCGTCACGATGTTGTGGCTGGAGCCCGCGCCGAAGGTGGAACCGGTCACGCCTTCCATCGCCGCCTCCACGATGGCCAGCGCCTGGGCGTTGGCGCCCGTGCCGGTGGCGCGTTCCTCGTAGTGATCCACCCGCAGCGGCAGACCCAGCGCGTCCACCGTGGCGGCAATCGGCCCGTTGCCCTGGCCGCGCAAATGCTGGCGCGTGCCGTCGATGGTCACGTCCAGCTCGATGCCCTGTCCGTCTTCATCGAGCTTGTGCCCGTGACAGGTGATGGCCGCCGGAGCCTGGGCGCGCAGGTAGGTCGTCTGGAACAGCTCCCACAGCGCCTCGCCGCTCATCTCGCCTTCGCTCGCGTCTGTCTGGCGCTGCACCACGGCGCTGAACTCCACTTGCATGCGCCGGGGCATCACCACGCCGTGCTCACGCTCCAGCAAGAAGGCGATGCCGCCCTTGCCCGACTGGCTGTTCACGCGGATCACGCTGTCGTACGTGCGGCCCAGGTCCGCCGGGTCGATGGGAAGGTACGGCACTTCCCACAAGGCATGAGGGTCCTGCGCGGCAAAGCCCTTCTTGATCGCGTCCTGGTGCGAGCCCGAGAACGCGGTGAACACCAGGTCACCCGCATACGGATGGCGTGGGTGCACCGGCAGCGAGGTGCATTCCTCGGCAATGCGCGCGACCGAGGTGATGTCCGAGAAATCGAGGTTCGGGTGCACGCCCTGCGTGTACATGTTGAGCGCCAAGGTCACTATGTCCACATTGCCACAGCGCTCGCCGTTGCCGAAGAGACAGCCTTCCACGCGGTCGGCACCGGCCATCATCGCCAGCTCGGCCGCCGCCACGCCCGTGCCCCGGTCGTTGTGCGGGTGCACCGAGAGCACGATGTGCTCGCGGGGGCTGAGGTGCCGGTCCATCCATTCGATCTGGTCGGCAAACACGTTGGGCGTGGCGTTCTCCACCGTGGTGGGCAGGTTGATGATGATGGGGCGGCCGGGGCCTGCGCCCCAGGTGGCGATGGCTGTCTGGCAGGCCTTGAGGGACACGCTGAGTTCGGTGGCGCTGAAGGTCTCGGGCGAGTACTGCAAGGTCCACTGCGTTGCAGGCTGTGCGTCGGTGAGCTGTTTGAGGTAGCCCACATGGTGCGCGATGAGCTGCATCACCTGCGTCACGTTCATGCCGAACACGATGCGCCGCCAGGCGGGCGCGGTGGCGTTGTACAGGTGCACGATGGCGCGCGGCGCGCCTTGCACGGCCTCTACGGTGCGCGCAATGAGGTCTTCGCGCGACTGGGTCATGACCATGATGGTCACGTCGTCAGGGATGAGGTTCTCGTCGATGAGGCGGCGCACGAAGTCGAAGTCGGTCTGCGACGCGGCCGGAAAGCCGACCTCGATCTCCTTGAAGCCGATGCGCACCAGCTCGTGAAAGAGCTTCATCTTGCGCTCGCCGTTCATCGGCTCGAACAACGCCTGGTTGCCGTCGCGCAGGTCGGTGGAGAGCCACACGGGCGCGCGGGTGATGCTGCGGGTGGGCCACTGGCGGTCGGTCAATGCGACCGGGGCAATGGGCTGGTACTTGGTGGCGGGCTTGGCAATCATGAGAAATGGCTCCACGAACGGTGTGCAGTGCGCGCAATGGGTGTTGGCGCACTGCCGGTCAACAACGAATGAAAAACAAAACGTGTGACATCCCCTGCAGCCCTTTGCATGGTGCAAAGGCTGGTTCGCGGGCCGGGGTCAGGGGGAGATCAGGTGTCGCGCTGAGCGGATCAGGCAACGGTGGCGAACGCAGGCAGACCCCGGCCAGGCACTAGTAGGCCTAGGGATAGGGTGGATAGGAGCATGCTGCGTTGCATAGGGAGCCAAAGATAGCACAGGCCTGCTGCAGCGCGCAACCATTGACATGAAATCGGCCTATGGCGCCTGTTGTATATGCCCTATTAGCTATCAAAAACGTAGCTATTGAGACTGGTAGCATGGAGATCCTGTGTGCCCTTGCCAGTGGCGGGTGGCACGATTGGCCCCGATTTTGGAGACCCCATGTCCTACCTGTTGCTCATCATGGAACCCCACGGCCAGCGTGCCGAGCGGGGGCTTGCGGGGGGGCAGGAGGCCTACGCCCGCATGCAACGTTTTGGCGCCAGTCTGCAGGCCCGGGGCCTGCTGCGCGCGAGCGAATCGCTGGCCTCGACCGAGCAGGCCGTGCGGCTGCAGGTGCGCGAAGGCGAGACCCGTCTGACGGACGGCCCGTTTGCCGAAACCAAGGAGATGGTGGGCGGCTTCTTCCTCATCGACTGCGCCACGCGCGACGAGGCCCTTGCCATCGCCCGCGAATGTCCGGCCGCCGAGTGGGCTACGGTGGAGGTGCGCGAACTGGCGCCTTGCTACGACGGCGCGGTGGACTGAATCAAGCCGACGCGCGCGCCTGCAGCGCCAGGAACTGCGGCGCTGGCATGGGGCGCGCAAACACATAGCCCTGCAGTACATCGCAACCCTGCAGCACCAGATAGTCTGCCTGCTCCTGCGTCTCCACCCCCTCGGCGGTCACCTGCAGCCCCAGGCCGTGCGCCAGCGCCACGATGGCGGTGACGATGGTACGGCTGTGTTCCTGCCCCGGCAGGTCCTTGACGAAGCTGCGGTCGATCTTCAGGCGCCGCATGGGCAGTTGGCGCAGGTACGAGAGCGAGGAGTAGCCCGTGCCAAAGTCATCGATGGCCAGGTGAATGCCCAGCTGGCTCAGGCGGTGCAGCGTGTGTGCTCCGGCTTCCATGTTCTCCATCAGCACGGTTTCGGTCAGCTCGATTTCAAGCTGGTGCGCTGGCAGGCCTTCTTCGCGCAGGATGTCCATCACCCGTTCCAGAAACTGTGGGTCGCCCAGTTGCCGTGCCGAGATGTTCACCGCTACGCGCAGCGGCTTGCCCGCCTTCCACTGCGCTGCGTCGCGGCAGGCGGTGCGCAAAACCCAGTAGCCCAGCTGAGCGATGAGGCCGCAATCTTCGGCCACCGTCACGGCTTCGAGCGGCGACACAGAGCCCAGCTCTGCATGCGTCCACCGCAGCAGGGCCTCGGCCCCCACCAGCGACTGGTCGCCCGCTGCAAACAGCGGCTGGTAGTGCAGAGCCAGCCCGGTGCCATGCTCCAGCTCGCCGCGCAGTGCCTGCTCAATGGCGTGGCGCCGCACCACGGCCAGGTTCATCGATGCGTCAAAACGCACGCAGCGGTTCTTGCCCATCTCCTTGGCGCGGTACATGGCGGTGTCCGCGTTGCTCACCAGCGCGTCCATGTCTGATGCGTCGTCCGGAAAGGTCGCTATGCCCGCACTGCAGGTCACGTTCACCTGCTGGCCGACTTCGGTGTAGGCGGCCTGGAAGACGTTGACGATGCGCTGTGCGTATTTCTCCAGCCCCGCTTCATCCATGTCCAGCCGCAGGATGAGTGCAAATTCGTCACCTCCCAGGCGCGAGATGCTGTCGGTGCTGCGCACCACGGACTGCAGGCGGCGGGCCACCTGGCGCAGCAGGCCGTCCCCCGCCGCGTGGCCGAAGGTGTCGTTGAGCGTCTTGAAGTTGTCGAGGTCGATATACACCAGGGCCACCCGCTGGCGCGTGCTGCGTGCTCTTTCCAGCTCCGCCGCGAGCCGCTCGTTGAACGCATGGCGGTTGCCCGTGCCGGTGACGGCGTCGGTGTGGGCGAGGGTGTGCAGGCGGTCTTCGGCCTCCCGCACGGCGGCGCGGCTGCGCAGCACCATGGCGACGGCCAGGGCCATGACGCAGGCCGCAATCAGCAGGGCGCTCCCAAACCGCAGGGCCAGCCGCGTGTACAGCGCATCCATGGACTTGCGGATGTACAGCGTGCCCCAGCCTTTCGCCGAGACCTCGATGGGTCGGGCGATCTCCAGCATGCGCCAGTCGGAGCGCTCCGCCGCTCCATTCAGGCCCACGGCCTGCAGGGAGGTCGGGAAGCCCGGGTCGGGATCGCGTGCATAGTGGGCAAACAGCACGCCATCTTCGTCATACACCGTTGCGCTGATCACCATCGACGAAGACCGCAGTGCACCGAGCATTTCATTGGTCGCCGTGTTGTCGCGGAACATCACGGCAGCGGAGATGTTGTCCGCGACGATGGCTGCCTCCACCCGGCTGTCCTGCAGCATGGAGGCGCGGGAGCTCCAGTAGTCCACAGCGGTCAGGGCCAGCACCACCGTCAGCAGTGCCAACCCTGCCGCCAGGATGCCGGTCATGACCAGCCTGGATGACAGCACAGTGTGCGTACCCTGGGGCGCCGGTTCAGCGGGACTGGAGGTGGTGTGGTGCAGGGTCATCGGACTCCCTTGGCAAGCCGCATCAGTCGGGAGCTGATGGTGAGCCCCGCCTTGCTGGCCGCGTCGGGGCTGATTCCAAACACCACACGACCCTCCTGCTGGGTCAGCGCGATGACGATCTCCGGGCTGGCGACGGTGACCTCGTCGGAGACGGTGAGCACCCCGTGCGACGCAGGCAGGGTACGCAGTGTCCGCAGCACGGGCTCGATCTCGGTGTTCTGGACTACCAGCACACGGCAGGCCCGGATGGCTCCTGTGTCCAGCAGACGCACGCGCACGGTACGCCCCTTGGCGGCCTGTTTACCGTCCAGCGCATTCAGTGAGCGCTTGAGCGGACTGAAGGCTGACACGCACACCGTCACCTCATTGCCTGGGGTGCCTTCGTTGTCCGGCCATTCGATGAACTGGATGAAGTTGAAGACATACGCCGCCTTCAGGTCCTGCTCTGCGACGGTTTCGGTGGCGTGGGCCACGTGGGCTCCCGCGCTGCACACCATACACAGCCAGATCACCAGCAGGGTATGCAGACGCGAGGTAGTGGCCATGGCTCAGAACGCGTAGGTCAACTTGACGCGGTAGGTGCGCCCATCCTGTCGGATCGAGTCGTCACGTATCTCGAACGAGGCGGGGTCAGCGTGCCGGCGATTGAACAGGTTGTACACCCCCACCGACACATCCACATCGGCGATGCGTGTGGAATAGGTCACGTGGGTGAGCACATGACCAGGCAGGCGGGTGTTGAGCAGCGTGTTGCGCGGGCCGATGCCAATGGCCTCAATGGCGTAGCGGCCCGGGTTCCAGCCCCAGCCCGCGGGCGTGCGCAACACGTCGGACCACTGTGCCTTGAGCAGATGCCGGGGAGAGTTGGTCAGCGCTCCGTCCGTTGACGAGTCTCGCGCCCTTTGCCATCCATAGGCCAAGCGCAGGCGCCGACCGCCTGCCCAACGCTGTTCTGCTTCTGCCTCCAGGCCATGCACCTTGACCCTGCGGGTGTTGTTGAAGGTGAGCCGGTCTGAATGCCCTAGGCTGTCCAGCGAGATCAGGTCGCTGACACTGGACCGGAAGGCCGTCAGCAGCAGGCGCGTGGCCCCGGAGGGCGCATGCTCCAGTGCCAGCTCGGAGGTTCGTATGCGCTCCGAGCGCAGGTCGGTGGTATCCACCACGCCCCCTGGCAGGTTCACGCGGTAGTCGCGCTCGTACGCATTCGGGGGGCGATAAGCCGTGCCGTGCAGCAGCTTGAGCGCGGTGGCGGTGCTCCACCAGTACACCAGTCCCAGGCGGGGGTTGAAGCTGCCCGCGCTGCCCGATTGCTGGCCCCAGCGCAGGCCGGTGTGCAGCGTGAGGTCGGGGCGCAGCGCGAACTCGTCCTGCATGTAGACGCCCACTACGTCACCCTTGCGGCGCGCATCCAGGTACTGTGCCGGCGGGTCCAGGTCGTCATTGCGTTGGGCGATGCGGGTGTCGCGCCGGTAGTCCAGCCCCCAGGACAGCTTGTGGCGCGCGATGGCCGTGCTCACCCATTGCCACTCGGTGCCCCACCACTGGCCGGTGCCGACATCGCGGTTGACCGTGACCGGTGGATAGTCGTACACGTAGTCACCCACATACTGGTAGCGGCCTGCGTGCAGGCGGCCCGTGAAGACCAGTGACGGCAGCAACTGCGTGGTGTATTCGGCCGCCAGGCGTGAGCTGGTGTCAATGTACCGGGAGCGCGGGTCGTTGAACACTTGCGAGAACGCGCCCGTGGGCACGCCCTTGGTGCGTTCGCCATGGGCCAGTGTCAGCGTCAGTCCCTCGTGCCGCATGCGCGCAAACAACTGGGTGCTGCGGTCAAAGTCCATGTGGTGCGCCACGCCTCCGTTGCTGGACGGGCTATCGAACGCGGGGTAGTACAGGTCCGCTCCGCGCGCGGAGGACCGCGTCGCTGCTATCAGCCAGTCGCGCCCCTGTGCATCGACGGTGCCCAGAGAAAAGCGCAACTTGGCGCTGCCATGGCTGCCCGCTTCGGCGCTTACCTGCGCTCCCGCCAGCTGGCGTCCGTCGCGCGTGATGACGTTGATGACGCCAAAAAACGCATTGGCTCCGTACACCGCCGACCCCGGTCCGGGCACAAACTCCACCCGCTCCACCAGGTCCAGGTCGATGGGAAAGTCCGTGCCGATGCTCGCCTGGTCGTACACGTTGTCGTTGAAGCGCACGCCGTTGACCAGCAGCAGCACTCGGGTGTTGTAGTCGCCCGGCGTGGCAAAACCCCGCGTGCCCAGGTAGTGGTAGCTGCGGTCGTACGACACATACAGCCCGCGCATGCTGGCCAGCACGTCGGCCAGCGTGCGGTAGCCAAACAGCTGAATGTCGTCGGCCGTGACCACGCTCACAGCAGCGGGCGCCTCCAGGGCTGTCTGCACGTATCGGCTGGCCGTGGTCACCTGCATCTGCATGAGTTGCTCAAGCGGCAGGTCAGCGATGTCTTCCTGCGCGTGGGCGCCGGCCGTCCAGGCCAGCAATAGGGCCAGGACCAGCTGACGTGGAAGCTGCGGTGGATGTTTCGATCCTCGTTTCATGGGTAGGACACCGGGGGGGTGGGCGCACGTCCGCGCAGTTCGAGGAATCTGTCTTTACAAACTACTAACAAATTGTATCGGGCGCACGGCACGCATCACAGGGCTGTAGCCCGGATATCTCTGTGGCTGCGGGGCTCATGGATCAGTGTTAACCCTGACTGGAAGCCCTGCGTGTCGAAATGGGCGAGGCCCGTTCGTCGTAGGTGTGAAGCGAGCGCGACCCGGCAGGTTCGCAGGGTCCGTTGTTTTGTTGTCCACACCACCCGGAGAGTCACCATGCGTTTCATGATCATCGTCAAGGCCACCACCGAATCCGAACAGGGCTGCATGCCGACCGCCGCCCTGATGACCGAGATGGCCCGCTACCACGAGGAGCTGGCCCGTGCCGGTGTGCTGCTCGACGGCAGTGGCCTGCAGGCCTCGTCGAAGGGCTGGCGCGTGCGCTACGGCGGCGATGGCCGCACCGTCACCGACGGCCCGTTCGCCGAGACCAAGGAACTCATCGCCGGCTACACGCTGATCCAGGTACGCAGCCGCGATGAGGCGCTGGAATGGACACGCCGCTTTCCCAATCCGCGTGGCGAGGGCCTGGAGGCCGAGATCGAAGTGCGCCAGCTCTATGAGATGGAGGACTTTGCAGGCGTGGATGGCGTCGAGCAGTTTCGCGACCTCGAAGCCCTGCGCGGCTGATTCCCTGCGTAAAGGACATCCCCATGATCAAGACCATCGCCCTCGTGCTGCTGGCGGCCCTGGCGCTGCTGCTGGCGTTTGCCGCCACCCGCCCCGACACCTTCCGCGTGGAGCGCAGCCGCGTGATTGCGGCACCGCCCGAGCGGGTGTATGGGCTCATCCACGACCTGCGCCAGTTCAACACCTGGAACCCTTACGAGCGCAAGGACCCGGCCCTGCAAGGCCAGTACAGCGCCACCACCAGCGGCCCCGGCGCACGCTACGCCTGGCAGAGCGACAAGGTGGGCGTGGGCAGCATGGAGATCGTCGAGGCCACCCCCCTTCGGCGCGTGGCCATGAAGCTCGACTTTGTGAAGCCCTTTGAAGCACACAACCAGGTTGCTTTCACGCTGCAACCCGAGGGTGCGGGTGCCACCCGCGTCACCTGGACCATGCACGGCCCCGTGCCCTACCTGGCCAAGATCGCCCACCTGCTGTTCAACATGGACCGCATGGTGGGGCAGGACTTTGAAGACGGCCTGGCCAACCTGCACGCCGTGGCGCAGAAGCCCGCGACTTGAACCCTTCCCCCTTTGCCAAACCCCCTGTTTCCCATTACCGTCCGTACCCTTCAGGAGCCCGTCATGCACCAACAAATCTTCGTGAATCTGCCCATCGAGAACATGGCCCGCGCGCAGGCATTCTTCCGCGCGCTGGGTTATGAGTTCAACCCCCAGTTCACCAACGACCAGGGCGCCTGCCTGGTGGTGGGTGAGAACCTGTTCGTGATGCTGCTCGTCAAGAGCTTCTACCAAACCTTCACCGACAAGGCGATTGCCGACGCGCGCACCACGTCGGAGGTGCTGGTGTGTTTCTCGTGCAGCAGTCGCGACGAAGTCGATGCGCTGGTGGACAAGGCCGTGGCCGCAGGCGGCACCACCCCGCGCCCGGCGCAAGACCTGGGCTTCATGTACTCGCGCAGCTTCGACGACCTGGACGGCCACAGCTGGGAGTTTGTGCATATGCAGGACGCCAGCAAGGCCTTGGGCTAAGAAGGTGTGAACGAATCCGCCCTGCCCGACCGCGATGCCCTGCACCGCAGCATCGACTCGGTGTGGCGCATCGAGGCCGCGCGCATCATCGCCTGCGTGGCGCGCATGACGCGCGACGTGGGCCGGGCCGAAGAGCTGGCGCAAGATGCACTGGTGGCCGCGCTGGAGCACTGGCCCACCACCGGCCTGCCCGCCAACCCCGCCGCCTGGCTCATGACCACCGCCAAGCGCCGTGCCATCGACCACCTGCGCCAGCAGGCGCTGCACCAGCGCGAGCACGAGGCCCTAGGCCACGACCTCGAAGCGCTCGAGGCGCAGTACGCGCCCGATGTGGTGGACACCCTCATGCACGCCGAGCAGGACGATATCGGTGACGACCTGCTGCGCCTCATCTTCACCGCCTGCCACCCCGTGCTGCCCACCGAGGCGCGTGTGGCCCTCACCTTGCGGCTGCTGGGCGGCCTCACCACGGCCGAGATCGCACGCGCCTTTCTGGTGCCCGAGCCCACCGTGGCCCAGCGTATCGTGCGCGCCAAGCGCAGCCTCACGGCCGCGCAGGTGCCGTTTGAAGTGCCCGGCGCGGCCGAGCGCGCGCCGCGCCTGGCCTCGGTGCTGGAGGTGATCTACCTGGTCTTCAACGAAGGCTATGCCGCCACGGCGGGCGACGACTGGATGCGCCCCGCGCTGTGTGGCGAGGCCCAGCGTCTGGTGCGGGTGCTGGCCAGCCTGGCGCCCGACGAGCCCGAGGTGCAAGGCCTGGTGGCATTGCTCGAAATCCAGGCCTCGCGCCTGCCCGCGCGCACCGATGCGCAGGGCCAGCCCGTGCTGCTCATGGACCAGGATCGCGCGCGCTGGGACCACCTGCTGGTGCGCCGGGGCCTGGCGGCCCTGGACAAGGCCGAACAGCTGGCACGCGCTGGCCACGCCTGGGGGCCGTATGCGCTGCAGGGCGCCATCGCCGCCTGCCACGCACGCGCCCGGCAGGCCGAAGACACCGACTGGCCCCACATCGTGGCGCTGTACGACGCACTGCTGCAGGTGGCGCCCTCCCCCGTGGTGGCACTGAACCGCGCTGTGGCCGTGGGCATGGCCGAAGGGCCCGCAGCCGCGCTGGCGCTGGTCGATGCGCTGGCGGGTGACCCCCTGCTGCGCCACTACCACTGGCTGCCCAGCGTGCGCGGCGACCTGCTGGCCAAGCTGGGCCGGGGGGATGAAGCGCGTGCCGAATTCGAGCGCGCGGCCAGCCTCACCCGCAACGCGCAGGAAAAGGCGCTGCTGCTGGCCCGTGCCTGCGGCTGAAGGCCGGTGTTGCGCCCACCCTCACCCCGCTGCAAGGACACTGCCCCATGACCCACCCTGCCGCTGAGTACCCGCTGGACGGCGGCTGCACCTGCCGCCATGTGCGTTACCGCCTGCTCACGCCCCCGCTGTTTGTGCACTGCTGCCACTGCCGCTGGTGCCAGCGCGAAAGCGGCGCGGCCTTCGCGTTGAACGCGATGATCGAGGCCGACCGTGTGGAACTGCTCGCAGGCACCCCAGCGATGGTGCACACCCCGTCAGAAAGCGGTCTGGGCCAGCAGATTGCGCGATGCCCGCACTGCCAGGTGACGGTCTGGAGCCACTATGCAGGCGCGGGGCCCGTGATGGCCTTTGTGCGCGTGGGCACGCTGGATGCGCCGGACCACCTGCCGCCCGACATCCACATCTTCACGGCCTCCAAACAGCCCTGGGTGGTGCTGCTGCCCGGGACACCCGCCGTGGCGGAGTACTACGAACGCGATGGGTTGTGGCCTGCGCAAAGCATCGCTCGTCGCCAGGCGGTGCTGCCGCGCATCCAGGCGTACCGTGCGGCTGCAGGGCTCGACCCGGCCTGATGGCGTGTGCCGGGCAGAGACTCAGCGCCTGCGGCACTTTTTGAGCGTCTGCCCCTGTGGCGTGGCGGCCTTGGGTGCCAGTCCCAGGGCGGCGCGCGCCAGCGTGTCGGCGGCGCCATTGCGGTGGCGGGGAATCCACTGGACCTGGGCTTGTGGGAAGAGCTGCAGTGCCTCGCGTGCTTCGTCAAACAGCGTTGCCAGCCGCTCAATCGGTGCCTTGGGGTGGTTGCCCAGCTGCTCCACCAGCACGCTGTTGTCGCTGAACACCTGCACAGGGCTTGATGTGGCGATGCCCTGCAGCGCCAGCCACTGCAATGCCAACATCAGCGCGCGCAACTCGGCCTCGTTGTTGCAGCCGGTAAAGGTGGTGGCTTCGGAGATCTGGTGCTGCACGGTGCCGTCGGGGCCCGTCAGCACCGCCCCCAGGCCCATGCGACCGGGGTTGGGCCAGGCACTGCCATCGCAGTGAATCACCCAGGCACCAGGGGCGAGCGGTGTGGCCGCTCGTGCAGCGGTCACTTGTAGAACGCTTCGACCGTGCCCTTGATCTTGATGAGCAGCGGCTGGCCCTTGCGGTCCACGGTCTTGCCGGCGGGCACCTTCACCCAGCCTTCGCTGATGCAGTATTCCTCCACATCAAACCGCTCCTTGCCATTGAGGCGGATGCCGATGTCGTGCTCGAACACGGCGGCCACATGGTGCGGGCTGCGGGGGTTGACCGACAGGTGGTCGGGCAGGGGGGGCTGGGCGGGGGTTGCGGGGCTTTGGGCTTCGTTCATACAGGTCTCGGGAGAAAGAGAAAACGCAAAGCGCGGATTCTCCGGGATTTGGCGGCACCCGGGCGGGCGAAGCCCCTACCGCACCACCACCCTGCCGTGTCACCGGCCCATTGGCGCCACGCCGATCAGCCACGCGTGGCCCCAGAACGCAAATCCCGCCCAGGCCACTGTGCCCGCCACCACAGCCGCTGCCGTGCCCGCAGCGCTGCCCGCCGCGTACACGGCGCCCTGCGCCCGGTCGCGCTGGCGCGCGGCGCGAAAGCTCAGCACGGCCCACAGCAAAAAGCTGCCAAACAGCAGCACATCGGCCAGGTTGCCGTTGGACAGCAGATGCGCCAGCGCCCACACCTTCACCCCCAGCACCATCGGGTGGTGCAGCCGGGCCTTGATGGCATTGCGTGGCACATAGGTGGCGGCCAGCAGCACAAAGGCGATTAGTGTCAGCAGCGCTGCGGCGTGCCGCATGCCGATGGGCGGCACCCACAGCACTACGGGCTGCTGCCGCGCCAGGCCATAGCCCCACACGATGAGCGCCAGGCCCACGGCCGACACCAGCGAATACAGCCCCTTCCACGGCATCTCGCCCATGCGCGCCAGCGTCTGCGTGCGCCAGCCGTCGGCCACGATGCGCACCGAGTGCACACCCAGAAACAGCACCAGTCCCAGTACCAGATACCCCATGGCCAAGCCTTTCATGTTGTCGTCGTGAACAGGTTATGAGGACGAAGGCGGGTCTGCGCCACCGGTGGCACCGCTCCGTCGTGCAGGTCCCGGTCGATTATCGGCAGAGCAGGCCAGTGCAACCGCCGCGGAGGGACTTGCGCGGCCCCTGCAGACGCATGCTCTGGAGAATGATTGTCAGCCCTGGATTCAAGTCAGAAGTCCCGCAAGCGCTAGTGAATCTTGCGCTAGCAGCTATCAATTCAATAGTAACTGAGCAACGGCATCGCCAGCGGGCAGGTCGAGTCAGGCGCCCGCATGCTGCGCCAGCAGCGCCCCTACCTTGGGCTTGGCGCAGCGCTGCAGCGTTTGCAGCAGCGTGTAGCTGGGCTCGGCCACGCGCCAGCGGGTGCGCAGGTCGTGCTGCATGCGCGCCAGCAGCGCGGCCGCCATTTCGGCATCGGCCAGCGCCCGGTGGGCCTGGCCCGTGCGCGGCAGGCCGTGGTAGTCCACCAGCGTGCCCAGCCTGTGGCTGGGCGCCTCGGGGTACAGGCGCCGCGACAGCAGCACCGTGCACGCAAACGGCTGCGGTGCAGCCAGCCCGGCCAGGGCCAGCTCGGCCTGCCAGAACTTGCTGTCGAACGACGCGTTGTGCGCCACCATGGGCGCATCACCCACAAAGCGCGCGGCGTCCTGCATCACCTGCGCCGCATCGGGTGCGGCGTTCACCATCGCGTTGGTGATGCCGGTGAGCTGGGTGATGAACGACGGAATCCACACCCCTGTCTTCATCAGGCTCTGGAACCGGTCCACCACCTGACCCCGCTCCAGCAGCACGATGGCCACCTCGGTCGCGCGTGCTCCCTGGCCGGGCGAGACGCCGGTGGTTTCAAAGTCGATGACGGCGATGGGGGGCATGGGATTAAAGACTTTGGGAGGTCAACTGCCAGCGAGATGCGCGCCGCAGTATGACCCGGTTGAAGGGTGGCCAGAAACCTTAGTATGAGCGTCCAGAACCCGCGCGCCGGCCCCAGCGGGCTTTGCCAGTTGGCGTCGGGCGCCCTCGCATTTACATTACTTGCGGTCTCGCAACGAGATGTTCCCTAGAGTTTGCAGCGGACCACCTTTGACCTAATACGATGCATCCACCACCTGCTTTTTCACGCGCCTGTGCGGGCGTCGTGTCTATTGGAACAGCCTCGGGGCGCTCTCGCTCGTGGTGGCACTGGCTGGCCACTTGCATCTGCATGGCGCTTTTGCTGATGGTGGTGCCCCACCGTGCCGCAGCCCAAAGCGCGCTGGATGGTTTTGACCCCGGTCCCGGGGCCGACGCCAAAGTCGGGAGCGTTGTCGTGCTATCCGATGGCAAGGTGGTTGTGGGGGGCAATTTCACAAGTATGGGGGGCAATCGCGCAACCATATTGCCCGGCTCAACGCTGACGGCTCGGTAGATACCAGCTTCAGCCCAAACGCTGATA